>JAFWPM010000064.1 GCA_017509565.1 Kiritimatiellia bacterium | reverse complement strand
GGCGCCGCGACTTGCGGTGCCCCTCTATTCTACTCCCAGCCCTTGGCAGACTAAACGCAACATGCCCCTAGGGGCATGGCCTGGCCAGCTGACGCCACATTGACCACGCCCCTCTCCCTACCATCTCATGGCAGACTAAACGCAACACCTCTTCTTGGCAGACTAAACGCAACAGGGCATGTTGCATTTACTTTGAGAACTGACGACAAGTTCAAACGAGACTGGCCTCCCCCGCGAAACGATGAGGCGAATATGGTATAATTTCAAGCTGAACGCAAGGAGCGAGGAAGGCAATGGGGAAGATGTTGGAGAAAGAGTTTGAGTTAGTCAACAGCATAATAGTGCAGCATCGGAACAGGGCCATCGGCCTGGCCAACGCTGAAATCGACCGCGTCCTTGCCGAAATCACCGTGAAACTCGGAGGTGTGCTATGAGCAGCGGGAACTATGCTCCGCCATACACCATAAGCGAAAGAGCCGTCACCCTTGTCGCGGAAATCGCGGCGGCACTGGAACGCTACAGGATTGCAATCGAAGGCCCTGACGGTGTTCGCCTCCGCAAGATCAACCACATCCGCACCATCCGCGGCACTACGGCCATCGAGGGAAACACCCTCACGGAGGAGCAGGTCACCGCCATTCTTGCGGGGAAGCGGGTCGTCGCGCCTGCCCGTGAGATCGCCGAGGTCAAGTGTGCGCATATGGCATACTCGATGCTTGGGAAAATCGACCCGTTCCGCATGGACGACGTGCTTAAAGTCCATTCCGTCATGATGGACGGACTCGTCCAGGGCGCTGGCTCCCTGCGCACGGGCGGCGTCGGGGTGGTTGATGGCTTAGGACACGTCATCCACATGGCTCCGCCTGCTGGTCGTGTCCCTGAACTGCTCGGCGACCTCCTCGGATGGGCGAAGTCGTCCGCAGCCCATCCGCTTTTGAAGTCAAGCGTGTTTCACTACGAGTTTGAGTTCATTCACCCATTCTTCGACGGCAACGGGCGCATGGGGCGCTTCCTTCAGACCGCTATGCTCGGCAAGTGGAACCCGCTTTTCCACGCCGCCCCCATTGAAAACATCGTGTTCGAGAACCAGGCAGGATACTATGAGGCGATAAACGCCTCCACCAACAAGGCCGATTCCGGGCCATTTGTCGATTTCATGCTGGAACGCATCCTCGCTGCAATCAAGGCGAAGGGCGAGGTAAGCGGCGCTGCGCATGAAACTACCGAGAAAACTACCAAGAAAACTACCGAGAAAAGTAGAGAGGAAACTAAAGAGAAAAATAGGGTGAAAAGTAGGGTGAAAAGTAGGGTGAAAACGCCGGACAGGATTCTCAGACTGCTCCGCGATGCACCTGATGCGACACGCATTGACATTGCCGAGGCGCTAGGGCTTTCCGTCAAGGCTGTCGAAAAGAACCTCGCCCAGCTCAAGGCCGACGGCCGTCTTCGCCGCGTCGGCCCCGACAAGGGCGGCCATTGGGAGGTCGTGGAATGACCCCGCAGGAACTCAAGAACAGCATCCTCCAGCTCGCCATTCAGGGCAGTGTCCCGTTTTATGATAGGTTGACACTTATTGCTCCCCCGCGGTGATAGACTGGGGTGACGTAAATATCCGCGCCCTCCGCGACGAGTCTAACGAACTGCGGGCGCGGGCGCTGCACCTGATGGCGGCGTCCCGCCGCGCATGTAGGAAGTCAGGGATGGGAAGGGCGTCTCAATATTCGAATACAACTAGTCCTCGCTTTGCGCCATGCGCCCCAATGGTGTAGAATAATAGCCTATGCCTTACGCACCGACAATTCGCGAGGAGGAGCTGAAGAACAAGGTCGCCGCCGACCTGTTCCCGTCGTTTGACTGCACCCGCATCCTGGGCGCCGTGGACTTCAACGCGAAGGGCCACATGAACCCGGACAGCCCCGATCCAACCTACTCGTCGCTCATTGCCGACCTCCGCGCCGCCATGAAGGCGCTCGCCGCGCAGATTGCGCAGAAGGTCCACGAACACGGATTTCTGAAATGAACGAAACAAAACTTATCGCCCTCGATCTCGACGGCACCCTCCTCGACTCCCAGAAGCGCATCACGGCGCGCACGCGCGCGGCGCTGGATGCCGCGGCGGCGCACGGCATCCACATCGTCCCGACAACCGGCCGCTTTTTCGACGCCATGCCGCAGTGCGTCCGCGACCTCCCGTTCGTCCGCTACGCCATCACGTGCAACGGCGCCGCCATCTACGACCGCGCCGAGGGGCGCAACATCGGGGAATGCCTCATCCCCCTCGGCAAAGCCCTGGCGATACTTGGCGTCTTCGCCCGCTTCGACGTGATCTGCGACTGCTACATGGACAACTGGGGCTGGAATTCGGAGTCCAACGTGGCGAAGGCGGACGAATACGCCCCGGACGCGCACTACGCGGCGATGGTCCGCGACTTGCGCACGCACGTGCCAGACCTTGGGGAACATCTGCGCAGGACCGGGCACGACGTGCAGAAGCTGCTCGTTTACGCGAAAGACCCGGCGCTCTACAGGCCCATCGTGGCCGCCGTGGAGGAGGTCGTGCCGGGAATCGTCGCGACCGCCTCCAATTCGCGGATGTTCGAGTTCAACGCCCCCGGCGCGGACAAGGGGTCGGCCATCGCCCGCCTTGCCGCGAGCCTCGGCTTCGGCATGGACCGCGCGATGGCCTTCGGGGACGGCCTCAACGACCTGACGATGGTGCGCGACGCCGGAATCGGCGTCGCGATGGCCAACGCCGCGCCGGAAGTCCTCGCCGCCGCCAAGATCGTCACCGCCTCGAACGACGAGGACGGCGTCGCCCTCGCCATCGAGCGGATGCTCGCCCGAAATTTCTAACAACTAACTGCTAATTTCAACTGCCATGAACGACATCAACCTCACCGCAACCGCCGAAACCGGCCTCACCCGCGATGAAATCGCGGCCGCGCTTGAAAAGGCCCTTGCTGGGCGCGCCCTGCGCCGCGTCCTGGTCATCCCCCCAGATTTCACGCGCTTCCACTCCAACGCAGGGCTGATCACGAACATACTCTGGCACTCACTTCGGGGACGCGGCGCCGCCGTGGACATCCTCCCGGCGCTCGGCACGCACGTCCCGGTCTCGGAGAGCCAGTGGGGCGCGATGTTCGGGGACATCCCCTACTCCGCCATGATCGTCCACGACTGGCGCAACGACGTCATCCGCCTCGGCGAGATACCAGGGGACGAGGTCGCGCGGATTTCGCAGGGGCTTTGGCGCCACGCCGTGCCCGTCGAGGTCAACCGCCGGCTGATGGACAAGTCCTACGACCTAGTCGTCTCGCCAGGCCAGGTGGTGCCGCACGAGGTCGTAGGCATGGCGAACCACGGCAAGAACATCTTCGTTGGCATCGGCGGCAGCGCGATGATCAACGCCAGCCACATGATCGGGGCGGTATGCGGAATGGAGAAGGCCATGGGGCGCGACCACTCGCCAGTCCGCCAGCTCTTCGACTACGCGCTTGAACACTTCATCTACGGCAAGGTCCCAATTCTCTGGGCCCTCACCGTCACAACCGCGCCAGGCGGCAGGGTTGTCCAGCACGGTCTTTTCATCGGCGAGGGCCGGTCCTGCCTCGAAAAGGCAATCGCGCTCGCGCAGGAAAAGAACACCGACAAGGTGGACCGCCCGTTCGCCAGGTGCGTCGTCTACCTCGACCCGCGCGAATTCAACAGCACATGGCTTGGCAACAAGGCGATATACCGCACCAGGATGGCCATGGCGGACGGCGGGCACCTGATAATCCTCGCGCCCGGCGTCGAACGCTTCGGCGAGGACCCGACAGTCGACGCGCTCATCCGCAAGTACGGGTACCGCGGCCGGATAGCCACCCTCGAAGCCTTCGAGAAGCCCGAGAACGAAGACCTCCGCGCAAACGCCGGGGCGGCGGCCCACCTCATCCACGGCTCGTCCGACGGGCGCTTTGACATCACCTACGCCGTCAAGCGGATTTCCAGGCGCGAGATCGAGGGTGTCGGCTTCAAGGCGGCGGACTACGACGAGATGGCGCGCCGCTACGACCCGGAGAAGCTCTCGCCCGGGTGGCACACCGACACCGACGGAGTGCAGTTCTTCTACATCCCCAATCCGGCCCTCGGGCTGTGGATGGCCTAGCCCTAAGGCGGCCTTCCGACCCGTTCTAGAAAAACCACCAGGAGCGCCTGCAAATGCCAGACGAGGAAACGCGCATAGAAACCATTGCCAGGGGCATCTGCCTCAAGGGCGGCAAAGTCCTGCTCTGCAAGGGCAACAAGGCCGGGAACCTCTACTTCCCGGGCGGACACATTGAATTTGGCGAAAGGGGCGGGGCCGCCCTCGAGCGCGAAGTGCTTGAGGAGACAGGCCTGAAATCCTCCGCGGGGGCCTTCCTCGGGGTGTGCGAACATGAATTCGTCCAGAACGGGTGCGAGCGCCACTGCGAAATCAATCTCGTGTACGAGCTCGACATCCCCGACGCCTCGCCGGAAAGGCAGGTGCCCGCCATGGAGGGCTGGATATCGTTCGAGTGGATGGACGCCCGCGACCTGGCCGGATCCGCCGTCGAGCCATCCGCCCTTCGCAAGGTGGCGCTAGACTGGCTTGCGGGGAGGGACGCCGCCGCCGACCGCATTGTCTGACGCCGCTTTCGCCGCGCCGCCCACCCAGAGGTCGCGCCTATCCGCCGCGAAGCTGTAGTGCGCGCGCTCCGTGACAATCAGGTGGTCAAGAAGCGGGATGCCCATCGCGGATGAAGCCACAATGAGGCGCGACGTAAGCTTGGCGTCGCGATCCGATGGAGTTGCGCTTCCGCTCGGATGGTTGTGGGCCACGATTATCGAATGCGCGTTCCAGCGCACCGCGGCGGCGAACACGTCGCGGGGGTGGACGCCAACGCCGTCCACTGTGCCGACCGATATGCGCTGCGGCGCGACAATCTGCCTCATCTTGACATCCAGGGGAAGCACCCAGAACGATTCCTGCGATGCCGGCAGTCGCATTTCGGCGCGGAATACGCGCGCCGCCTCGCCAGGGGCCGTCAAGGGGCGATGAGGGTCCGCGGCGTCGCCGTACCCGCGCCTGACGAGCTCGAATGCCGCCGCGAGCTGAAGCAGCTTCACGCGGCCCAGACCGGAGATCCTCCGCCCAGGGTTACCGGCGTTCCAGTCCCTTACCATCGCGCTGAGGTCGCCGACGTCGAGGCGGACCAGCCCACCAACACCGCCGGCGGCGTCGATAACGCGGCGCGAGAGCTCCATGACATCGCATCCGGCTGTCCCTGTCTTGAGAATGACCGCGAGCAGTTCGGCAGCGCTGGCCACGGACGCCGTCCCGGCCTTCTCGATCCGCTCGCGAGGCTTTGACTCGGCCGGCCGGCACCTAAAGCCATTTTTCTCCGGACGCATTCCTTTGTTCGAACCCTTTGTCGCCATGTGGGAATTATAGCAAAATGAGCGAGGATGCGCATCCCCGGACAAATAGCTCGCCCACGAATCACCAACCCAATACCCCGATGTCAAGAAAAAACTTTACAAAAGAGGGGGAAAATGATAGGATTCATTTGTGGCAATGCGTTGGAGATATTCCAAGCCTCCTGCCCAATCACTCAAAACAAAACAAACACTGGACTGAGAAAGGTTCAAAACGATGAAGTACGCTACATGGGCGCAATGCACCCTCTCATGCGCAGTTGCGCTGGTTTCCGCGACGGCCGCCGCCACAGACTATTATGTCGCAACGACAGGCGACGACTCCAACGACGGGCTCTCCGCCGAAGCCCCGTTCGCCACGATTGACCAGGCGGTCTCCGTAGCCGCGAACGAAGACACGATTTTCGTCGCTCCGGGCGACTACGAGACGACGACGCAGTGGGGGCCGAATCTCGCGGCCAGGCTCGTCGGCACCGGCGAAACGCGCGACAAAGTCGTGATCCGCTCCGCCGGCACCTACCGCACGCTCCGCATGGCGGAGGGCTCGTGGCTTGAGAACGTCACGGTCGTGGGCATCACCGAGTTTTCGACCAATGCCGACAAAGGCGGAGCCATCGAAATGTCCGGCGGCACGGTGACGAACTGCGTCATCCGCGACGGCAGGGCGAACGCAAACGGGAACATCGCCGGCGGCAACCTTTACGTCAACAACGCCGAGGCGCTTGTCGTCGATTGCGAAATCTACGGCGGTCACACGAAAAAACGCGGCGGCAACGTCTATCTCGACAATGGAACGGTTCGCAACTGCGTCATTCACGACGGCGTGTGCGAAGACAACATCGGCGGAAACGTCTACCAGTACAAAGGTCTGCTCACCGGTTGCACGATCTACGGCGGAACCGCCGTGAACGACGGCGGCTGTCCGCATGAAGCGTCCCGTAGATCTCCGCTGTACTGCAATCAAAAGGCGGCTTCACAAGGACGATGCTGCAGTCCGGCAGGGAAGGCAGGGGCGTCAGCACCTCTCCGATGCCCTCCGCCAGTGCTGTGCCTCCCGATACACAGTAGGGGATGTCCGCTCCCAGCGGGAGAGCAATGCGCCTGAGTTCGGCTTCCCCGAAGCCGGTCCCCAGCATCCGGTCCATTCCCCGGAGCACT
>JAFWPM010000006.1 GCA_017509565.1 Kiritimatiellia bacterium | reverse complement strand
TCGCACTGGGCAGGAGGCTCAAACGGCACAGGGCTTCCATCCTGGCATACTTCGACTACAAGATCTCCAACGGCTTTGCAGAGGGGATCAACAACAAGGTCAAGGTGATAAAGCGAATGACCTTCCAGGGATTTCGCCTATTTCAGGCTCAAGGTGTTCGCCGCGACTGGAAAACTCGCCCCTTTGCCCAGGCACATCAAATCAGATGCCGCTTGACCTCTCACCCACACAATTTGGAGAAGAACCCCCGTTTTTATTGTATTGGCCAGCACAATGGCTGCGGCATCCAGGGCTAGCGCCAACGGCGGCAAACGTCGCCCGGGCGACCCCGGCGCGGCGTGTAATCTGCGGGACATGGCGGCGATTTCACATCGTTTGACACCACATTGCGGATTTGGGATAATTTAGACCCCAAGACGGAAAGAGGCTGCTTTTTTGTCAGATTCCCCCTTCCCCGTCGTAATATATTGTGAAGGCGCTCGCCATGCCTCCGCTCGGGCGGAGTCAACTTACCACAACACAAACAAGGAAAACAACGTGAACAAGAACACCATCATCGCCGCCATTGGCCTGGCCGCGTGCTTGGCCATTTCGTCATACGCGCAAGAGGAGGAAGAACAGGGACACGATCCACTGAACGCCATTGTCCTGCTCGAAGTCAGCACCACGGCCGCCAATGTCCAAAGGCCATGGCAGGAACTTACCGGCGGCGGATCCGGCTCCGGCGCGGTTATCGGCGACGGCTTCATCCTCACCTGCGCCCACTGCGTTTCCGACGCCGCCTACATCCGCGTCCGGAAGCACAACGAGGACAACCTCTACCACGGTTCTGTCGCCTTCATCGACAACGACGCCGACCTCGCGCTCGTCAAGGTCGAAGACCCCGTCTTCATGAGGGATATCGACCCAATGGAGATTGGCGAGACGCCCCATGTCCAGGACGACGTCCTTGCAATCGGGTACCCGATAGGCGGAACCGACATTTCGTTCACGCGCGGGATCGTCTCGCGGATAGAGGACATCCGCTACTCCCACGGCTGGACCTGGCTCCTTGGCATCCAGGTGGATGCGGCGATAAACCCCGGCAACAGCGGTGGCCCTGTCATCGACATGAATACCGGCAAGATAGCCGGCATCGCCTTTCAGGGCAAGGATGGAGGCGAATCCCTGGGCTACATGATACCTCCGGACATCATCCGCCACTTCCTGGCGGACATAGAGGATGGCAGAGTCGACGGTTTTTCTGATTTCCTCTTTGCCCAGGGGTTTATGGAAAGCCCCAGCAAACGCCGCTACTACAAGATGGGCGATGACAGGAGCGGCGTCATCGTCGAAGATGTCGCGAAAGTCGTCGGCGACGCATCCATAAAGACTGACGACATTATCATCGAAATCGACGGCTACAAAGTTTCGAACAACGGGAAGATTCGTATTGACGGCAACGAGCCGCGCTCCATCTTCTATCCAATCTACCTGCGCCAGATTGGCGAGCAGGTGCCGCTTAAGGTATTGCGCGACGGGGCCGTTGTCGAAACCTCGATACCCGTGGCAAAGCGCACCCAGCGTGTACGCCGCTGGATGTATGACACAAAGCCGGACTACTTTGTATTCGGCGGTCTGGTATTCACGACCGCCTCCTACAACTACATGGTGGAGGCCAAGCCGGATTTCCATGATGACATCTTCGAGGACAAGGAATTCGAGGACGACGAGGCGGTCGTGATATCCGACATCCTGTCCGACGTATGCATGGAAGGGTATCTTGGGTGCCTGAAAGCGCTAGTCAGGACTGTCAACGGGACAAGGGTCAAGAACATCCGGCATCTGATGCAGATTGTCGATTCCTGCCAAGACGGCTTCATCCGCCTAGGGCTTGACATGGGCGACGAGTTCGACTTTAAGATGGTTGTTGACGCAAAGGAACTTCACGAAGCCACGCCCCGCATAATGCAGCGCTACCAAATCCCCGCCGATCGCAGCAAAGACCTCCAGCAGTCGCCACTAGCCACTAGCCACTAACCACTAGCCACTAGCCACTAGCCACTGATCACTGCACCCGCCGCAGCCGCGCCGCTCACCGGAATCGTAGGAGAACTTCGTGCTTCGGCTGCACGTGCATGCAGTGGAGCTTGTTCCCCCTCCGATAGGTGAACGTCCACGCGGAATGCCTCTTTCCGGTCTTGCACAGCGCGCAGTTCGGGTTCGCGCATGGCTTCCTGACCAGTGCCAGCGTCCCGTGCGCCACGGGATACGCGTCCCCGGCGGCTTTCAGGAACGCTGCTTTCGCCGCTACCCGGCAGGCCGCCGGCCACCTTGTGCGTGGTGCCCCAAAAAGCGTATAATAATTGTGAACGGCGAAAATCCATTCGTGCACGATGGCCGCATTGTGCCGGATTTCGCCAACGTGCCGGAATCTCCGAGCTGCGTTCACCCGACCATCTACTTCTCAGGCCCCTCCACGGGCTTCCTTACTAAAACATCATGAACACCCAGAATACACAGTCGCCAGCGACAAAGCCCAACTACGACGAGAACCAGATCCCGCCATACGAACTTCCGGAACTCCTTCGCTTCGGCGACGGCCGTCCCGTTCGCACGGTCGCCGATTGGCCGGAACGGCGCCGCGAAATCCTCGATGTATTCGCACACGGGATGTACGGGCAGGAGCCTCCGGCGCCGGAAGCGCTGGAAGTCGAACTCGTGGAGGAGGGCCCCACAGCCGCCGGACTCGGCATCCGCCGCCAGTACAGGACATGGTTCCGCGAAGACCGCACCGGCCCATGGCTAGACTGGCTGGTCATCATCCCGAACCGCATTTGCGGCGATGAACCCGAAATTCGAGACGGCCGAATCGTCTGCGAAAACGGAGCACCGGCTCCTGTGGCGCTTTTCCTCAACTACCGCGGCAACCACGCCCTCCTCACTGACCCCGAGGTCGTCATCCCCGGAAATGTCTGGGCGCATTTTCCAGAATCACGGGCCGACGGTTCCTTCGCCCTGCGCCCTGAAATGCGCGGCTGCGAGCGCGACACCCGTTTCCGCTACGCCTTCCCCATCGAGGAGTTCCTGTCGCGCGGCATAGCCGTCATGAGCTGCTGCTACGCCCAGGTTTCGCCGGACATCGAGGTAGGCGCCGGCGATCCGCTTGACCTTTACTGGAGCGGCGTGTTCGACCTTTGGGGCACACGCGACAGGACGCGCGAGGACAACCCGACGGCGCTTGGCGCATGGGCGTGGGCGCTTTCGCGGGGACTAGACCTGGCCGGGCGAATTCCCGAAATCGACGCGCGTCGTTCGCTCGTAACGGGTTGCTCGCGTCTCGGCAAGGCGGCGCTCATCGCCGCGGCGCGCGACGAGCGCTTCGCCGTATGCGTCCCCTGCCAGACAGGCGGCGGGGGCGCGCCTCTTGCAAAGCGCTTCTTCGGGGAAAATGTCGCCACTGAAATGCGAATGTTCCCCCATTGGTATTGCCCGGCCTACGGGAAATACGCCGGCAACGAGGCCGCCCTGCCCTTCGACCAGCACTGGCTGCTTGCCGCAGTGGCGCCCCGAGCCCTGCTTGTCGAGGGTTTCGGAAGCCGGTGGTTTGACACGAAGGGCGAATTTCTCGCGTGCCGCGCCGCGTCGCCGGCTTGGGAGCTCAAC
>JAFWPM010000063.1 GCA_017509565.1 Kiritimatiellia bacterium | reverse complement strand
TGCCGTGTATTTGCCGAGGCCTTCGGTGGCGAGGTTGAAGATGGATGCCCACATCACGGAGGTGCAGAGACCGCAGAGCACAAGCAGTAGTGCGCTCATTGGCACGGTCATCATTTCCACCGAACCTTCAAGGATTTTCACGATGGGCATGCTCACAGTTACTGACTTGGGGGTGAGCATGGCTGCCAACACCAATATCATGCCCACGCATGTGGTGAAGAGCATCATTTGTCTGGAGGAAACCTTGCCGGCGATGGCGCTGGAGAACAAGCGGCCACAGAGCATCAGAAGCCAATACATTGCTGCCACGGCACCGCCAATGGTGGCGGCATTGAGCACAGCTTCAGGGTTGACCCAGGCACCCTTTGCCGTGGTGTCCGACAAATAGAAGTTCAGACCGCCGGGGATGCCGACCTCAACACCAACATACACGAAGATGGCGATGACGCCAAGCAGGCAGTGGCGGAAGTCGACGACTTCCTGGCCGCCCATCCAAATGTCCCCGCGGCCGTTGAACCCCACGTGCGCCGCGATGACTTCTACTCGCGGACGTCCGCCAGTTTCCCCGAATTCGCCGCTTCGCGTCATGTCGTGCGCCATTTCGCCGGTCCTGTCCCGCGCGACCGCATTGAAGAGGCTGTAAGGATCGCCACGACTGCGCCAAGCGCCTGCAATCGCCAGTACGCCCGTGTCCACGCCATTGACGACCCCTCCACGCGCGACTGGCTCTTCTCGCGCCAGCGCGGTACACGCGGCTTCGGGCAGGACGCATCCGTCGTACTTGTCGTCACGGCCGACATTTCCTGCGTCCGCTGGGGTTGGGAGCGCCACGACGCATTTGTCAATGGCGGCATATTCGTCATGAACCTCTGCTACGCCCTCCACTATCTCGGCATTGCGCACTGCATTCTCCACTGGTCGGTCGATCCGGTCTTCGACGCCGAGGCCCACAGAGTCCTCGGCATTCCCGAATGCGAGGAAATAGTCCAGGTACTCGCCTGCGGAATGCCGCCGGAGGAGTTCGATGTCGCGGCTTCGCCGAGGCGCGACGTCTCGGAAATCCTTTCATGGAAGGCGGCCGGCGCATGAAAATCCTTCTTGGCGGAATCCCGCTTGGCTGCGACAATGTCGGCGATGAGGCGATTCTGGCTTCGGTCGTCGGGCTTCTCCGTGGCTCCATGCCCGACGCGGAAATAACAGTCTGCACCAATGACCCGCTTACCGCCGGGAGACTGTCTGTGGCCGTCGCTCGGCCATATGGCTTTGCCGGGGTGCCAGTCTTCGGCTTTGGGCACGAGGCCGCTCGCCACGACGCATACGTCTGGTGCGGGGCCACCGGCCTTTCCGACTACCCTGACACTGCGCTGGACCTCCTCGATGCGGCGCAGCGCGCGGGTGTGAGGACTTATGTCTGGGGCGTCGGGATGGATGACGAACTTAATCCTGCCTTCTTCAAGGCATCTGGCCGGCGCGGGCGCATCCTGAGGGCGTTCGGGCTGTCCGGCCTCTACGAGCGCGCCCTCCGCCAGCGCCTGCGCCGCCGCATAATGGGAATCCTCCCGCGCTGCCGAGGCGTCTGGCTCCGAGACGCTGGCAGCGTCGGCGTCCTTGCCGGAATGGGATATGGCGCGGCGCGCGTGGCCGCCGATTCCGCGATAGCGATGGCGCGCGGCCTTGGGGAAACCGCCGCGCATCGCCCCATGCGCGTCGGACTTTGCATCTCCGCCCAGCGGAAAGTGAGGGACATGGATGGCGCGGGCGGCTTTGTCGCTACCCTGCGTTCCGCCGGGGCCGAGGTCATAGGCATCCCGATGAATCCCAAGACCGACCGCCACGTGCTGGAATCCATCGGCGTCGCCTGCATCGGTGACACCGAACCCGCGGATGTCCAGCGCGCCGCTGGCGAATGCGCCCTTGTCGTTTCCAGCCGCCTGCACCTCCTCATCCTTGCCGCCAACGCCGGAACACCAATTGTCGGAATCGAGCGTGGTTCGAAGATCCGCAACTGGCTTGCCGAATTCGGGCTTGCCCCGGATGGCACCGTCGCCGACTGCGATTGGCATGCCGTGGCCGCGCATTCGCTCCGGGTTCTCCGCGGCGACCCCGAATGGCCTGCCGCGCGCGCCGCCGCCTACGCCAGAATGGATGGGCGCCTTGATTCCGCGCTCGCCGAATTCACAAGGGCCCTGCGGACGCCATGAAGACCCTTGTCTATAGCGACGAGTCGGAGATTCGCGGAGGCATCGAAATTTTCGCGGACCGCCAGGTCGCAAGGCTTCGTGCGGAAGGGCGCGATGTGTCCTACCTGCGGAAACTCCCTGCCGACTTGTCCCCCTTCGACGAGATATTCGTCCACAAGTGCCGGAACGTTGCCGTCCTTGAGGCTTTTCCGCCGGAAAGGACAACCATATACATCCACGACCACGAGCCGATTTGCCCGCGCACCTACGCCTACACGCCACTGCGCCGCAACTGCCGGCGCCCCGGGGGGCTTTGGCCGTGCGTCATTTGCGCCCCGCTCTGCCGAGACTGGCGCGGCGCACTCGCCAGGGTGCTTTCGCAGCGGAGACGGCTAGCTGCGATTTCACGAGTGTCGCGGATCGTTGTCCTTTCGGAATTCATGAAGGGACGGCTTGTAGCCAATGGCATTGATGCCGGCCGTGTTTTCGTTGAACCGCCGCAGGTATCCCCCGACATTGTCGCTTTGCCCGGCGGGGATCCGCCCGCAGCGGACATCGACATGCTCTTCGCCGGACAGCTAATCCGCGGAAAGGGGCTCCAGCTTCTTTTCCGCGCAATGGCGCTGATGGAGACGCGCCGCACGCTCGATGTCGTTGGCACGGGGAACATGAAGGGGGGGCTGACGGCCCTTGCCGAGCGGC
>JAFWPM010000062.1 GCA_017509565.1 Kiritimatiellia bacterium | reverse complement strand
TTGCGGAGAACAGGTCGAACGATCCGCATTTCTGGTCTTCAATGACCGACAGCCGCGTTCATTCGACATGGGCGGGGCTGGCCTTCGAGCGGCTCTGCCTCCAGCACATAGACCGCATCAGGACGGCTCTCGGAATCGGCGGGGTGCTTGCGAACGTCCATTCGTGGCGCGACGAGAAAGCGCAAATAGACCTCCTGATTGACAGACGGGACGGCATCGTCAACCTTTGCGAGATGAAATACTGGGCCGGACCGTATGCAATGACAGCCCGAGACATCGCGGCAATCGAGGCGAAAAAGGCTGAGTTCAAAGCCGTGACAGGAACTCGAAAGGCAGTTCATCTTACCATGGTCACATCCAACAGCGTCAAGCCAAACGCCTATTCGGGCCATATTCAGTCTTTCGTAACACTTGATGACCTATTTGAAAAGTAGCCTTGCTGTGGGCAGTGCCTGAATGGTTGGTTGATTGCGCTGAAAAATGTTGCAAAACTTTCGCTTTTGCGGGGCGGTGTAGTGTAGAATTGTCGGCGTCACGGGAAGGTGGACTGTAGCGCCGCCGACCCCAAAACCTGAAAACCGGGGATGCCGCAACCTCCAAAAGGTCACGGCGGAAACCACCCCAAGGAGAACAACAATGCATACGCCATTCAGAAAATCACTCTTGGCCACACTTGGCGTCTCCGCCGCCTTAGCGCTCCCTGTCGGCGCCGCCTGGTTCGATACGCCGGTGGTGGTGGCTACGGTCAATACGCAGCCAGCCAACACCGACCCGCACTTCATCAACCTCAGTGAAGACGGCGCGTTCCTGCTCGTCGATTGGCATTCCTCGAATGTGGCCTTCCCGGTTGCGCTCTACTCCGTCGCTGAATTGAAGGCAATCTCCGGCACGACGAACCGCATTGAAATGGCCTCCGCCCTCGCGGGCGACTTCTTCGGAGCCGGCACCGGCGACGGTGGCTGGAAGGGCGGCGCGATTTCCGCAAGGCTCGGCGTCGCGATCCCCGGCAGCGGCAAGGGGTCCGGCGCGCTCTACACGGCTTTTGACGTCCCGGCGCTCGGCTGGAAGGCCGACGAGAACGCCTTCCCCGTCGGCGGCCTCGACGGCGCGGGATTCGACGGGCTCGACTTCAATGCCGCCGGTACGCGCCTCTACGTGAACCTGTACGCGAGCGGAAGCCGCAACAAGATCCTCGCCTACGACACCGCCGCACTCAAGTCCGCGCATTCGCTCTCGCTCCTCTCGACGAAGACGGTCGACGGCGTTTCGCGCATCCGCAACCTCTCCTGCTACACCATCGGCGGCAAGGACCTCGTCTACTTCGGCGAGGGCGCCGTCTCCGGCTCCAACAACTCCGTCTATGTCTACGACCCGGCGGAAGACACCGTGACGAAGCTCGTCACCGACGCGGCGCTCTTCGACGACGACATCATGAACGTGAAGCTCTCGCACGTCGCCACCGGCTGCCCGACGATGTACGTGCAGACCGACAACGGGCGTCTGCACATCTTCCTGCTCGCCCCCGACGGCAAGAGCGTGACCAGCGCGAAACCCGTGAAGAGCTTCACGCCGGCCGAGTGCGCCGCGCTCTGCGGCCTCTCCGGCCTCCCCGCCAACACGGACTACATCAAGTTCCGCAACTTCGAGGTGACGGACGACGGCGACGTCGCCTTCTTCGCGTTCCTGAACGGCGGCGACAGCGGCGTCGCGTCGCCCGGCCTCTGCGTCGTGAAGTCCGGCTCGACCGAGGACGCCTACATCGCCTCGCCGAACCGCGATGCCGTGCTTTTCACCGACTACTTCTTCGGCGCGAACTCGCGAATCGAGGTCGACTTCCGGTTCCTCGACACGGCGAACGGCTTCATCTTCTCGCCGTGGGAGGCGGGCAGCGGCAAGCGCTGCGGCATCTGGCGCGACGGCGGCACCTACAAGTACTTCGTGGGCGACAAGGGCGGCATTTCCTCCGGCGTCAAGCTCTTGGACACCGAGCGCCACACGGTCGTCGTCGACGCCGTGGCGAAGAAGGGCCATCTCGTCACGGGCACGACGACAAACACGACCGATCTATCATCCGCGACCTTCGGTACCTCCTCGTGGCCGATCATGTTCCTTGGCGCGGCGACGGGATCCACCGGAGCGCTTCGCGTCAACACGACGCACTACGCCCGCGCCAGGATCTACGGCGCGAAGATCTACGAGAGCGGCGTTCTCGTGCGCGACTACGTTCCGGCTGTCGTGAACGGCGTACCGTGTCTCTACGACCGCGAGAGCGGCTCCATCGCCGCCGACACGCGTGGCGACGCAGGGACGGTCGCGGTCGGCGGCAACGTCCAGCGCCTGACGGGCGACATCTACCTCCAGCTCGATCCGGCGAACTCGGACACAGCGAACAAGGGCATCAACACCGGCTACAGGATGACGGCGGCGTCGCGCGTCGAGGCCGACTTCCAGATTTCGGATCCGCCCGGAGACTGCCGTCCCTTCGGCGCGTGGCAGGGCGCATCCGGTAGCAATCGTCCGCTCATCTACATAAACAGCAAGATCATCAAGTTCTTCCTCAATACCGGCGGCACGGCGGTGAACACCGGCGTGGCGTTCGACGACGGGCGCCAGTCGTTCGCGCTGGACGCCACCGACATGACCTTCTACCTGCTTCGGGACGGCATCGTGCACTGGGGATACAAGTCGACCGGATCGGCCATCACGGCGGAACAAACCCGTCCCCTTGCGCTGTTTGCGGACGCCAACAGCGCGGATGGCTCGTCGTTCCAGTCGCCGGCGCGCGGCATGAAGTGCTGGTCGTTCAAGATTTCCGAGGGCGGAACGCTCGTCACGAACTTCCTGCCGCACCTCTCCATCGACGGCGCGTGCATGAAGGATGCGCTTACGGGCAAGGTGATCACGCCCAAGGTTCCGCGCTACTTCACATACCGCCTCGAACCGTCCGGGACGACGGAGGGCTATGTCGTCAAGACGACGAATGAAGGCGCAACCGGGTTCATGACGGACTGGAAATTCGACGCCAAGTCGAAAGTCGAGGGCGAGTTCGCCCTCCGCAGCACAGGCGCCGGACAGCGACTCTTCGGCAGCTGGGACTACAGCGGCCCGCTCCGCACGGTCCTCTATACCGAAGGCACCATGCGGTTCCAAATCAACAGCAGCGGCGCAAGCTTCACCACCCCGCTCGACACGCTTCGCCATCGGTACGTCATCGACTTCACGACGGCGAACGCGCCGACAGGTTACTGCTACACGGGCGACACGCTGACGGCGAGCGGCAGCGGGACCGCCCTTGCGAACAAGACGGATCGCGGCGGCACCGTGGCCATCATGGCGGACGGCGGCGCGGACGGAACGGTCTTCACGCAGTCGCCCTACTCGGGCGCGCGGTTCTGGGGTCTGAAGGCGTACGAGAGCGGCCAGCTCGTCCACGACTGGGTACCGGCGAAGAAAGACGGCGTCGTCGGCATCGCCGACAAACTCACCGGCGTTCTTCTGGCGGCGAACACGGCCAACTTCGCGGCCGGCGGCGACCTGTGGAAGTGCACGAGCGATGCCTACGTGGAGTCGTCCGGGAACATGGTGATCGACACCGGCTACCATGCGAAGAAGACAAGCCGCATCGAGGTGGACATGATGCCGCTCACGGCGGATCAGGTTTGCTACTACGGTTCCTACGGCGGCAACAACGGCAATGCCTACACGTTCTGGAACGGCAACCCGTACGTGAGATTCAACATGAAGAACACGGCGAGGGACTCCGCCTACCGCTTCTGCCCCCTGAGCATCCGCTTCACGGCCGTCACGGACTTCTCGGACCAGACCCAGTACGTCGTTCTCAACGGCGAGAAGATCGACGACTACTCGGCCGATTTCTCGTCGCAGTCCATCGCCGAAGACTGGGTGAGCCGGAACCCGATGGGCGTGTGCGGCGCCATCAACGACTCCGGCATCTGCACGGGGCCGAAGGCCGCGACGATGCGCTGCTACGCCGTGCGCATCTACGAGAACGACGCGCTCGTCCACCTCTTTGTGCCGTATTCCGGCGAAGACGGCGTGGGGCTCGTCGATTTGCTGACGGGCGACAAGGCGTTCAAGCACCCGGCCTCGACCGGCGCCGATCCCACCTACGTCGCCGGGCCGCTTGCGATCACGGCCTCCGAGATCGCGGCGGCTTCCGCGACCGGCCCCGCCGACACGAGTCTTGGCCGGGACAGCGTGCGGACCGTCGTGGCGGCCTCGGCCGGCGCCTCCGCATACCGCTGGACCCGCAACGGCGTCGCAATCGGCGAGACGGCTTCCGGCACTCTGCCCATAGGGTTCCGCCGAAGCGGCGTTACGGATGACTTCACCGTGACGCCGGTATACGCCACATCTGACGGCGAGGTCCTTGGCGACACCGCCTCGTTCAAGGTGACATACAATCCGTCTTCCTTCATTCTGATTTTTAGGTAGGCTTGCGCGGGGCGGTCCCCGCGCATCAGGATTGTGGACATGGCGCGGGCAATGGCGTATAATAACTGCATCCTGATGCGCAGGCTCTGCCATGCGCCAGCCGAAATGAGCGAGACAATCTGCCATTACCGCCGCTTCCATGGCTACGACTACAAGCGTGGCGCATCGCTGTTCATTACGATTGCGACTGCGCCGCGCAAGCCGCTTTTCGGGCGCATCGAAAATGCCGCCGTAACCCTGTCGCCCCTTGGCTCGGCCGTGCTTGAAGCGATGGAGGCCATTCCTCTCCTCAATCCCGGCGTTCTCATCTTCGAGCATGTCCTCATGCCCGACCACCTCCACATGAACCTGCGCCTTGAGCCGGGACTCGCCGACCCGCTCCAAACCCTTGGCAACGCAGTTCGCCGCTTCAAGTCCTTCACCACGGCTCTGGCGCGCAAGTCTCTCGGCCTCGCCGGCATCTGGCAGCAGGGCTATCACGACCGCATCTGCATGTCGCGCGCCTTTATCGAGGCCGTGACGCGCTACATCGCCTACAATCCGCTCAAGTACGAGCTAATGTACAACCAGCCTGCCTTCATGCGGATTCGCGAACCGCTCGACTCGCCACTGCTGGACGACAACGCCTACTGGAAGGGCATGGGCAACGTTTCGCTGCTTGCGGCTGGCGCAAAGTTGCTTTCCCTCCGCGTTTCCCGAAAAGTGCCTGCCTCCGCCCTCAATGCGGTGGTGGGGCGAATTGAAAATGCCGTTGAAGCAGGGTTCACCGTGATCTCCGGGTTTATCAGTCCGGGCGAGGTGGCCGTTCGCGACATGCTCGTCGCAAACAGGGCGGCGCGTTTCGTGCATATCCTCCCTTCATGCATGAAAATGCGCCACCGGCCAGATTCGCGCTACATGGCGCCGCTTGCCGAAGGCCGCTTCCTCGAAATCGCGAAGGGCAACGACGAGACTGAGTTCGGCCGCGCCGCGTGCCTGGACCTGAACGCCGAAATCGAGAAGATGGCGCGCGCAAGCGCCGGCGGGGCGCTCTACTGGAAGCAGGAGGGGCCGCGATACCTGCGCGGGGCAGGATGGGGCTCCGCGCCCCATGCCCCTCTGCGCGGGGCGGAGCCCGCGCGGGTAGGATGGGGCTCCGCGCCCCATGCCCCTCTGCGCGGGGCCGAGCCCGCGCATCAGGATGGGGGGATCGCGCATCAGGATGGGGATTTGAACTAGGAGAATAGCATGGCAAGTAGAAAACAGCATCCTGAAGCGCAGGCTCGGTCCTGCGCAATTCTGGCCATCGTGGCGGCGGCGCTTTGCTCCTTTGGCGCGGAGCCGCCCAGCGCGGCGTTCGCGGCGCCGTTCACGCCGCACGCCGTGCTGCAACGCGACTGCCCGCTGCCCGTCTGGGGCGTCGCGGCGCCGGGGGCGAAAGTCGAGGTCGCCCTGGACGGGCAAACCGCCGCCACGGTGGCCGGCGGCGACGGCGCGTGGCGCGTGACTTTCCCGCCGCAGCGCGTGCCCGGCCTCGGCCACCATCTTTCACTATCCGTGGACGGCGCCGTCGCCGCGGCGCTCGATGACATTGCGATCGGCGACGTCTGGCTCTGCTCCGGCCAGTCCAACATGGACATGAACTACGGCTGGGGGCTTACGCGCGGCAAGGAGGACATGGAAACCGCCTCCGACCCGATGATGCGCCTCTTCGACGACCACAACGCCGCGTCCATCGAGCCGCTTGCCGCGCTGCCGAAGCCGACGGCGTGGACGGCCTCCGACTTCGCGCACTCGAAGTCCTTCTCCGCCTGCGGGTGGTTCTTCGGCCAGGCGCCGCGCAAGGCCATGCCCGACGTGCCGATCGGCCTGATCGAGGCGTCATGGTCCGGTTCGCCCATCAAGACGTGGCTCTCGAAGGAGGCCTACTGCGGCGTGGATCCCGGATGCCCTGCGGCCTACCGCGCGGCGCTCGCCAACGTCGCCGACTACGAGGCGCGCGGCGGCAAGGCCGAATTCGACAAGCGCATGGCGCTCTGGACCGAGGAATGCGCGACGCGCGGCGACATCCACGCCGAAGCGCCCGGCTACGACGATTCCGCCTGGCGCGAGGTCTCCCTGCCGTCGACGTTCGAGGCGCAATTCGGCGGCGGATTCGACGGGTGCGTCTGGTACCGCCGCGAATTCCACCTCACGCAGGAGCAGGCGGCGGCGCCAACGGCCGTCCTGGCGCTCGGCCCCATCGATGACGACGATGAGACGTGGGTCAACGGCACGTCCGTGGGCTCCACGAAGGGCTGGACCATTGAACGCCAATACAAAGTCCCGCAAGGCGTCCTGCGCGAAGGGCGCAACGTCGTCGTCATCCGCGCCAAGGACTACAGCGGGAACGGCGGACTCTGGGGGAAGCCGGATGCCATGGCGCTTTCGTTCGGAGAAAATGGCGCGGAGGCCGTCCCGCTGGCCGGCAAATGGCGCGCGAGCCCCTTCAAGTTCGATCCGCGTCCAGTTTCGGGCGAGGTTGACTGCTGGATCGCGACGGCCTGCTACAACGCTATGCTGCATCCGCTCTTCCCGATGGCGCTCAAAGGGGCGATCTGGTACCAGGGCTGCACCGACGTTAACATGGCCCCGCGCTACGGCGGCTTCTTCAGGGCCATGGTCGATGACTGGCGGGCGCACTTCACGCACCCGGACGGAATGCCGGTCTACATCGTGCAGCTGGCGGCCTATCTCGAAACGCACGGCGAACCCTACGACTCGCGCTGGGCCATGATGCGATGGGAGCAGATGAAACTCGGCGAAAACGTGGAAAGGAGCGGCACCGCCGTGGCGATCGACATCGGCGACCACACCAACATCCACCCCAAGGACAAGAAAACCGTGG
The DNA here is from genome assembly GCA_017509565.1 of Kiritimatiellia bacterium. Taxonomy (GTDB): domain Bacteria; phylum Verrucomicrobiota; class Kiritimatiellia; order RFP12; family JAAYLN01; genus RGIG5952. The sequence continues at coordinate 4,894 of JAFWPM010000062.1, read as the reverse complement.
GCGAACGCCTCGCCCGCCTCGCGCTCGCCCGAACCTACGGGCGCAAAGACATCGTGGAAGCGGGCCCGATTCCGCTGAGCGCCGCGCAAACCGGGGACAGAATCCTCGTCGCCTTCAAAAACGCCGCCGGGCTGGCGACATCCGACGGCGGTCCCGTCAAGGGCTTCCAGCTCGTGGACAAGGCGGGGAAGGCAGTCTGGGCCGAAGCGCAAATCCAAGGCGAAAGCGTCGGCGTCGCCGTGCCGTCTGGCTTTTCGCCGGTGCGCGTCCGCCACGCCTGGGACGACTACCCCGTCTGCAACCTCGTGAACCGGGAGGCCCTTCCCGCAGGCCCGTTCGAACTCGAAGTCCAGCCTTAGCCCATTTGCCAACCAACACTGAACTGACACCATGAACAAGAAAACACTGGCCATTTCATTCGCAGTCGCCGCGCTGGCGGTTGCGTCGTCCATGCGCGCCGCCGAGCCCCCAGCGTCCCCGGAGCCCTCCGCGCCCTCCGCCGCCGCGTCCTGTGCCTGCCCCGGCGCCGCCCTGTCCTGTGCCCGGCGCGGAAGCGCCGGGTTCGTCCTCGCCACCGACTACGCGCCGGCCGACGGCGTTACCGACGCCGCCGACGCGCTCCAGCGCTGCATCGACGAAAACCCGCACCGCACAATCTACTTCCCCGACGGCGAATACCTGATTTCGCACCCGATCGCCACGCCGGCCGATCCTGCGAAGGCCGTGACTCTGCGCCTGGCCGACTTCGCCTTCATAAAGGCGGCGCCGGGCTGGGCGCACGACGAGGCCATGGTGCGGCTCGGGGCGCGCGTCCCGGCCAACAACAACCGCGCGCCCGGGAGCGTCTACGGCTTCTTCGGCGGCAACATCGACGGCGCGGGCGTCGCGACCGGCCTCTCCATCGAATCTGGCCGCGAGACGCGCGTCCAGAACGTCGCCATCAAGCGCTGCCGGATTGGCATCCACGTCAAGAAGGGCGCCAACGGCGGGTCGGCCGACTGCGACATCCGCGACATCGACATGACCGGCAACAACGAGCCGGGATCGATAGGCCTCCTCGTCGAGGCGCACGACAACACCTTCACGAACTTCCGCTGCGTTGACTTTCAGACCGGCGTCAAGCTGAATGGGTCGGGCAACCTTCTCACGAACTTGCACCCGCTGCTTTCCCGCGCGTCGAACAACAAATTCTTCGCGGACACCGTCGGGTTCCACGACAACGGCGACAACAACTCCTACGTCCGGTGCTACTCGGACCAGTTCTCGACGGCCTGGCTCTTCGGCCCCAGGAGCGACAACGCCGACCTGGACGGCTGCATCTGCTACTGGTACGACTCAGACCCCGGCAAGCGCCACACCGCGTTTCGCTGCGAGGGCAAGTTCAACGCGCTCGTGGACGACTTCTGGGCGGGCTTCCGCAACGACCAGGCCGTGAACGCCGTCCTGCTCGTCGGCGAGGCCGGCGGGCACGGCGTCATCCGCGACCTGCGCACCCGGGAAGAGCGGCACAACGCAGGCGACGACGTCTGGCGCGAGTACTTCGAGGGGCGCGTCCACCCGTAGCGTGGCGGCCTTACTGCGCCGCCACGGCCATGGCCATGCCCGGCAGGCCGGGGTCGCGCGCGCCGCAGACGAGAATGCCGGCCGTCGGGGGCGCGGACGAGGCGAACCTGCGCAGTGCCGCCACGGCCGCCGGCGCGTCATCGACGATTGCCACGTTGCCGAATCCGCGCGCCCTGATTTCGCGCTCAAGGTCTTCGCTGGAGATTGAGCGGTCGGCAGTTCCGCCGGCGTCGTAGACGGGCAGGAGGAACAGCGAGTCTTCGCGCCTTAGATTGCCGGCGAAAGCGTCGGCAAGGGGCGCGAGCATCTTCCTTAGCGGCGCGTACCCATGCGGCCGCCAGAGAACCGCGAGCGGGGTGGTCCGCGCGGACAGCGTGGTAATCGCGGCGGCGAGCTTTTCGGGGTTGTGGGCGTAGTCGTCGACGACAAGGGCGCCGCCGGGGGCGTTCCCGACGCGCTGGAGGCGCCGCCCGACGCCCGGGAAGGTCAGCAGCGCCTTGCGGATCGCGTTTTCCGGGACTCCGAGGGCGAGCGCGAGATCCGCTGCCTGGCAGGCGTTCATGCAGTTGTGGCGGCCTGGAAGCGCGAGGCTCCATACGGAGCCGCGGCTGCGGAAGCGCGACTTCCAGGGCGTGGCGCCCGGCATGGCCTCGAAGTCTGGCGGAAGCCCCTCGACGACCTCCCCCTTGACCTGGGACTTGAAGTCGGCGAAGAGAGCGAGCGTCTCCTCCCTGGTGAAGTGGTCGGGCGTCTCGTTTGTTACGATCGCGTAGTCCGGCGAGAAGCGCAGGAAGGAGCGGTCGCTCTCGTCGGCCTCGAAGACGAAAAGCGGCCCGTCCCCGCGCCTCACGCTGCCGACGCGGGCCCCGCCGTCGTCCCAGCCTACGATTGGGGCGCCGTTCACGACGGTCGGATCCAACCCGGCGGTTTCGAGAATCCAGCCGAGAATGGCCGTTGTGGTACTCTTGCCGCTGGTGCCGGCGACGGCGATCTGCGTCCTGCCGCGCGCCAGGCGTTCAAGGGCCACGGAGCGGTGGACAATCTCGGCGCCAAGGCGGCGGGCCTCGGCAATGTCGGGATTGTCGTCCTCAATGGCGGTGCTGACGGCGACGAATGACGTGGCGTCGCTCACGCCGGAGCCATCCTGCGGGAATATCCTTACGCCCTGGCGGCGCAGGGCGTCGAGCAGCGGGGTCGATTCGCCATGGTCGGCGAGGCGGTCGGAGCCGGTGACCTCGTAGCCGGAGTCGATGAGGGCCTGTGCGATGGCGCTCATGCCGGTGCCGCCGATGCCGACGACATGGGCGGACTTGGCGTGGGGCATTTCCTCGGCCCAGAAGCGTTCGCGGCGGGCGGCGTCGGCGGCGTGCAGCCGCGCCACGGCGCCGGCGCCGAGTTCGTCCGCGCCGACAGCCTGGAAGCCCGCCTCGTTGGGAATCAGCCCCTTGGCGCGGAAAATCAGCTCGAAGTCGGTGCGTTCGTCCTCGGTGCGTTCCACAGGCGGGATCCGGCGGAAGAAGGGGTCGCCGGCCATTTGCGCAACCATGTCCGCGAAGTAGTCGCCGCTGTCGGTCGCCACCTGGAGGTCGCCTCCCGGCGCGAGGCGGGTCCAGACGAGGTACCTGAACTCGTCGTTGAAGACGCGGTGGCCGGAATGCCTGCGCTTGGGCCACGGGTCCGGGAAGAAAAGGTAGAAGCGCGACACCGATGCCGGCGGGATTAGGTACCGCAGGATGTAGGTCGCCTCAAGGCGCACCATGAAAATGTTGTCGAGGCCGGCGCGGCTGGCCTTCCGCGCGATTTTGCGCACCCTTGACTTGAGGCGTTCGATGCCGATGAACTGGGTGTCGGGATGGGCCGCGGCGCGGGCGAGGATGAAGCGGCCCATGCCGCTGCCGACATCAACCTCAAGCCGGGTGCGGCCGCCGCAGACTGCGGCGAGGTCGAGCGGCCGGGTGATGGGGCCGGAAAAGATGAATTGTCCTGTTGTGTCCATTGTCGTTGGCCTTTAGATGTTGACTCCGCCGCGCCACTGGCGGCGGAAGGCGCTTGGCGAAACGCCCTCGATGCGGCGGAAGAGCCGCGCGAAGTAGTTCGGGTCCTGCACCCCGCACGCTTCTCCGATCGACTCGACGGTGTCGTCGGTGAACCGCAGAAGCCGCTTGGCCCGCGCGACGCGCGCCATGGCGACGGCCTTGCTGGGCGGGATGCCGAAAAGCGAGTGGAATTCGCGCGAAAGGGAGAACTTGTTCAATGCCGCGACGGAGGCGAGCCTGTCGAGGGAAATGTCCTCGGCGCAGTGTTCCTCGATCCAGTCGTGGAGGCTGGCCAGCCGGTCGGTTCGGAGGTCTGGCTCGGAGGCGTCTTCGGCAAGCAGGGCGAATAGCGCCGCAAGCGCCTCGTTGGCTTTCAGGGCGGCGGCCGTGCCCTCGGCGCGCGCGGCATTCCAGATCCTGCGCCAGATGTCGAGGTAGCGGCCTGGGTTTGTCGCGCGGACCACCGGTGAGCCGGACAGTTCCCGCCAGTGGGCGTGGATGGCCGGCGCGGCGTGCCCGTGGAAATGAATCCAGAAAAGGTGCCATGGCGGCGAGCCGGTAGAGTGCCCGTAGCCCCTGCGGCAGTCAATGAGGGCGCATTCGCCCGCGCGGAGGGCCATTGAGGTCGAGCCTTCCCTGATGCGGCCGTCGCCGGATTCGACGCAGAGGAAAAGGAAGGAGGCGTGCCCGGCGCGGGCGCGTTCCTGCGGATGCGCGGGCGCAAGCTCCCCCACTTCCTGGACATAGAGCAGCGACGAGCGCGCAAAATCGTCCGGGGTGCAGAGAACCCTTCTTCTTGGATTCGACTGTTCGCTGGCATTCGGCATGCTTAAGACAATACCAGATTCCGCCATGGAAGGCAAGTCAAAAATGTGCTAAAAAAAGTCAATCGCGTCTATTCACCCGGTGGCTGGGCTTTGGTATCATGGTTGCGTTGTTTTTCAGTTTGGCTTGTAAATTGGCATGGGGAAAAGAAATGGAACTTGAATCCAAGATATACGTCGCGGGGCACCGGGGCATGGTGGGCTCGGCAATAATCAGGGCGCTGGGGCGCCGCGGCTTCAAAAACATAGTCGTCAGGACGCACGCCGAGCTCGACCTCCGCGACCAGGCGGCGACGAACGCCTTCTTCGAGGCGGAGCGGCCGGACTACGTGTTCCTGGCCGCGTCAAAGGTCGGGGGCATCGCGGCCAACGCGGCCGCGCCGGCGGACTTCCTCTACGACAACGCCATGCTGGAAATGAACGCGATACACGCCGCCTGGAAGAACGGCTGCCGCCGCCTCCTGTTTCTGG
>JAFWPM010000061.1 GCA_017509565.1 Kiritimatiellia bacterium | reverse complement strand
CAGGCGCGGGAACCGGCGCCACAGCGGCTTCACGCCCAGGCCTGGCAGGCTCCTCCGGCGCGGCCTGTGCGGGTCCGGGGGTGGGGTCCGCCTTGGAAGGCTCCGCGCCGGGAGTCCATTCCTCAGGCTTGCGGTCGGTTTTCACAACTGCGCGGCGCCGCGTGTAAGTACGCTTCCTTGCCGGCGCCTTCGTCGCATTTTCCGCGGCACCGGGTTCATTCAGTGAATTTTCGTTCATTCTAGACTCCTTGTGGGAGTAGCGAGATCTTTTCTAGCAATTTTGCGGTCTCGGATTTCAGCATCGCAAGACTTCCGTCGTTCGCGATGGTGAACGTCGCGCGTCTGGACTTCTCGGCGCAAGGCATCTGGGAATCAATCCTGGTTTCGGCAGCAGCCCTGTCAAAGCCGCGTTGCGCCAGACGCGATATCTGGTTCTCGCGAGAAGAGACGACGGCGACCGTCGCATCCCACGCGAACTTGCGGTCAAGCCCGGCCTCGAACAGCAGCGGGACAAGAACCACAAGGGTGCGGCCGGACTTCCTGGATGAAATCCAGTCACGGACGGCGCCTTCGATCAGCGGGTGCATTATCGACTCAAGATCGCGCAGCGCCTTTGGGTCGGCGAACACCAGTTCGCCAAGTTTGCGCCTATTTACGGAGCCATCGGCGGCGAGGGTTCCGTTGCCGAAGCGCCCGGCTATTTCCACCACGGCGGCGCCGCCGGGAGCCTGGAGGGAGTGCGACACGTCATCGGTGTCCAGGACATCGCACCCGCCCTCCGAAAGGATTCCGGCAAGCGTGCTTTTGCCGCAGGCGATGCCGCCAGTCACAGCAATCAGACGACTCCTCATGACGGAGAGGCTGTCAGATTCGCGGCGACTGCGGCATGGCGTACCGTTGGCTCAGTTTGCGGCGGGGACCGTCGCGCCGTCGGACGCGTTGGTCTTGAGGGTGCGCCCGGCCGGATCGACCATGCGCGCCGTCACGAAGATCAGGAGGTTGCGCTTCTCGCTCTGCTCGTAGGTGCTGCGGAAGAGGCGGCCGATGAACGGGATGTCACCGAAGAAGGGCACCTTGTCGTTGACCTCGTTGCGAGCCTCGGTAATCATGCCGCCCATGACGACCGTGGCGCCGTTGTAGATAGAAATCTTCGTCGAGACGGAGCGGACCTTGAACACCGGCTGGCGCATCTGGAGGTGGAGCGTCTCGGCGCTGTCGCCCGTCATCCGCAACGGGTAATCGAACCCGTAGTCGAGCCATTCGGGCTCGGAGATGATCTGCGGGTTGAGCTGGAGGGAGATCATCTGGCCGTCATCGGAGACCTGCGGCGTGACCTGGAGGATTACGCCGACCTCGCGCATGCTGAACTCCTGGGGCTCGACCATCGGGTAGGAGACCTGGATGACGTCGCTGTCGCTGTCAAGGTCGTTCTCCTTTATTTCATATTCGGTCGGGTAGATGTACTCGTGGACGACCTTGATGATGGCTTCCTCGTTGTTCATGGTCACGACCTTCGGGGCGGAGAGGAGGTCTGTGTTGGCCTGTTGCGAGAGCATGTGGAGGACGAAGCCGAGCTCCGGGTTGGTGAGTACGGAGGAGATCGAAAGCAGGGCGTCGTTGACTGCGTTGACGGCGATGCCGTTGCCGAGGTCGGCGCCGGCGCTGAGATAGCGGTTCACGCTGGCGGTTCCGGAGCCCTTGCTGACCTTGATGTGCTGCTCGGGGTTCTTCTTGTTCTTCGCGATTTCCCAGTCGTCGGTGAGGAGCCACTCGAAGCCGAGTGATTCAAGGTCGGTCTGTGCGACTTCGACGAAGCGGGCCTCGATTTCGACCTGGCGCGGGGTGACGTTGAGTTCCTGCAGTGCCTTCTCGAATTCGACCAGGTTCTCCGGCGTATTGAGGACGCGCATCTTGTTGATGCTGGGGAGGTACTTGACAGAGGAGCCGTTCGGCCACTTGACGCCCATGTCCTCGAAGAGCTGCTTCCAGTCAACGCCGGCCGTGGCGGCGCTGTTTTCCCCCTGGTCGAAGAAGGAGCGGCCCTCGTCATCGACGCTGCGGGTGGAGAGCGCGGTCGTCATGGAGGAGGCGCGTTCCTCGATTGAGGGGAGGACGGTGTAGGTGCGGCTAACCATGTCGACATCCGCCTCGTTCATGGGCATGATCATGACGGTGTTGCCGCGGAGGCGGAATTTCAGGCGGGAGAGTTCGCAGGCGTACTGCAGTCCATCCCAGAGGGACATGTAGCGGGCCGAGAAGGAGACGGGCGGGATGCCATTGTCGCTCTGGGCCGCGGCGGGGGCGAAGATGTCCTCGCTCTCAAGGCTGGCTTCCGCCGGGGCGGACTGTGAAATCTTCAGGATGAGGTTGACGCCGCGCTGCTCGGGCGGGATCTGCGGGTCGTCGTATTCGCGGGAGGCGTCGATGAAGAAGTCGACGACCTCGCTGATTGTCGCGTTCTTGAAATTGATTTCGGGGATCGTGATGTTGCGCATCTTGGCCTCGATTTCCTCCTCCGGGGTATTGCCGGCGCGGTTGACCTGGCCGCCCTCGGCAATCGTGCCGCCATTGGGGTCAACCGAATCTGGGACGTCGATCGCGTAGCGGCCGCTGGCCGTCCAGGTCTTGCGGACCTGCTCGATCATCGTGGCGCGCGTCGCGTTGAACTCCTGCGTGTTGCTGTCGTAGGTGCGGTCGGAGACGCGCTTGAGCATGAGAATCGCATCGGCGTCGTAGGGGTTGTCGCGGAGGATGAGTTCAAGTTCGGTGCGGGCGCGGTCGTATTCGCCGGTGATGAGATACTGGCGGGCGCGCTTCAGGCGGGCGCGGACCTGCTCGCGGTTCTTGCGGTAGTCGCGGTCATTCCAGCGCTTGACTTCGGTAACGACCTTTTCCTCCGGCGGGTTGTCGATGTCGTGCTGAATTGTGTCGATGAGGTCGGCGGCCTTGCGATGGTTGTGCTCACGGGCCTGGCGGGCGAGTTTGATGGCGCCCTCAAGGTCGCCGCGCTTGTAGAGGCCCTCGGCCTGGCGGTAAATGGACTCGGCTACGCCGGCGGATGCTGCGGCCAGCATGTCCTCGTTCTCCGGGCGGTTGGCGAGGAACTTCGAGGCTTCCTCAAAGAGGCGCTGCGCCTCGACGAAGTTGCCGTCCTTCATTTCGGCCTTGGCCGCGTCAAGGGACTTCTTGCCATGCTCGTCGAGGGCCTTGCGGCGCATGAGTTCGAGGAGGTTGATTTCGGCGATGCCGGCGGCGACCTCATCGACGGGCTCGGCGGCGACGGCCTCGGGCTCCGAGGCGACCGGCTCCGCGGCGGCGGGCTCGGCTTCGGCGACCTCGACTGCCTCAGGCTCTGCTACAGGGGTTTCAACCGCCTCGGGCTCGGCGACTGCGACCTCGACTGCCTCAGGCGCGGCGACAGGGGCCTCGACCGCAGGGGCTTCGGGCGCGGCTTCGGCGACTGCCTCCTCGACCGCAGGGGCTTCGGGCGAGGCTTCGGCGACTGCCTCCTCGACCGCAGGGGCTTCGGGCGCGGCTTCGGCGACCGCTTCCTCGACCGCGGGGGCTTCGGGCGAGGCTTCGGCGACTGCCTCCTCGACCGCAGGGGCTTCGGGCACGGCTTCAGCGACCGCTTCCTCGACCGCGGGGGCTTCGGGCGCGGCGGCTTCGAGTGTGTCGAGGAGGGCGCTGGCGCCGGCAACATCGCCGGTGAGTTCGGCCACCTCGTCCGCGGGGGCGGGTGTCGCCTCGGGCACCTCGGCGGCGGATTCGGGTTCCGCGACGGGCTCCGCTAGGATGTCGGCCAACTCCTCGCCTGTGGCGGCGGCCGCCTCGATCGCGTCGTCAACCTTGGCCGCCACATCCTCCGCGGCGGCATCGGCGGCGTCGCCCGCCTCCGCTATGGTTTCGCTCAGGGGGGCGTCGTCACCTCCTAGTCCAAGCAGGTCGTCAAGTTCACCGTTGAGGCCGTCCTGCGCGAACACGCCAAGGCAAAGCAGAAAAGACAATGCGGCGGCGCTCGCCACGAAAACCTTCGTCTTAATGGTCATTTGGGTCTCCTGAAAGTGCATTGAGGGAATCGGAAAGATTGTCCGCTTAACTTAATTTATTCTACAACAAATCCGGCTATTCTTCCAGATGCTTCACAAAAAATTCTTTTTTGTCGGCCTTTCTGCGAATAACCACCGTTCCGGCCGAGACATCGACCTTTGCGAGGATGAAGTCCTCGCCGCGTATCTTGAACTCGGCCTCGCCAACGCTTCCGTCGGCGACGAACTCGGAGTTGTCGCGCGTGAGGGTGATGGTCACGACGTAGGAGGAATCGGTCGATTCCTTTTCCCTGAGGAATTCAATCCTGCGGCCGGTGCTGATGCGCTCGACGATGGCGACGGGCACCTTTACGATTTTCTCCTTCTGCTCGATCTTGCTGAAGACGGACTCGTCGCGCCATTCAAGGGCGGCGAGCTTGAAGTCGGAGAACCGCGGCGGCGCGGAGAGCGGGGATCCGGGGAGTCGGTCAAGCGGGCCAATCACGTCGCCTACGTTGACAAAGAGAGTCTTGCCCCTGTTGAGTTCCTTGTCGAAGTAGTTGAACTGGCACTTGTAGTTGCCGCCGCCCATGCTGGACACCGTCTGGAAGAGGAGCGGGAGCCGCGCCGCCTCGATTGAGGCCACGCGGAGATAGCCGAAGATGTCGGGGTGGCTTCCCGGGTCGCGCGGGTCGGTCTTGTTGGCGAACTCCTCCTTGTTGGTGAAGCCGTCGCCGTCGGCGTCAAGGTCGGCGTCGGCGGGATCGACCGGGTTGAGGCCGAACTTGCGCTCCCAGACGTCCGGGAGGCCGTCGCCGTCCGAATCCATGGCGTCGTCGGCGATGACGGGGTTCTTCTTGGGCTGTTCCTTTCCGCAGAGCGGGCAGGTCTCAGACTCGAAGGGGATGGGCTTGCGGCATTCGACGCACCACACGCGGGTCGCCGGCAGGAAGAAGCCCTCGCGCGAGGACTCGTCCACGACGGAGCGGAAGGGCTTGTCGATTTTGCCCGTGGTCTTGAGGTAGGCCTTCAACTGCTCCTCGGCGAGGGAGCGGTCGAACTCGGGGTTGGCGGGCTCGTAGCTCTCAAGGCCGCGGATGAAGGCCGCCTTCTCGCCGTCCGCGCCGCCGGTGGCGCGGACGAAGACAAATATTGCGAGCGCAAGAAGGAGAATCGATACAGCGGCGAGGATTTTGTCGTAGTTTCTCGCCAGCGGGGATTTGCCGGAAGCCATGTTATTTGCCCTCCTCGGCGAAGTTGTAGATTTCGAGCCCGAGCCTTACCTTGAGAAGCGGCTCGACATCGGGGCCGGAGACGATGCGCATTTCAGGCGGCATATCTGCGGGCTTGAGCGTCTGCACGACAGTTTCGGGCGCGCGTTCCTCGGCCGCATCGGAGCGGCGGCGGCGGGAGCGTCCCCCGCGCTCGCCGCGTTCGCCGCGTGAGCGTTCGCCGCCACGCTCGGAGCGTGCCTGGCGGCCATCGTCCTCGGCGGCCTCGGGCGCCGGGGCCTTGCGGACGTCGTTCTGCATGGCGACCTTCTCCACGGAGATCGACTTCACGACGACGAACGGGCGGCGCATTACGTTGAGCCTGTTGAGGAGTTCGACAAGGGCCTCCTGGCGGGCCGTGAACTCAATTGCCATTGGCTGGAACGTGAAGAGCGGGGCGCTCGCATCCTCCTCGACGGCCTTGCGCCTGTTGCGGCGGCGGCCGCGCGGCTCCGGCTCCGGTTCCGGTTCGGCCTCGCGGCGGCGCGAACCGTCGCGGGTCTTCAGGGTCGCCTCGTCCTTGGCGTCGCGCTCGATCTTTGTAAGCTGCGAGACCTGCGCCCCGTAGATTTCCCTCACGAGCATGGCCGTGACGGTGAGCTGCTGGACAAGGAGGGGTATCTCCCCGTCCTTAGGCATCGCGTCTGTGCCGACGTAGGCGTCGAATCCGAACGCGAAGTTGTCGGCGACGGACTTGCGCCCGTCGACAAGCGGGGCGGCCGAACGGAAGTTCCGGACGCCGGCCGAGAGCTTCGTCTGGAACGCGGACGCGGACATCGTCTCAGTCGGGAGGCCGACATTGCATTGGACGAGTTCGTTCGTGACAATCCTGCGCCCGTTTTCAAACTGCTTCAGGACATCGTCAAGCGCCGCGACGTTCCCGGCCGACGGGAACACCTCGCTGGAGTAGATGCGCCTGAACTTGGAGTTGGCCTCATCCTTTTCGGAACGCGCCCTTGACGCGGCGGAGAACTTGGCGTTCGCGAGGACGCCGAAGGCGACCGCCGCGACAAGCGCCACCGAAGTCGTCGCTATGAATATTGTCTTGGATTTGTCCATAATTCTACTTCGCCGCCTTCCCTGCCAGTTCCGCCTCTTCAAGCGCGGAGAGCGGAGCGCGCAACACGGCCTCCACGGTGAACTCGGCCAGGTTGTCCGCGCCAGACTCGCGCTGGCCCTTGATCGTGGCGGACTTGAACGGCCGCCTTATGTCCGTAAGCTGGATGCAGAAGATTTCGGCGGCGGTCTTGCCTGAGCGGGCTTCGGCCTCAACCTTGCGGAGCACATCGAGGAAGCCGCGGATGACAATCCTGTAGCCGGGGACCTTGGCGGTTGCCGTGTCGCCGGACTCGTCGGCGGACTCCACGGAAAGCTCGCACGACTCAAGCGACGATATCCACGTTCCGGGCAGCATCGAAACGCGGATGGCGTCAATGCTCTTCAGGACGCCCTCGCGGGACAGCAGCAGCGAGCGGTACTTGTCGAGGTCGCGGGCGACCTCCTCGCGCTCGCCGACCTTGGCCGCGACGTTTTTGGCCATGCGCTCGAGGCCGGCGACCTTCTCCTGGACGGCGTCGCGCTCCTCCTCGGCAGTGCGGGCCTTTTCGGAGCCTGCGAGGAAGAGGATGGCGGCCGCAGCCGCGAAGAACACGGACGAGGCGATGAGAACCGGGGCCTGCTTGCGGAAGGTCTTCTTCTGCACCAGGTTCGGCGGCATGAGGTTGATTTCGACATGGCCGAGGCCGCTGCGGCGCAGGGCGAGGCCGCATATTTCGGCGAGCTGGAGGAATTCGGCCGACGCGCGCCCGGAATCGACATGCGGGCCGATCTGGACGGAAACGAAGGGGTTGAGGTAATCGACGTCGATCCGCAGTTTCTCGCGGAAGAAGGTGTCGAGGTGGCGCAGCGACGCGGACCCGCCGGTAAGGAGGACGCGCGACGGCGCGGAGCCGCCCTGCTGGCTGCGGTAGAAGTTGATCGAGCGGTTGACCTCGGCATGGAGGCGGGTGACGACGCCGCGGATGCACTTGGAGGCGCGGTCGGCCTGCTCGTCCTCGGTCGCGGTCACGCCGCCGAGGGCGACGAAGCCGATCTTGCGCTTGAGTTCCTCGGCCTCCTGGAAGCTGACGCCGAGGGCCTTCGCGATCTCCTGCGTGATGGTGTTGCCCGCGACGGGGAT
>JAFWPM010000060.1 GCA_017509565.1 Kiritimatiellia bacterium | reverse complement strand
TGTCGTCGAGTCGCGCCATCTCGCCGTCGATGAAGACCTCGGCGCAGTCGTCGAGCCAGGAGCGGCAGTAGGTCGAGCCTTCTGGGCAGGTGTCGGTCGAAACATCGTTGTCGCGCACGATGGTCTCGACCAGGAGGCCGCCGGCGTCGTGGAGACAGCGGAAATGGTAGGAGAGGTCGTCGTCGCCGCAGGGCGCGGCGCAGACGTCGTCGCAGACGCCGTTGGTGACGGAAACGAAAGTCCATTGGGCGGCGCCTGGAGACTGCGGCTCGCTCGGAGAGCTCGCCCCACCTGGCGCCGCACCGAAGAAGGCGGCGGCGGAGTCGATGCGCGGGACGCGCAGCGTCGGGCCGGCGGGCGGGAAGCCGACGCCGCGGATCTCGCCGCGCAGGTAGTCGCGGAAGGCGTCGGCGGGGTCGTTGAGCAGGTTCGGGAAGAGGCGCGGGTCGGCGATGACGCCCTGGCCGCCGGGGGCGCCGAGCTGCAGCACGGTGTTCACGGCCTGCAGGTCCTTGAAGCCGATCCGCATTCCGGCGACGACCGCCTCGAAGGGGCCGTCGCTGCGGATGGCGGTGTGGCGGCGGCCCGGCGTTGCGGCGTACCAGAAGGCGATGCAGCCGTCAAGGACGCACCGGTCGGAGCCCTTGCGGAAGCGCCAGCCCGTGGAGAAGTGGTCCGAATAGCAGCGCAGGAAGGAGCAGTTGTCCGCGCCGACGTCGAAGCCGATCCCCCCGTCGTACTGGTCGGCGGGACTCGTCCACAGCGGGTGGACGTTCGTCAGCAGGTTGCCGCCGGCGCGAAGCCGGACGCCGATCTGGCAGTCCGCTATGCGCATGTTGGTGAGGGTGTTGTCGTAGGCTTCGATGAGGACACCTATGGAATCGGGGGCCTTGTTGCCCACGATGTTCACGTCGCGGATGTCGCAGTCTGAGGAGCCGCTGTTCGCGCCCCACTTGATGCGCAGCCCCAGACAGACTTGTTTCATGGAGACGTTCTGGACGCGGGTTTCGCGGCCCGACTCGATGAAGATTCCGGCAGCGCGGCCAGAGCCGTCGAGGATGCCACCGTAGAGGCCATAGACGCTGCCGGCGGTGCGGATGTTGTTTGCGGGATGGATGCCGCCGAGACGCACGAGCGGTTGGCGTTCCGGGAAGTCTGGCGCGGCCTTCAGCACAGCAAAGTCTGCAAGGCGGAGCGAGACAGCTAGACGCGGATCGGCCGGCGTCGCGATGGGGTGCGAGAGGAGATATACCCCGTCGGGGATTGCTATCGTGCGGTTCGGGTTGGCGTCGATCAGCGCCTGTAGTGCGTCTGCGGCGCCGTCCGCCGGCAGCGAAGCCACGAGGACGTCTCCTCCGGACGGGTCTCCGTCCTGTGCGATTCCCGTTGAGACGGCGAACGCCGCCGCGATCGCCGCGATTGCGGCAAAATGGATTCTGCGAGTTGTCATGGGATGTATTATAGCCCGCCAGCCATTAGCCAGCGCAACACTCGCTGCGTGGCCTGACCTGATGGGGATTTCTTGTGAACAGCATCAATGATAGCAGGTTCCGATTGGGGTGTCAATCGGCGTATTGGAGCGCCTGGAGTGTATAAAGGGACAGACAATTAGTTGAAAAATCTGGGAGGAAGTCGACGGTTTCGCGGTTTCAATTCACGCGCCCGCATGGGGCGCGACATAATGATTATAACATAGTGTAAATACGCTGTGAAAATGGTGCATTCCGCGAACCTAGGAGAAAACAAGCATAGTTCAATTGTCAAAGAACATGAAAGAAGTGGTTAACCGCATGGCATTTGGCGATTTGCCTCTTTTCGCGAAGCATGCCAACAAAGTCTGTGTGCATGGGGTTCGCGGAACTTCAGAGCAGCATGGGCTGCTCCACATCCAATGCCGGTCGCGCCCCGACATGCTCTACCCGCGTTGCGTACTTGTCGCCGAGGTTGTAGTAGCGGAGACTGTCCGTTTCCGGATCGAAAATGTCCTCCAACGTGGCTTTGAGCCGCACCCACTGCGCCGGGTTGACGTTGCATTCGAACAAGGAATATTGGACGCGAATTCCGTAATTCTGGCAGGCTTTGGCTATACGCCGCAGCCGCCGCTTGCCGGCGGCATCCGTGGTTGACACATCGTAGCTGACGAGCATGAGCATGGTTAAACCAAAAATCGCAGTCGGGTTTCACTTCCCAACCTTGGCAGGCGCCCAGCGCCAAAAACGCTTTGCCATCCTTACCTTTTGGCTAAAAGTTCCACCTGTGAGTTCGGAGGCTCCTAAGGCCAATTTCCAGAATTCCCGGTGTCTTCGTGACAAGAGGGACATTTTCAATTGCGGCATTGGGGGTAGAGCATCCCCTGGGCGACCCGCTGCGCGGCTTCGCGCGAGACTAGCCGCTCGACAATCGCCAGACCGAAGTCGATTGCGGTTCCCGGTCCGCGCGAAGTCAGGATGTTGCCGTCAGCGACGACCGGGAGCGCGTCGGTGTATTCGCCGCCTTTGATTGCGGTCTCGCACCCGGGATAGCATGTGAAGCGGCGCCCGGACAGAAGCCCGACAGCGCCAAGCGCCATTGGCGCGGCGCAGATTGCCGCAACGAGCCTCCCCGACCCGGCGAAGTCCCGCAGGAGGCCGCCGACACGGCTGTCTTCCATCAGGTTGCGTGTGCCTTGCGAACCGCCTGGCAGGACGATTGCATCGAACTCTCCCTGCCGCGAAACCGCCCCGTCGAGATTGCAGTCGGCGGCAACACGCGTCCCGTGCGCCGCGACCAGCATGTCCGCGCCCCCGAGCGACGCCCGCGTGACTTCGACGCCACCGCGGTCCATCACATCGGCGACAGCAATCGCCTCCAGTTCCTCAAATCCGTCCGCCAGCAAAACCAATGCCTTTGTCATCATGCATGTTCCTTTCCAAACAATAGGATTTTACCACAAATTCGTTTTTGAGGTTAACCGTGCAGAACATACAAGTCAAACACTAGACGCATTACACATTCCACATGGCCACCACTTCAATCGCGAAAGGGACGCGCTTCGCTGCGCCGGCTTTTCAAGGCCATCAATCAAGCAGTTTTTCGGCAAGGAAGGCGATGATCGCAGGAGGCAACTCGCCGCTGATGGCGTATGCGGCCGATCCAGTCGCGTTGTGGCCACGGTACATCCGGGTCGTTGAGCCGAAGTCAACAGCGCAGAAGGCGCTTCCAGTCGCATTATGGCCGCTGAAGACGCGCATCGGCGACGAACCGGATGCGATTGCGCTGGCGGATCCCGTGGCATTGTGGCCGACGTAGAGGCGGCCCGATGAAGCATTGTAGATGAATGCGGCCGATCCTGTCGCGTTGTGCCCCCGGTAGATGCGTCCGCTGCGCGCGTCGTATATCCACGCTGCGGAGCCGGTGGCATTGTGTCCTCTGTAAAGGCGCCCCGAATCGGTGTCGTAGGCGTAGATGGCGGAACCGGT
>JAFWPM010000059.1 GCA_017509565.1 Kiritimatiellia bacterium | reverse complement strand
GGCCTTCGGGTCGAAGGAATACGTGAAGGCGAGGATAGGCGAATACAGCCGGACGGGGAAGGCGGGGACCAAGCCGGTGATGTTCGGCACGGGCGAGCGAAGTACGCCGCTGTTTTGCACGGGGAGGCGAAGCGCCTGAAAAACAGGGGAGGCAAAGCGAAACCATGGCATACACCATATATATGAAGGGTGTCTCCCTTAAGTTGCTGCCACACGACATTGTTTGCGCCATGCCAAGCGTTATGCTATGATTTATGCCGCAATAATTCCCAAGGGAAATCCCACATGAGCCTTCGGATTCCATTCGCGCTTGACCGCAAGGTCGCGGCGCCACTCTCCGCGCAGATGGCGGAGGGTCTCCGCGCAGCGATCGCCTCCGGGTTTTACCGCGACGGAGAAGTGCTGCCGACAATCCACGAGTTCGCCCGCCTGCTGGGGACAAGCGTGCGCGTCCCCCGCGAAGCCATCGCGGCGCTTGCAGCGGAGGGGCTTCTGAAGCCGCGCCGTCGAATCGGCTGCATCGTCGTCGGGCGCGGCGAGGCAGTTTGGAAGGGGCGCATCCTCGCCGTGATGCCCGCCGACGGCGAGGGTGGCTACCATGCCGTCACGCTCCTGGGAGAGATGCGCCGCGTATTCAACGCGGAGGGTTACCTTTTCGACGTCGTGGCGCTTCCCAGGCACTCGAACGGCGTCCTCAACTGCACCTTGCTCGACATGGCGCTGCGGCGCAACAACGACTTCGTTTTTTCCCTCTTCTGCCCGCGCCATGTCATGCGACTGCTCGAACGGTCGGGCGTTCCGTTCACGATGAAGCAGAGCGATTCGGGCGCGGATGCGTCCGCCGCCCCGCTTGGCGACCTTTCTCCGTTTCTTGAGCAGTGCCGCGCCTCATGCATCCGAAGGGCATTTGTCGCCGGCATCGCAGACAAGCCCTTCCTCGACCCACTTTGCGAAATCTTCCGCAAGGAGGGCGTGTCCGTCGAACGGCACCTCGTCCGCTGCGACCGCGGGCTTGGGTCCCTTGAGCGCCTGGAACGCATGGGCATGGAAATGATGCGGGAGAGATTCTCGCAGCCACGCGCTGGCTGGCCGCAGCTTGTATTCTGGACGGACGACTTCCTTACCGTCGGCGGACTGGCCGGCCTCGCCGACTTGGGCGTGTCAATCCCCCGCGACGTATTCGCCGTCACGGTCGCCAACAAGGGCTTCGTTCCAGTCTACCCGCGCTCGCTCACGCGCTTTGAGTTCGACCCAGCCGCCACAGGCCGGGCCGCCGCCGCCGCGATACTGGCCCGGATCGACGGCGCCCCGATGCCACCCATCAGGGATTCCGTCCGATACATTCAAGGCGAATCCTTCCGCTGACCGAATGGCGGGGCCGCAGACAGCGCCATACCGTATGCGTTTTTGCACATTTAGCACTTGACATACATTGAGATTATTGTAAAATAAATGCAATTGGCGTCAACTGTTTTTTGTAAGGGGAACATCATGAATACACTAAAAGCAAGCAAAGGCATCTTAATGGTGACAGCATCCCTCGTGGCCGGGGCCGTCCTCCAAGGCGCATCCGCCGCCCCCTACATCGAATCGGACGGCACGAGCGGCATCTCCACCGGCTACCGCATGAAGGGCACCTCGCGACTGGAGGTGGAGTTCGCCATGGTGGACGTGAGCGACACCAGCGCTTGGAACGAATGCCGCATTTTCGGCACGGACAACACCGCCTACGAGTCCACTTTGCAGACTTGCCTGTTTGCCACGTACACGGCGGCCAACGACAACAAGTACTTCCGGGTCAGGGCGAAGACGTCGGCTTCCAGTTCGCGGCCCACGAAATACAAGTCTGGCGTGGACACCGACCGGCACACTGTCGTCTTCGACCTGCCGAACGCCAAGATGGTCTTCATGACGGGCGGCGTCACGAACGACTATGGCTACGCGGATGGCGGCACCGACAGGACGGTGGACGCCGGCGTGAGCTTCGCCGGACAGGAGGCGACGATGCCGCTGTCGCTCTTCGGACGCTGGGACAATGCGCAGGCGACGAAGTTCCAAAACGGCACGCAGTCTTCCGACGGCGTGAATGCGCTATGCGCCAAGGCCCGCATCTACGGCGTGAAGATATACGAGGGCGGCGAGCTTGTCCGCGACTTCGTGCCGTGCCTGAAGGACGGGGTGGCCTGCTTCAAGGATCTCGTGAACGGCGGCTTCATCGTCGGCGAAAACGCGGCGGCCTTCACGGCGGGCGGCGACGTGCCGACATACGCCGACGACGGCTACGTCTCGACAGCAGCCAATGCCGACGGCGGCAAGCTCTATTTCGACACGGGATACAAGGCCACGGCGAAAACGGCTGTCTCGTTTGATTGCGCGCTGATGGTCAACACAAACCTTGCGGGTTCGATTTGGAGGTTGTTTCAGGGTTCTACCGGTAGCGAAAGCGTATTCGATTTCAACCTCAACGGAAACCACGGCTTGAGATACCAGGCATTCAACGGATACAAAAACGACTTCACCACGGCTTTCAAGGCAACCCTCTATGATGACAAGGATGTCCGGCGAACATTCTATCTTGACAATCGCGGACAAGCCGCCGTTGTGACGTCCGGACACACCAATCAACTTGCCACGTTTTCACAGACTTCGACAGCCGTCAACTCGTCTTCGATAAAGTTTGCTTCGAACTCCGGCGGCGGCAGCGACTTCGCGGCAATCAAGATCTACGGCTGCAAGATTTGGGAGGACGGCGCACTCAAGCGCGACTTCACGCCCTACGTCAACAACGGGACGCCCGGCCTCCGCGACAGCATTACGGGTGCGTTCATCGCCGCCAGCCGCGGCTCCGGCGATTCCACGAGCGCGCTCGCCTACGGCGGCGCCATCGTCGAGGACGCCTACTTGGAGTCAAACGGGACGACGGGATTGAATACGGGGTGCAGGCTCAAGGGCATATCACGTCTCGAAGTGGATTTCAATTTGACTGAAGCGGGACAGAAAACGCGTCGCATCTTTGGTTCGGACACTCAGGAGTCGACATTGATGACCTGGCTTGGAACTGACGGCTCCGGATACTGGAGGATGGTCGCAAAAGCCAACTCTGTGGAAAAGGGAAGGTATCCGCCATCCACTCCAACGGCCTGCGACGCGATTCGACACACGGCCATCATGAGTTTCGATTCCAACGATGGCGGAACTTACAATTACCTCTTTGTCACGGCGAGCACGACGAACACGATGACAGGTGAGTTCACAGACGTTTCGAACATCGCGGCCTCCATGCCACTCGCCTTGTTCGCAAGATACGGTGATTCAGCCGGAACTACCTTCCACGCATACACTGCCGCCAAGGCGCGCGTCTACAGCGTCCGCATCTACGAGGCGGACGCGCTTGTCCACGAGTTCATTCCCTACGGGCGCGGCGGCGTTGCCGGCCTCTACGACACCGTGACCGGCGACATTGTCTCCAACGGCTCGTCGTTCACCTTCGGCGGCAGGGGGCAGGACGGCGGAAAGCTCAAGGCATACGTGAGCCCGCAGCACGCGGCGATGGTCTCGGTCGGCAAGACCGTCGCGCTGACAGCCTACGCGCCCGGCGCAAGCAGCTACCGCTGGCTCATGGATGGGAAACCCGTCTCCGGCGGCGCCGACGGGACGCTTTCGGTCGAGTGGGCGCGCGGAGGCACCCGCACGGAGGAGGGGAACCGTCACGCCTACCAGGCGATCGGCATCTTCGACATCGGCGGCGCCACCGTCGAAAGCGAACCCTCCGCCGCAGAGACGGTGACAAGCATCTTGCAGCCGTTTGTGCTGATCATGCGGTGAGCCGTCGCCGATCGATGTTTAGCCACAAAGAGCACAAAGTCCACAAAGGATGTTTCAGACACATGATTGACAGGATTTTCAGATTTTGTGGACAATTGTTAGTAAATCTTTGTGTTCTTTGTGTTCTTTGTGTTCTTTGTGGCTAGAAAAAAAACTTATGCCCCCCGTCAACAACTCCCTGCGCCCCAGCGCCTCTGCATTGAAAACGAATCTGCGGCGTTACGCCGTTTCGGCTGCCCTGTTCGTCTGCTTCGCCGCTACCGCCGAGGTCTTCACCTTCGAGGACGGGGGCGCGGGGTGGAAAATCCCTCCTGCGTATTCCACCGTGCGCGGCGAGGGAAGGAACGGCTCGTCGGCCTTGGTTTACGAGAACGCCGACCCTGCGCTCCCCTACGCCTACCCGTCGTGCGAGATTCAGCTCCGGACCGGCGTCGTCTATCGCGTCTCGGGCTGGGTCCGCACGGAGGGGCTGGAACCCGGCAGGCACAAGGGGGCGCAGCTCGCGGTCATGTGCCGTGACGCCGACGGCAGGAGCGTCGCGGAATGGTATTCGCCCGGAACGGAGGGGACGGCGGACTGGCGGCGGATCGATTTCGTCACGCGGCCAATCCCTCCGACGGCCGTTAAGTGCCTTCTCCTCGCCTACTGCACGCCACAGGCGCTCGGCAGGGCGTGCTTTGACGACATCCAGGTTGCGCCCTACGAGGATCCCGCCGTCGGCATGCTGTTCTCGTCGGCCTACCGCAACACGGCGGCATCCGGGAAGATCTCCTTCGGCGCCGCGCTCGCGGTGCCGGAGCGGTATTCGCCGGAGGAGACGACGGGAGTATTCTCCTACGTCGGCGCCGACGGCGCGCGCAGGGAGGCGCCCGTCGCGCCGACCGCGCGCGACCGCGCCTTCCTCACGCTCGACGCCGCGCAGCTCAAGGAGGGCGACAGCGAAGTGCGGTTCGAACTTTTCGCGCCGGACGGCACGAGCCTCGGAACCTCCTCGCTCGCGTTCCACCGTCCGGCGAAGATGCCGAAGCGGCGCGTGTGGATTGACGAACACCACAGGACGATCGTCGATGGCGAGCCCTTCTTCCCGCTCGGAATGTATTCGTCCGTGTGGATGCGCCGCGACGACTACGTGAAGGGGCCCTTCAACACCATCGCCTCCTACCTGCCGCTCGACGCCGTGGAGATGGACTACTTCCACACGAACGGCATCAAGGTCATCTACTCCGTCAAGGACATGCACGCCGGTATGCCGGAGCGGTCGTCTTCCACCATCACGGACGAGGCGACGGCGAGCGCATACGTCGAAGCCACCGTGGCCGCCTTCCGCTCGCATCCGGCGCTCCTGGCGTGGTACGTGAACGACGAAAGCACCATCGAGCGCTTCGACGCGCTGCGGACGCGCCAGGCGCTGCTGGAGCGCATCGACCCGGACCATCCGACCTGGGCGGTACTCTACCAATACGACATGATGCGCGCCATGGCGCCGACGTTCGACATCCTGGGCGCGGACATCTACCCCGTGCCGACATCCCCGCTTTCAGATGTGACTGCCGGCGCGCGGCGGGCAAGCGACGCCATGCTAGGCCTCCGCCCGATGTGGCACGTGCCGCAGGCGTTCGACTGGGGGCTTTTCAGGGACGACAGGCCAGGCGCGCAGCCATACCGCATGCCGACGGCCGGGGAAATGCGCTCGATGTGCTGGCAGTACATCGCGGCCGGCGCGAACGGCCTCGTCTTCTACGGTTTTTCAACGATCCAGATGCCCAGGCGCAAGGACGGGACGCCCTTCTCCTTCGACAAGGCGTGGGCCGACACCTGCGCCGTCGCCGGGGAGATCCGGAAATACATCCCAGTGCTGCTGTCCGCCGAAGAACCGCCGGCCGTTGCCGGCGCGCCGGAGCGGTGGGGCGTCCGCCTCTGGCGCAAGGACGGCGAGGTGTGGCTCCTCGCCGTCAACGCGCAGGACATTGCCGCCACGGCTGAACTCACACTCTCCGAGGACTTCTCCACCGTCACGCCCGCATTCGGTCCCGCAGCGGAAAAGACGGGACCGGGGCAGATAAAACTTTCGCTGTCTCCCAACGAGCCTGCAATGTACCGAATCATGCCTGCTGCGACGCCTTGATCCAACTGCCGCGATTCGGACGATGCGACATTGCAGAAATCCCGGTTCAGGATTACCGCATCAGAATTTCTGTGATAGAATGGGATGCGTGAATGCGAAGGTTCGCAGCGCATGAACCGAACGACAGGAGGAGACAAATCATGTGGAAAAAGGGAATTGGCATTGTTGGCTTGGCTTTCGCGGCTTTCGCCGCAGCCGCCGCAGGAACATCGACTCCGAAGGGCTTTACGGACGATTTCGATGCGGCCATGAAGAGCGCCAAGGAGAATGGCCGCAATATTCTGGCCGTATTCAGCGGAAGCGATTGGTGCATCTGGTGCAAGAGGCTTGAAAACGAGATATTGTCCGCGGATGAGTTTCTCGAAATCGCCACCAACGCCTACGAACTGGTCTATATCGACAATCCCAAGGATGAAAAGCTGCTGTCTGAAAAAGGGCGCAGGAACAACCGGAGGCTGACCGGGAAATACGAAGTCCAGGGCTTCCCGTCCGTGCTAGTCCTGGACGCCGACGGCGACATCGTGGGGCGGTTCGGCTACGAAAACGTCGGCCCCCGGGAGTATCTTGAGATGATCGACGAGGAGATTCGCCTCGCGCCAGACATCGAGAAATTCATCAAGCCGATCGAACTTCTTCTGCGGCAGTCGGTCGAGCCTTTGCAGGCGGAAGCCGAAGAGGCGATGAAAGAAGCGGAGTCGAAGTTCCCCGAACCGACTGGGACGTCGTCGCCGAAGGAGAGGCGCAGGCGATTGCGGAAAATAGAGGCCCAAGCATTCTCGATCATCTGCGGCCGCATCGCGGACAAGCACATCCCCCTTCAGAAAAAGGCGATCGAAGGGGCGCGTGCGATGGAAGTCCCCGCCCATCTGGAAAAAAGAAAGGCAGAACTGATTGAAAAGGCTGAATACGCCCTGTCCCAATTCATGGCGGTCCGCGACGCCTATCGGGCGAACAAGGACACGTCCGAAGCCGACGGCGAGGAACCCGGCGACGGCGAAGGGGAGGACGACGAGGGAAGCCCATTCCGTTCCGGCCTTGGCCTCTGGCTGAAAGACTGGAGCGAGAACGCCCGCACCAACATGGCGGTCGAGACGTGCGCTTCCTTCCGCGAAACGAAGCTGCGACCGTTCCTGATCGCCCAGATGGATCCCGAAGGCAAGGCGACGCCGGAGGAGCGCAAGGTGCTGGACGCCTCCATCGACCATATCTGGGGTTTCCACGGCTTCAAGCAGTTCGGCGACCGCAAGCGGCTTGTCGAGATACTGGACCGCACGGCTCGGCCATCGTTCGCCGCGTTCGTCAAGGCATGCGTGGAGAAAGCCCCGGCCTCCGACCAGCTTGTCGCATGGCTGGAGGACGGCAGGTTCGCCGGCGAGGACATGCGATGCGTTTACTGGACGCTCCGCAAGAATTTTGGCTTCGGCAGCAAGGAGACGCTGGCCCGTCTTGAAAAAGCCGGCGTCGATGAATGGCTGCTCCTCCTCTGGCGCATGAAAATCGAGCGCAATGCCGCATGGGCCGCGCGCGGTGGCGGCTACGCGAACACCGTAACCGAGGAGGGGTGGAGCGGATTCGAGGACCACGGCGACGCCTGCCGCGCCGCTTTCCGTCGCGCCTGGGAACTGCACCAATACCCCGAAGCCGCATACTTCCTTTCCGAACTCGGCCCCTTCCAGGACGAGGTGTTCCTTGACGTCACGGCGGCCCAGCTTGATTTCGACGAATTCCTCGGCGATTTTCTCTGGTACAACTGCTATCCGCGCTGGTGCGGGTCGCATGAGAAGATGAAGGCCTTCGCCGAGCGTTGCTATGAGACAGGGCGCCACGACACGATGGTCCCGGTCGTATATGCGGAGGCGATGCTGAGGATGATCGACGACGCCGGCGAGAACCAGGAGGCCTACTTGCGCGGCCACCCGGAAGAACTCGACAGGATTCTCGAAGTGTCGCTGCCGCAGATTTCCAACACCAACGCCTTCGGCCAGATCAGGCAGGAGGCCGGCGCGTTCGCCACGCTTGCCTATTCGGTCAAGGGCGACTGGGAGAAAGCCGGCGAAACATTCCGCTCGTTTGGACACGGGACTTTCCCCAGCAGGATGTGGCGGATTATTCAGGACTTCAACCGCTGGTGGACGATCTGGGACGGGATTTCAGGGTCGAACCGCAAGGAGCTGCAGCGGCTGCACGCCATGTTCGCCGCAGGCGACTTCGCGGAGTTCCTCAAGGGCGCCGGTGAATTGCGGGCGAGGGCGAAACTTGACGGTAAGGAGGACTCCTATATGCGGTGGATGGAGATTTCCGCGCGGATGAAGACCGATTTCCCGGCGGGCAAACCCATAACGGTGGCGTTCCCGAAAGGCAATGCGACGTGGCTTGCATACGGCGGGGCGTGGAAGATGAACGGCGAATACGCTTACTGCGGCGGCAAACGCCGCGGCGGCGACAACCTCGAATGGGATGTGCCCGTGCCGGGCAATTTCCGGCTGGAGATAGAGGTTGGCCCTCACGGAGACAGGGACGAGTGGAGTTTCGACTTCTGCCAAAAGCCGGCCGACCAGGCGCTCTACAAGGCGGGCGACTATCCCTTTCTTATGCTCCGCTTCGCGAAAGACGGCGCGACGGCCGTGTTCGGCGATTGGAATGAGGTCAAGGATGGCGGAAACGGCAAGCCTGTCGCCTTCCCATATGCTGGCGGCAACGTGCGGCTGTCCATCGTGTACCGGGACGGCATGGCCTCCGTATTTGTCGATGGCGCCGCGGAACCGCTCGTGGAGACGGACGACTACGCGCGCATTTTGCGCCGTGTCGGCGAGGGCACGTTCAAGTTCAACGGGTCTAGCGCCAGGATTCTCGCGATGAAGGTGATGTCCCTTGGCGGGCAATCCGGCGCGGAGATTCAAGACCGAGGCGGTCTCTGAAGCGGCGACCGCGTGCTGTTGTTTCGATGAGTGGCGCCGCCGCCTGGCGAATGTTGGCAGAATTTGGGAATATTACGCTGTGATGAAAGAGAATGCGATTTGCAAGTTGGCAATCCGCCGGGATTGCGCCATCGGCCCGGTCAAGCCGGTGAACGGCGTCGGACAGCCGCCAATGGTCGGCCCGCTCAACGACTGGCCGCTGTTCCACTACCTCAAGGAGGCCGGGATCCCCTTTTCGCGCCTCCACGACGTCGGCGGCTGGCTCGGCGGCGGCCTCTACGCCGACATCCCCAACCTCTTCCCCGACTTCGGCGCGGACGAAACGGATCCCGCCAACTACCGCTTTGCCTACACCGACGCGCTGATAAAGGCGCTTCTGGCAAATGGCGTCGAGCCGTATTTCCGGCTGGGCGTGACGATCGAGAACTTCGTCGAGCGCGGCTACCCGCGCGTGAACACGCGGGCGCCGGCGGACTTCGCCAAGTGGGCGCGCATCTGCGAGCGCGTCGTGGCGCACTACAATGAAGGCTGGGCGGGCGGCATGGAGGCCGGAATCCGCTACTGGGAAATCTGGAACGAGCCTGAGAACCACCCCGACGTGGAGAAAAACCCGATGTTCGGGGCGCCGTTCTCCGAATACATGCGGCTCTACGGCGTCGCGGCGACGCACCTCAAGGCGCGGTTCCCGCACCTCAAGATCGGCGGATACGGCCACTGCGGGTTCTACGCGGGCGTTGGGTCCGACCATGTCCCGGCGGCCAACTCGTCGCCGCGCATGGAGTACTTCGTCGAGTGTTCGCACAAGTTCCTCGCCGCCGCGCGCGACAACGGCTGGCCGCTCGACTTCTTCTCGTTCCACTCCTATTCGCCGCCGCCGGAGGCGATGCGGCAGGTGCGCTTTGCCGACGAGCATCTGGACGAATACGGCTTCACCGCCGACCGGTGCGAGCGCCACTTCAACGAATGGCTTCCCTACGTCGGGCACGACAACCTCGGCACGGCCCTCCAGGCCGCCGGCGTGGCCGCCGAACTCATCTCTCTCCAGAACGGCCCGTGCGACCTGGCGTGCATCTACGACGCGCGCTGCGGCATCGGCAAC
Source organism: Kiritimatiellia bacterium (assembly GCA_017509565.1). Lineage (GTDB taxonomy): Bacteria > Verrucomicrobiota > Kiritimatiellia > RFP12 > JAAYLN01 > RGIG5952. The sequence goes on along the minus strand of JAFWPM010000059.1, from coordinate 16,998 downwards.
TACTCCCCGCTCTTCGACCCCTCCACCTACAGGCCGCGCAAGGCCTACTACGCCTTCACGGCCTTCGACGAACTGCGGCGGCGCGGCACGGCGGTGAAAGTGGAAATGTCCGCAAACGGCGATTGCCGAGATTGTCCGCAAATTGCGAATATCCATGCCGCCGCCGCGCGCGGCGCGGACGGCTCCATCGCCGTGATGCTCGCGAACGACGGCGACGAGGAAGTTCCGTTCACGCTGGAAGTGGCGGCGGCTCCTTCCCCCACCGGCGCGCGTGCTTTCACTTCTGGCGGGGCGGCGGTGCCGCCTCGCATCCGTTGCCGCATAACCGACGAAGCACGCACTTGGGAGGATGTGCCCCTGCCCGCCGCGCTTCCGCCGCACTCCTTCGTGTCGCTCCTCGCCATGCGATAGAGGGACACTTTGACACGCGTCGTTACTTTTGATAGAATCATGGTGTCTTTTTTGGAGAATGCAATGAGATACCACAACGAAAAAGCCGAAACAATGCCGCGTGGCGAAATCGAGGCCCTTCAGGACAGGCTTCTGCGCGAGACCGTGAAGCGCGTGATGGCGCGGAGCGAATGGTTCCGCTCCCGCTTCGAGGCCGCGGGAATCGACCCCGCGACCTTCAGGGGGCTTGAGGACATAGGGAAGCTGCCATTCATGTCCAAGACGGACTTCCGCGAACAGTATCCCCTGGGCATGTGCTGCGTCCCGAAGACCGAACTAAAGGAAATGCACATGTCGAGCGGCTCGACGGGGACGCCGGTGGTCATGCCATACACGGCCGCCGATCTGGCGCAATGGTCCGAATGCATGGCGCGCTGCTATGTCATGGCCGGCGCCAACCCGGGCGACGTCTGCCAGATAACCCCTGGATTCGGCCTTTTCAACGGCGGCTTCGGCTTCTACCATGGCGCCCGCGCGGCCGGGCTGTTCGTCGTCCCGACCGGTTCCGGCAACACGGCGCGCCAGATAAGGCTTGCCCGCGACTTCGGGACCCGCGTCCTAGGCAGCGTGGTGTCGTACTCCCTCCGCATCATGGAGGTGATGGACGAGATGAAGGTCACGCTCCCGTCGCTGAAAATCGGCATATTCGGCGCGGAGTCCTTTTCCGACGAAATGAAGCGGCGCATCCACGACGGCCTTGGCATTGACGCCTTCGACATCTACGGCATGACGGAGACCGGCGGCGTCGGGACGCTTGGCCAGGACTGCCCCGAGCACTGCGGGCTCCACCAGTGGGAGGACCAGTACATAATCGAGATAGTGGACCCAAGGACGGGAAAGGCGCTGCCCGACGGGGAGGTCGGCGAGGTCGTGGCCACCTCGCTCACACGCGAGGCGCTGCCAGTTGTCCGCTTCCGCACCGGCGACCTCTCCCGCGTCGTCTCCCGCGAAAAATGCGCGTGCGGCAGGACGCACCTGCGGCTGGACCGCATTTCCGGCCGTCTTGACGACATGCTCATTATTTCCGGCGTCAACTTCTTCCCGCTCCAAATCGAGCAGGCGCTTCTGAAGATTCCGGGCGTCCTGCCAGAATATCGGCTGATAATCAAGGACCACGACGGCACCAAGAAGCTGCGCGTCGAGGTCGAGGCCGAGCCGGGGGTCACCGGCCACACTGTCGCCAAGGTCCTGAAGGAAGTCCTCGGCTTCACGCCGGAAGGCGACGTGTACGCGCCCGGGACGCTGCCGCGCCCCGAGGGCAAGGCCAAGCGTGTGTTCTTCGAGAAGGTCTGAGGAAATGGCGGGGAAGCATCTTATCACCGGCAACGAGGCCATAGCCCGCGGGGCCTACGAAGGCGGCGTCAACGCCGCCTTCGGCTATCCGGGCACCCCGTCCACGGAGATACTTGAAAATCTGGCGAAATTCGCCGATTGCGGGCTGTACGCCGAATGGTCGCCGAACGAAAAGGTGGCGCTTGAGGCGGCGGCCGGGGCATCGGTCGCGGGGGCGAGGACGCTTGTGACGATGAAGCTCGTCGGACTGAACGTTGCCGCTGACCCGCTGATGACGCTGTCGTACATAGGCGTCAGGGGCGGGATGGTGGTGGTTGTCGCCGACGACCCCGGGCAGGACTCGTCGCAGACGGAGCAGGACACGCGCCACTACGCGCGCCTTGCGAAGGTCCCGTGCCTGGAGCCGGCCGACGCCGCCGAGGCGCGCGACTTCACTGTCCGCGCATTCGAGCTTTCCGAAAAATGGCGCTGCCCGGTGATACTGCGGACGACAACCTGCGTCGCGCACTCGCGGGCGCTGGTGGAGGAGCGCGAGCCGCGCGGGCGGAACGGCGTAGGGTTCGTGCCAGACATGAAGCAGTTCGTCCCGCTTCCGGTCTTCGGGCGCGTCCTGCGCCGCAAGGTCGAGGAGCGCCTGGACGCGCAGGCGGCCGAGGCGGCGGAATCTGACTTGAACCGGGTCATCCGCCGCGGTTCCGCCCTCGGCATAGTCTCGCATGGCGTCGCGGCGCTCCACGCCGCCGAAGTATTCCCGGACGCCTCTGTGCTCAAGATAGGCTGGGGCTGGCCATTCCCGGACGCATTGCTACGCAGTTTTGCGGAGTCTGTCGGGCGGCTGCTCGTCATCGAGGAGGGCGACCCGATCCTTGAGGAGCACATCCGCTCGCTGGGGCTGGCCTGCGACGGCAAGAACTACGTGCCGCGCTGCGGCGAGATTACGCCGACGGTCCTCTACGGCGTCAGGCGCGCAATGTTCCCGGAACTGGCGCTCAAGCCGCTTCCCGAGCCTGTCGCGGAGGCTTCGGACCTGCCGGCGCGCCCGCCCATGCTCTGCCCAGGATGCCCCCACCGGGGGCTGTTCCTCGCGCTCACGCACTTTGACGTCATCGTCACCGGGGACATCGGCTGCTACAGCCTTGGCGCATTCCCGCCGCTTTCGCGGACGGACACTATCCTCTGCATGGGCGCCGGGTTCTCGATGGCGCATGGCATGCGCAAGGCCGGTGAGACCAGGCCGATTGTCGGGATAGTCGGCGACTCGACATTCTTCCACTCCGGCATAACGGCGCTTCTGGACGTCGTATACAACAAGGCGAACGTCACGCTTGTCGTGGTGGACAACAGGATAACGGCCATGACAGGCCACCAGGAGCATCCGGGAACGGGCGTGACGCTTCTTGGCGAGCAGACGAAGGCCGCCTCGATAGAGGCCATAGCCCGCGCCTGCGGCATGGAGCGCATCCGCGTTGTGAACCCCTACGACCAGGAGGCGGCTGTCGCGGCCTTCCGGGAGGAGCTTGCGGCGGACGAGCCGTCACTGGTTATCTCCCGCGCGCCATGCCCGCTTCACATCAGGAAGCCGCTTGGCGCGCCGCGCGCCGTCGACGCCGCAAGGTGCGTCGGGTGCAGGGCCTGCCTGAAATGCGGATGCCCGGCGATTGTCGTGAAGAACGGCCGCCCGGCGATAGACGCGGTCCAGTGCAACGGCTGCGGCCTGTGCGACCAGCTCTGCCGGCTGGGGTGCATCGGGCCGGCGCGCTAGAGCGTGAACTTCGCGGAGAGGACGTTGACGTCGAACTTGCGCCCGGCCCTGTCGGTGGTGTCGAAGCCCAGGGCTTCGGGATCGACGCCGAGGAACGGCGCGCCGCGCATTCCGGAAATCTCGACCTCGCCATCCATCGACAGCCGCACTATCGCGTGAACGGGGCTGGCGTTGAGGAATGAGTGGCAGGAAACCGGGTTCCTCGCCATTATTTCCGGCGGGTATGCGTGGTGTTCGCCATCCACCCAGCACAGCGACGACGCGGAGTTGACATCGAAGAACGCGAGACCTGAGCGCACGGTGAGTTCGTTGCGGTGGTGGTGGCCGTTGAAGAAGAGGACGGGGCGGCCATTGCGGAGGCTGTCCGCCATCCTGACGATTTCGGCGCCGTTGCAAATGCCGTGGCACTCCTTCGGAAGGTGCATGCTTGCATGGGAGAAAACGCATACGGGGCCTGGCGCGGTCGCGATGGCGTCGCGCAGGAACTCGACCTGTTCCGGCGGGACGGCCATCTCGTCCTGGTGGCACTTCGCCCAGACGCTTTCGTCCGCGTAGTGCTTTAGTTTGCCGTCCGCGCCGCGGTGGTAGTTGTTGTCCAACGCGACGAACCTGAAGCCGCGCACGTCGAAGGAGTAGTAGTTAGACGCCATTGAGAAGGCGTCGAGGACTTCGCCAAGCGAGTTGGAACACTCGAACTCGTGGTTGCCCATGACGTTGTAGGCGGGGATTGGCGCGGCCGCGTATTTTGCGATCATGCCGCGGGCGGCTGCGACATCGTGGCAGAAGTCGCCACAGTGGATGATGAACTCCGCGTGCTCGTCGGCGGCGCGCCGAATGATTGCGTCAAGGCGTTCCTCGCACCCCGCCCAGTCGCCCTCGCGCCAGTGGAGGTCTGCGAAAAGTGAGAAAACAATTGAGTCTGACATGGCGGAAACAGTTGTTATTTCAGTCGTTTGGAAGCGGTGATGAGAGGCGGCCCCCGGCGACGTCGGTGAAGGTCGCGGGCCTGATGCCGCAGCGTCCGGCGAGGCCGAATGCGTCGCCGACCGACTTCGCGATTGCCTCCGGCACGTGGGCGTCGGAATTGATGATGACCGTGGCGCCGGATTCGGCGACGATCCGCCAGAATGGCTCCCAGGGGTATGGCGGGCGCCTGCCGCCGTCCGGCAGGCCGATCCAGCGGTGGTAGAAGCCGGCCGCGTTGATCTCAAGAGGCGTACCGGTGTCCCTTGCGGCGGCGGCCACCTCGCGGGCGAGGGTGTCGCATTCCGGGAGCCATTCGGAGCAGAAGCACCCGAATAGGTCCGGGTGCGCCACGAAGGCGTAGCGCCCGGATGCGATCATCTTCACCACGAACTCGCCATAGGCCGCCAGAAACCTGGGGCGGTCCTCCCTCGGAGCTGGCAGCCAGGGGTTGACCATTGAGCCGTCGGCCAGCGTGAAGAAATGCGGCGCCGCGGCGAGGTATTCGATGCCCTCCCCGCGGAGCTCATCCGCCCATCCCGGCATGATGTCCTCGAAATATTCGAGTTCCAGGCCGAGGTGCATGCGAAGCGAGGGGAAGAGCTCCTTTGCGGCATGGAAGCCGGATATGTAGCCTGCGAGTTCGTCGCGGAACATACGGACGCCTATGTCGCGGTTGTCCGGAGTTGGGGAGTGGTCGGAAATCCCAAGAACGCCAATGCCCGCGCCGATTGCGGCGCGGGCATATTCCGCGAAGTCGCCTGAGGCGTGGCGGCAGCGGAAGTTGTGGGTGTGCCAGTTGGCGGTGAAGCGCATCCCTAGAGCTTGTCGATCGTGACAACGGGGATGTCCTTGCGGGCATCCGGAAGCGGCTTCAGCACCTTCTTGTCAAAGGCGTACCCGTTCTTGCCGAGCGGCCAGAGCAGCGGGGCGCAGCCAAGGATTGTCGAGGCGAAGCCCTGGTCGGTGGCGCCCTCGTTGCCGGTGTGGGAGGAGTTCCACCCCTCGTTCTCGATGACATACGGCTTGCCGTCGTAGCCGATTGAGTTGAGGGTGTCGAGGAATTCACGCCAGTCGATGGAGTCGCTGCCGCCGAAGCCGGGAAGCGCGGGGTCGTAGTGGTGGCGGTCCCACTCGGATGTGGAGTAAGGGATGCCGGCCTTTTCGGCGAGCTTGGGGTCAACGTGCTGGACCGGGAATACGCGGCCCCAGTGGATGGCCAGGCTGTCGTAGCGGTTGCGCGTCCCCTTGATGTGGATGCGGCGCAGGCGCGACGGGTCGGTGTTGCGGATGACGTCGGCCGGGTTGATGTGCTGCCATGCGTCGTGCGACGGGTCGTAGGTTTCGCCGTGGGCCTTGCTTGGGATCAGGGCGTACATGAGCTTTCGCGCGGCGAGCGTGCACTGGAGGTTGTTGTATGTCATGGGCTCCGTGAGCGGGGTCCAGCCCTCCATCGGGCAGTTTTCGTAGACCACGGTGACGCCGAGGTCCTCCGCGTACTTTATGATTGGCGTGAAGACCTTCTTGTAGAGGGCGAGGTTCTTCTCGAAGCCGCCGTTCTGGCGGCCGAGGCGGTGGTTGTAGCCGACGAAGGTGCCGGCGACGACATCCGCCTCGTCGCCGCCGAGGAGGTGCGCGATGCGGATGAGCTTCAGGAGATGGTTGCGGTTGGCGATGGCCTCGGCCTCGTTGTCGTCGAGCAGGTTCTCGTATGCGCCGACGGAGACGCGGAGGTTGTATTTGCGGCAGGTGTCGATTACCTTCTGGGCGTCCTTTGCCGTGAAGTTCTCGTAGTCAAGGTGCGTGGCCACATGGTCCTTGCGGGAGCCGTCGCGGCGGAATACGCAGAGCTCAAGGCCCTGTGCGCCGAGTTTCCGCGCCTTCGCCACTACGCCGTTGAAGTCGAGCTTCGGGTAGGCGGATGTCATTAGCCAGATCGGATTGTTCATGTTTCCTCCTGAATTTTTAAGATGCTACCATTCTACACGATTTCATCTGAATAATCCACAGGGGAATTTTGACTGCGGGGACAGGCGCCTTGGCGCGCGGCACTTGCCCGGACGGGCGGTCTGTGCTAGAATCTATGTGAATGAAAACCATTGATTGCGACTATCTAGTTGTCGGCAGCGGCATAGCCGGGCTGATGAGCGCCATCCACCTCGCCGAGGGCGGGGCGGAAAGGGTGCTTGTCGTCACCAAGCGCGGGATTTCCGACTCGAATTCCGAAAAGGCGCAGGGTGGCATTTCCTGCGTCATGGAGCCGACGGACTCCTTCGACGCCCATGTCGCGGACACGCTGGACGCCGGCGCTGGGCTGTGCGACGAGGCCACGGTCCGCCGCATAGTCGAGGCCGGCCCGGCGCGCATCGCCGAACTTGAGCGCTATGGCGTGGTTTTCGACAAGGGCGACTCATTGAGCGGCTACGACCTTGGGCGCGAGGGCGGCCACACGGCCCGCCGCATCCTGCACTCCGGCGACATCACCGGGCGCGAGGTCGAGGCGCGGCTCGTCGCGCACGTCCGCTCGCTGCCCAATGTCGAGGTGCGTGAAAACGTCTGCCTCATCGACCTCGTGACGACGCGGCGTCTGGGCCTCCCCGGCGCCAACCGCTGCGTCGGGGCCTATGCGTTCGACACGGGCACATCGGAAATATTCGCCATCCGCGCGCCGAGGACGGTCCTTGCCACGGGCGGCTGCGGCAAAGTCTACCTCTACACCTGCAACCCGGACATCGCCACTGGAGACGGCATCGCCATAGGCTGGCGCGCCGGTGCCGACATCGCGAACATGGAGTTCATCCAGTTCCACCCGACCTGCCTCTTCCACCCCAAGGCCAAGAGCTTCCTCATCAGCGAGGCGGTCCGCGGCGAAGGCGCGGAGCTGTGCGACCGGGACGGCGTCCCCTTCATGGAGAAATACGACCGGCGCGGCTCGCTAGCGCCGCGCGACATCGTCGCCCGCGCCATTGACTCGGAACTAAAGCGCACCGCCGCGCCATACGCCTGCCTGGACATCCGCCACAAGAGCGTCGAGTTCCTCCGCCGCCGCTTCCCGAACATCTACGCGAAGTGCCTTGAGTTCGGCATCGACATGGCGCGCGACCTCATTCCCGTCGTCCCCGCCGCCCACTACTGCTGCGGCGGCATCAAGGCCACCGTCGAGGGCGTTACATCCCTCCAGGGGCTGTATGCCGTGGGCGAAGTCGCCTGCACCGGGCTCCACGGCGCGAACCGCCTTGCCTCAAATTCGCTGCTGGAGGCGCTGGTCTGCCCATGCGAGATGGCGCGCAGGCTATCTGGGATCCCCGCGCCGGATGTCTCGGACATTGCGATCCCCAATTGGATTTCAGGCAATGCCGTGCCCAGCGACGAGGCCGTGATTCTCGCGCACAACTGGGCGGAACTCAGGACTTGCATGTGGGACTACGTGGGAATCGTCAGGAGCGCGAAGCGCCTGCAGCGGGCCTACCACAGGATACGCAACATCCGCAACGAACTGCGCCAGTATTACTTCGACTACCTCGTGACTCCCGAGATACTGGAGGTCAGGAACCTGGCCGACGTCGCGGAGCTGATAGTCCGCTGCGCGCACAAGCGGCGCGAGTCGCGCGGGCTCCACAAGACGCTGGACTACCCGGAGCGCCTCGGCGAGGCACGGGACACCATCCTCCACGGCCGCGTCGCGCGGCCATACGCGGCGAGCGCCACATCGCTGTCAAAGGAGGAACTGTAGCGCAGTGAAATCTGAAATCTGAAATCTGAAATTTGAGATTTGGAATCTGAAATCTGAAATCCCCGCCCGGGTGGCGAAATGGCAGACGCAACGGACTTAAAATCCGTCGCCGCGAGGCATAAGGGTTCGAGTCCCTTCCCGGGCACCATTAAAACGTGCCGGCGCCGTTTGAAGTGGCGCGGTGCGCTGTCCTGAATGCGCGCATTGTGCTTCCGAACCGGCTGCGGAATAGCCGTTTGAGGTAGCCATCATTTTCGAAGCCGCTCAATTCGCCGATTTGCCCGATGGGCGTCTCGGTTTCCTCAAGCAGCGAGCAAACACGCCGCAGGCGCACTGCCTGTATCGCCTCGCATACGGTGGCCCCAGTCGCGGACTTGAAGTTCTTCTCAAGCAGCCTGACCGAGGCGAATGACGCCCTTGCGACGTCGGCCACCCTAATTCCGGGCGTTGTCGCATGTTCGCGTATGAACTCTTCGGCGCGCACAACCATGCGCCCCGCCTCGTTGGGATCGCTTGTGGAAAGGCGCTCGACGATGCCGCGGACGCCGAAAACCCTTTTCAACTGGCCGTTTGGCCCGCCTGTGAGAAGCGCCACAAGCATTTCCGCCGCAAGGAATCCACCCTGCTCAAAATCAGGCAGGAGACTGGAAAGCGACGGCCTCGTCTGCCTGCAGACGAACTCCTCGTTGTCCGCACCAAGCACCATGACCTGCTGTGGCACGCCTGCGCCAGCGATGCGACAGGCCTCCAGCACGTCACGCGCCCGCATGTCGTTGGCGGCGAAGATGCCGCATGGCTTCGGCTGCGCCGCGATCCAGCGCGCCATCGCGGCAATCTCGCGCTGCGGTCCATGCCGCGGGGAGTCCGGACCGGGGAAAGCCGCGAACGAAAGCCCCTGCGCGGCGGCGCGGCGCCCGACTGCCTCGCCGCGCCGGAGAGACCAAGTTTCCGCAATTCGAGTCCCGACATACGCCACATGGCGCAGCCGCCTGCGCTCGAACAGGCCGACCGCCGCTTCGGCGACAGCCCCGGCGTCGCAAAACACACTTCCGCAGCTCAGGCGCGTCTTCGCGCGGACATCGGCGTTCACGCATACCATGGCGCGACAGCCAATCCGCTCAATCCGGCGGATCTCCGACTCCTCCTCTGTGGACACTATTACGCCGTCTGGCCGCCAGCCACGCATGTCCTCAATGGTGCGGTGCGGCGTTCCCAGCCCATAGAGTTCAAGCTCTATTTCGGGATGCAAGGCGGCGTAGCGCAACGCCCCGCCAGTCATTTCCCGAGACGCCTTCTGCGCGGCGTAAATGTTGGCAAGTATCCGTAGCGGATTTGACCTTCTGCCGTCATTTTTATCATTTGCCTTCATTTGAATCATCAACCCCTGCTGGAAATACTACCACAAAACACGCCTGTTCGCAAAAGGTAACAATAAATGCGCAATTGTATCTTTTTTTCGGCTTCACAGTTTGCGATAATGATTGATGCAAACAAGGAGAAACGAGCATTATGATGAAACACGCGTCAACCACCATAGCCGCGACCTTGCTGATTGCGGCAACCTCTATTGCGGAGACTCCGGACAAATTCGTCCGATACGTCGAATCCACCGGCTCGCAATACGTCGATACCGGCGTCACCGGCCGCTGGAACACCAGGGTCGAGGCCCAGGTCGAGTGGCTGGAGTTCAAGGACAGTTCGCTCATCGGCTCTCGGACGAGCAGTTCCTCGCCAAATGCCAATTCCCGGCTCTACCTCTGCTACACCTACAGGCACGGATCCGAGTCCTCGTACAATGTCATCTATACGGCGACGAACGGCGTGCTGGACGAGGTTTACTACAATAGTGCCGCTGCGCGGTGGGAGGCGAACCGAATCTACGACTATTCGGCCACTCTTTCCGCAACAAACGGCGTTGGCCAGACCACGACGACAATCAATGTTGACGGACTTGAGATATTCCACAAGTCCGCGCCCGCCCTCGACACCGGGAGGACTCTCCATCTTTTCGCGTGCAATGTCGCCGGCACGGCAAACTACTTCTCCAAGGCCCGCATCTACCGCCTGAAAATCTGGCAAGGCCCGATAGACGGCGGCGACATGACGCTCCAGCGCGACCTCATCCCCTGCATGAAGAACGGCAAAGCCGGTCTCTACGATGCCGCGAGCGGCGACATCCTCTACTCCGGCGCAAGCACCGACCTCGTCTGCGACGAAGACAGCGAAGTTCCGGACGAGTATGTCGAATATGTCGAATCGACGGGCGTGAACTTCATAGACACGGAGATCGAGGCCCGCTCCGGCACGGAGGCGGAGATCGACCTGGAAATCCTTAACAGACGATTCCTCGACAAGGGCATCCTCGAAGCCTACAACGGCAGCCTCGGCAACAACAACGCGCGCTACTACCTCGCGCATTCCTACCAAGGCACGGTGACGTGCGGATACGGGCTCCACAAGACGACTGGCGCGAACTACACGGTCGGACAGCGCTACTACATCACCTCGTCGCTTGCCACCGGCGCGCAGACGCTCACGATGGCGGCCCACGGCTCCGCCACGACCAACACCATCCACAGCGCCGCGGACGCAACCGCCATCGACACCGGCCTACCGCTCTATCTTTTCGCCTGCAACAAGGACGGAAACATCGACTACGGCGGGCAGTATCGCCTCTACGGGCTGAAGATCCGGCAGGACGGCGCGCTTGTGCGCGACTTCAAGCCGTGCCTCAAGAACGGCGAGTTCGCGCTCTACGACGCCGTCTCCAAGCGCATTTTCCACGCGAAGCGCGGCCTTCTCAACGGGCCTCTTCAGGCAACTCCAGTCAAGGCGAAAAACCTGATCTTCGTCGATTATATCGAGTCCGACGGCACCCAGACGCTTGACACCGGCGTCCGCGCCCGCTACGGGACGCGCGCCAAGGGCGATTTCGCCTGGGCGTCTGCACTCCGCACGAAGACCAACGAGGAGAATACCTACCTTGAAGCGCCTATCTACAGGAACGGGCGGTGCTATCTCGGCGCGGACGACCCGACATACTGGCCGAACTTCTTCTTCATGATGTATGCCGAAAACCAGAAGATATGGGGTGGCTACGGCAACGGTCTCGGCAACAGCTCCGTCACATACGGCGCCTCAACATCGGTTTCGATGACCTCGGCCGGAACCAAGTATTCCTTCGACGCTTCGTTCATGGATGGTGCGCAGACCGTCGAACTCGACGGGACGCAGATCTGGTCTCTCTCCAACAGCGCGGAATACGACACTGGCAGGAATCTCCACGTCTTCTCCTCCGGTTCGCGCTACCGCTCCGCCGCCCGCTGCTACGGTCTTGAAATCTGGCAGGACGGCGCGCTTGTGCGCGACTTCAAGCCCTGCATTTACGACGACAAGGCCGCGCTTTACGACACGGTGACGAAATGCGTCTATCTCCCGTCGCCATACATCCCATCGACAAAGGCGGTCGGCATCCAGCTTTCCGGCGAGGAGAAGCCCGCCTGCTACGTCGATTACGTCGAATCCGACGGTACCATCTTCGTCGATACGGGCGTTGTCGGCAAGTCAGGCACGACGGCAGACCTCAAGATGCAATTCAAGGAGAGTGGAGATTTGGGCTTTCTTGAATCAAGGAACGAAACCAAGGGTTCGTCCCCCGACCTCCGCCGCTTCTACCTTTGGCACAACTACACAAAGAACAAAATCTACGGAATAGGATACGGCGCATTCCAGTCTGTAGGCTCGTCTGGAGTTGGTGCCACCGGGCGGGACTATGTGGTTCATTCCTCGCTTTGCGCCGATGCGCTTTCGTTGACGGTCAACGACACCACCTGGACGCAAAGCAGCTTCAATGCGCTTACCCCAAGCGCGACAATCGACACGGGACTGAGTATGTACTTGTTCGCCCAGCACTACGCCAGCAGCAGCACGGACAAGCCTGCGGACCCCGGCAAGGCGCGGCTCTACTACCTCAAACTCTCCCAGGGCAAAGCGGACGGGAGCGACATGCAGCTTGTGCGCAACTTCAAGCCGGTCAAACTTTCGAATGGGCTTGTTGCGCTCTGGGACTTCCAGAACACGAAGCCGTATCTGCCACAGCTTGTATCCTCTCCCGGAACCTACGCGCAGTTCCCGGTCGTCGGCCCAGACGGCGAAAAGGTGGCCGCCCCGTTCACGCTCATAATGCGGTAACAGGCGGCAAATGGTAGAATAAATGACATGACACGCGCCATGAGACACATTTTGGTTGCCTTCGCGGCGGCGGGTATCGCACTCCCCGCCGCCGCCGTCGAATGGTCGTTCGACCACAACGCCGCGCGCGAGGGCGACATCGCCATCGTGGACACGCACGGAAGCCGCGAGGGCGGCGCCGTCCACGGCAAACTCGACCTCGGCGGACTGACTGGCGGCGTCCGCGCCACGATCCGCGCGCGCGGCGCCGGCATCGGCCGGCCCGACAAGTCCTACTTCGGTTTGAAGTTCATGTTCCACTACATCGACCCGGAGACGCGCGCCGCCAAGTGGCCGCAGGCCGACCACCGCGGCGGCGACTTCGACTGGACGACGCTCGTGCTGGAAACGGATCTCGGCCCGACGCCCGTCGGAGTGGTCGATGTCACGCTCGGCCTCCAGAACGTCGAGGGCCGTGTCGAGTTCGACCTTTCGTCGTTCGAGTGGGCGCCGCACACGCTCTACGAGTTCCCGCGCCACAATCAAGACTACAAGGTCACATATCCAGATGATGTTTTTAGCCACAGAGAACGCAAAGGACACAAAGCCTTTGTGAACTCTGTGCCCTTTGTGGCAAAAAATCAGTTGCGCGGTGCCATGCTCCCTTACGACCCGACGGAGGACGACATCCGCACACTCGCCGAGTGGGGCGGCACCATCGGCCGCTTCCAGATGTCGCGCAACTTCCAGGTCATCGACGCCAACCTCGACTTCCCCGAATACGTCGCGTGGCTCGACGGCCGCCTCGACCTGCTGGAGAAGGTCCTCGGCTGGGCGCGCAAATACGGCATGAAAATCTGCGTCGATCTCCACGTGCCGCCGGGAAGCGTCCGCGACAATTCCGAAATGCGGATGTTCTCCGACAAGGCCTGCCTCGACCTCTACATTGAGTGCTGGGAGAGGATCGCGCGGCGCTGTGCGCCCATCGTGCAAACGATGGGTCCTGTCATCTACGGCTACGACCTCCTGAACGAGCCGCACCAGAACCGCCACGAGGTGCCGTTTTCCTACTGGGACGCGCAGCGCCTCGCCGCCGAGGCGATCCGGCGCATCGATCCCGACACGGCGATCGTCATGGAGGCCAACCTCTCCTCCAGCGCCCCGGCCTACGAATACATGTCGCCGCTCGCGATGCCAAACGTCATCTACGAGCTCCACATGTACATCCCGTCCGAATACACGCACCAGGGCGTGACGGGCGGCTGGAGCGAGCCGCGCAAGTGGCCGGACGAATCGCGCGGCTGGAACAAGGAGATGCTGCGCCGCAAGCTGGAGCCCGTCGTCGCCTTCTCAAAGCGTCACCACGCGAAGATCTTCGTCGGCGAGTTCAGCGCCGTCGCGTGGGCCGAGGGCGCGGAGAACTACCTGCGCGACTGCATCGAGCTTTTCGACGAATACGGCTGGGACTGGTGCTACCACGCCTTCAACGAATGGCGCGGCTGGAACGTCGAATACGCCGGCGACTCGCTCGCGACGCTGAAGCGCGTCGGCGACACGCCGCGCAAGCGGGCGCTTCTGGACGGCTTCCGGGGCGTCCCAGGATACTGGCGCGAAAGCCTCGATCGCGCGGCCGCGCGCATCCGCGGGCTGTCTGCGCGCTGCGACGACGCCTTCTTCTTCATCACCGACCTCCACATCGCCGCCAACCGCCGCCAGTCCGGTCGCCTCCTCGGTGCGCTCATTGCCGACACGGGCGTACGCAAGGTCTTCTGCAACGGCGACCTCGTCGAAGCCTTCGGCGACAAGGCCGCCATCGACAAAACCGTCGCCGACTACCGCCGGCTGTGGGTCGCGGAGGTGGAGCGCGCCGGGGGCGACTTCTACGCCGCCAAGGGCAACCACGACTTCACCATCCGCGAAAGCCCGAGTTCGACCAACGGCTTTGCGTATTCCGGCGTCGAGGCACGCGACGTCCTGATGGACACCGCCGCGATCCGCGCGAACGCCGTCACAAACCAGGACGACCCGGCGGCGTGCTACTACTACGTGGATTTCCCCGAGTCGCGCATTCGCTGGATCGTCGCCGATACGACCGATTCTTTCCGCACCGACCGCGCCTACTGGACCGTCAAATACGGCATGGGCGAAACGCAGCTACGCTGGCTTGCGGAGAAGGCGCTTTCGACCGTCCCCGACCGCTGGTCCGTTCTCACGCTGAACCACATTCCGGTTGCCACCATCGTGAGCACGGAGTGGGACGACATCCCCGCGCTCATGGCACCGTGGCGGAACCTCCTCGAAGCCTACCAAAACCGCGGCAAGGTGACGGTCTGCGGTCGCGAATACGACTTCTCCGGCGCGACGGGGACGCTCCTGTGCAACCTCACCGGCCATGAGCACTGCGAGCGCCAGACTTTCCAGAACGGACTTTGGCACATCACGCAGCCGAGCGACGCCGCCTACAACGCCGACTTTCGCTACGGCTCCGCGCCATGGGGGCCTGACTTCCCCGACAAGAAGGAAGCGACGCCCTACGAGCAGACCTTCGACTGCGTCCATGTCGATCTTGCGGACCGCGCGCTCCACTTCACGCGCATTGGCGGCGGCTCCGACCGGACCTTCCATCTCGACCCCATCACGGTCCGCGTCGGCGAAACTGCGGACTTTAACGCCCTCACCGCCAACCTTTCAACCTCTCAACCTCTCAACCTTTCAACTTTTCAACCTTTCAACTTTTCAACTTCTAAACTGGGCTGGGCCTGCTACGACGCCGACCGCGTCGCCGTTTCGCCGCATCCCGACAACAAGTGGCAGAAGCGCATCCGCTACTTCAATGATGTCGCCGAAGTTTCGCCCGAAGGCGTCCTCACCGCGAAGAAACCCGGCGAAGCGGTCGTCATCGCCACCGCCCCGGACGGCACAAGGAAATTTTTCGCCGTCCGTTGTGTCCAATAAATAGTGGGTCGGACTATAATCCGCCCCAACCCGAAATGAACGAATCCACCATTACCGTCCTTTCATTCAACATCCGCACGGCTCCAGCCGAGCGCACAACATCACACGCCTGGCCGCTGCGGCGCGACTTCTGCCGCGATGTCATCCTCGGCGGCGGCTACGACTTCGTCGGCACCCAAGAGGCGTGGTTCTCGCCGGAAGAGCCAGACACCGACCAGGCCGGCGACCTCGCGCGCGGACTGCCCGGATACGGGATACTCGGCTCCTCGCGCGATCACGACCCGGAACACGGCGAAGGCTGTCCCCTGCTCTACCGTCTCGACCGCTGGGAACTGGACCCCGCAGATCATGGAATGTTCTGGCTCTCGGACACGCCGGACGTCCGCGACTCGCGCCTCAAAGACGCCACGCACTCACGCATACTCGTCTGGGGACGCTTCCACGAGCTGTCGGGCGGCCGCCGCACAGGGCGCACCTTCCTCTTCTCGAACACGCACCTGGACTACCTCTTCGAGCACACGGCGCTTCTACAGGCCGCGATCGCCGACCGCCTCCTCGCGGAGCGTGCGCGACCGGGCGAACCGGTAGTCATCACGGGCGACTTCAACATGTACGAATGCTCGTGGCCCATCCGCTACCTGCGCGGGGAAACGCTCCCAACAGCGCCAACCGTTCCCGACGCGCCACTGCCGCTGCGCGACGCCTGGCGCGAGGCGCATCCCGGCGCACCGGACGAGCGCTCCTACCACGGATGGTATGAGCGGGGCACCGAAAACCGCCGCATCGACTATGTCCTCTTCGCCGGCGACGGACTCCGCCTCCTCGACGCCGCCATCGAC
Source organism: Kiritimatiellia bacterium (assembly GCA_017509565.1). Taxonomy (GTDB): domain Bacteria; phylum Verrucomicrobiota; class Kiritimatiellia; order RFP12; family JAAYLN01; genus RGIG5952. The sequence goes on along the minus strand of JAFWPM010000059.1, from coordinate 833 downwards.
CACGCCACGCGCGGCGGCGCGCATCCCTCGGACCACCATCCGCTCCATGCGTCGTTCGCCTGGTAGCCACCTCCATCCACACACGAATCTTCCCGTCAGAGACAACAAGGATTTTTACCATGCTTGATGGATTCTGGGCAGTTTTTTCTGCAAACGCGCTAAAGTTTTTCTTCCTCTACACGCCTTTCTTCGCCCTGTCGATGTTCCTGTGCCTTACGGAACGCATGGAAGAGCGTGAGCGCAGGAAAATTTCCGGCAAGGTCATGCTGGCGACCTTTTCCGTCTGCCTGGTCCTGCTCTTCCTTGGCCGCATCATTTTCTCCGTATTCGGAATCACCCTCGACGCCTTCCGCGTGGGCGTCGGGACCATCCTCCTGCTTTCGGGAATAGGGCTTGCCAAGGGGAAGACGGTGGAGACGCAGCCCAGTGACGACGACGACATCGCCATCGTTCCAATGGCAATACCCGTGATCGTAGGTCCTGCCACGGTCGGCGCCATCATGGTCTTGGGCACGGAACTCGCCACCCCGCTTGCGAAGATGGCGTGCATCCTTGCCATGGCGACCGCCTGCGCCGCTCTTTGGGCGATGCTGTATCTGGCCACCACCCTCGAACGCCGCTTTGGTCGCAGGATCTTTGCGATCCTCAGCCGGATAACCGGCCTGGTGCTGGCGTCACTCGCCTCCCAAATGGTCCTTTCCGGAATAGCCAGCTTTCTTTCAAAAAATTGAAGGCCGGCGATTTTAGCCAATTCTGACAAGTTATTGTGTTGGCCAGGAGACACCCTTCCTATAAGGTTAAGTGCGCAGTTGTCAACTTAAGGGAGACACCCT
>JAFWPM010000058.1 GCA_017509565.1 Kiritimatiellia bacterium | reverse complement strand
TTTTTAAAATGTTTGGTGACATATTCAGGGAAGCGAGGCGCGCGAAGCGCCTGTCCGGAGTGCAGTTGGCCAAGATAGTCGGCTGCACACAGTCCGCCATAAGCCAGTTCGAGGGTGGCAAGCGCACGGCCCTCCGGCGCGAGACCATCGAGAAAATCTGCGCCCATCTTGGAATTGAGATGCCGGAGGAGCTTGCCGCCGACGAGCATCAGGATTCCGTCGCGGCGGCGGCGGACGCCAATTCGGCGTCGCGCCATGGCGAGCCATACTGCCCGAATTCCGGGTGCCCGTCAAATGTGCCGTATGTGGTCGACGGCGCCATAGCCTTCGCCCCGCGCAGGCAGCCGGACTCTTCCGCGGCCTTCTGCCCCTGGTGCGGCGAGGTGCTGATGAGGGAGTGCCCGGAGTGCGAGGCCCCCGCGACGCGCACGGCCTTTTGCCCGGCCTGCGGGAAGAAGCGGGTTGAACTTGCCGAAGATGTCGCCGACCCAGTGGCATGGGCCGCGCGCCGCCGCGCCGAAATCGCCGAAATCGCAAATTCCGCAGGTCTGTAGCCCGGAACCGCAACCCCTTGCGGCGCGGCAGTCGCGCCGCGGCAACCATCCATACAAGAAATGCTCTCACAACTCCTAAAATCCAAACTCCACCATCTGCGCGTCACCTCATGCGCGCCGGAATACCAGGGAAGCCTCCTCATCGACGAGAACCTGATGGATGCCGCAGGAATCTCCAACTGGGAGAAACTGCTCGTCGCCAACCTTGAGAATGGCGAGCGCTTCGAAACATACGCGATAGCGGGTAGGCGCGGCAGCCGCGTGGCGTGCCTGAATGGCGCCGCCGCCTGCAAGGGCAGGGTGGGCGACCGCCTCATCGTCATGACTTTCGCCATGCTGGGCGAAGACGAAATCAAGGCGCACCGCCCCACCGTGGTCGTCCTTGACGAGGCCAACAGGCCCGTCGCCGGCTGATTCCGCCTCGCCTGCGCCGCGCCGGTGTGGCCACAAGCCAGCCATTTCCCTTGTAATTCGTTGCAGGAAATGGTAAAATCTTAGGACATTTTATTCATCTGGTGCTAGGACATGACATCCCCAATCATACTTGGCCTGCCCAAAGGCAGTCTGCAGGAAGCGACCTTCTCGATGATGCGCAAGGCCGGCTTCACCCTCGTTTGCAGTTCGCGCAGCTACCTGCCTTCGTGCGACGATCCGGAGCTCAAGTGCCGCCTTCTCCGTCCGCAGGAGATTCCGCGCTACGTCGAACTCGGACTCCTCGACGCCGGCATCACCGGCTACGACTGGATCTACGAGAATGGGGCCGACGTCCATGAGGTCTGCGAGATGTGCTATTCTAAAAGCACGTCGCGCCCCGTGCGCTGGGTGATCGCCGTTCCGAACGATTCGCCGATCACCAAGGTCGAGGATCTCGAAGGCAAGCGCATAGCGACGGAGGCCGTCGGCCTCACCCGCCGCTTCCTCGAAGCCCGTGGAATCAAGGCCGACATCGAGTTCTCCTGGGGCGCGACCGAGGTCAAGGCGCCGGAACTGGTCGACGCAATCGTGGACCTTACGGAAACCGGCAGCTCGCTCCGCGCGAACAACCTGCGGATTCTCGACACCATCCTCACCTCCACGACGCGCCTCATCGCCAACAAGGCCGCATGGGCTGACCCTGGCAAGCGCGCCAAGCTCGAACAGCTCTCGATGCTCATGACCGGGGCGCTTGAGGCCGAATCGCGCGTCCTCCTCAAGATGAACATCCCCGCCTCGCGCCTCGCCGAGGTCATGGACGTCCTACCTTCTCTCCACGCCCCGACGGTCAACGCGCTCAACGCCAACGGATGGCATGCCGTGGAGTCGGTTGTCGAGGAGTCGAAAGTCCGCGAAATCGTCCCTGCCCTGCGCGCCGCAGGCGCGACCGGAATCATTGAACTGTCATTGAACAAGATCATTTTCTGACACCGCGCGTGCGGGGTCATTTCCCTGAATCGTAGAATTCAAAACATACTCAGGAGTTAATCTGTGGGCTCGATCAAGAAGAAACGCCGTGCCAAAATGTCCAAGCACAAGCACAACAAGCGTCTGAAGGCAAACCGCCACAAGAACAAGTAGTCTTGTTTCCCGGCATAACTGGCACGCGCGAGTTCCTTCCAGAAGATTGAGCCCGGCGCGCGCCCTGCCGTTTACCCTCTGGCGTTATCCGAGCCATGAAGATACACCAGATAGTCGCCGGCTATAGAAAATACGATGCCATAAGCGACGTCGCGAACTTGATGCAGCGCATATTCCGCTCCTGGGGCCACCGGAGTGGGATTTACTGCGCATCGGGTAGCGTCGCCCCCGAGTCTCGCGGCGCCGTCTGCGACATTGCTGGCATCGAGTCGGACCTTGCGCCTTCCGATGTAGCGATTCTCCACCTGTCGATAGGCTGCGAGGCCAATCTGGTGTTCAGGCGGCTGAAATGCCGCAAGGCCATAATCTACCACAACATCACACCGCCCGGCTTTTTCGAGCTGACCAACCGCTCGACGGCCGCGACTCTTGCCGAGGGCCGCCGCCAGATGGCTGAACTCGCCGGGTGCGCCGATGTCAACCTGGCCGACAGCGCATTCAACGCCGCCGAGCTGACTGCGGCGGGGTACCGCGATGTCAGGGTGTTCCCCCTTCCAATCGACCTTGACCGCTTCGCACCTGGCGCATTCGGGCCGAAGGATGTCCTTTTCGACCATTCCGGCGGCGATTTCAACATCCTCTTCGTCGGGCGCTTCGCCCCTAACAAGAAAATCGAGGATTTGGTAAAGGTATTTCACTACCTTTCGAAAATAGAGCCACGCGCCCGGCTTTTCCACATCGGCGCAATGGTCGGGATGGAGGCTTACAGCTCGATTGTCACGGTCTACGCCGAAATGCTCCGGCTCCAGCGCGTGCACTTCCTCGACGTCGTCACGCAGGAGGGGCTTAACGCCGCTTACGCCAATGCGGACGCCTTCCTTTGCATGAGCGAGCACGAGGGTTTCTGCGCGCCGCTTGTGGAGGCAATGCTGCATGGCGTCCCGGTATTCGCGCTGGCCACGTCGGCGGTTCCGGAGACGCTTGGCGGGGCCGGTGTGCTGTTTGAGGCCCCGCCGGACTATCCGGTCATCGCGGAGACTGTCTCAAAGGTCCTTAACACCCCGCGCCTCCGCGCCGCCATCCTGCGGAGGCAGGAGCAGCGCCTTGCGGAAATACGCTCGCGCGACATTTCCGCCGAGCTTGCCGCGCTTCTCAAGCCCATATTCTAGGCGGAACATCGGGGAATGGGCATGACACTTGAAAGCACAATCGCCGGATCGTGGTATCCGGGAACTGCGGAGGGCATCCGCGCAATGGCCGGAATGTGGGGGCGGGACACCGTGAAGGACGCCCACGGCGCGCCAGCTCCGAACGTCCTGATCCTGCCACACGCCGGCTGGACTTATTCCGGTGAGACCGCATGGCGCGCCGCCAGGCGCATCGCCGGCGCCAAGTTTTCCCGTGTGGTCATCCTGGCCCCGAGCCACCGCGCCTGGATTGAAAACCGCCTTGTCGCGCCGGATGCCGCGGCCGTATCCACGCCGCTTGGCGAAATAGGCATTGACAACGAATTTGTCGACCGCATGGCGCTTGTCGCGCCTGTCATTCGGAACAGCAGGGTCCACCAGGCCGAACACGCGACGCAGATTGAGTACCCGCTTTTGCAGCTGGTCCTCGGCGGCGACTTCCGGATCGTCCCCCTGATAGCCGGGTCGCTGGGCGGCGACCAGATGGCAATGTGCGCGCGGGCGCTTTCCGACATGGTGGATGACGCGACGCTTCTTGTAGTCTCATCCGACTTCACGCACTACGGCGCCGATTTCTCCTATGCGCCATACGGCACAGGGGGCGGGCGCGAAGTCCGCGACCGCGTGGCGGCGGTGGACGGCCGCGCGCTTTCGTCCATCGAGGAGTGCGACGCCGACGCCTTCGCCGCGCTTGTCCGCGACACCGGCGCGACCATCTGCGGGCGCGTCCCAATCGAATTGGCCCTGCGCGCCTTGCCGGCTGGAACGTCGCTTGAGCGCGTCGCATACGCCACGTCCGGCGACGCAGGTGGCGATTTCTCAAGGTTTGTCTGCTATGCGTCGGTCGCGGGCCACGTAGCCTGGCCGCCCGCAAGGCGTGGCGTCCTCGGCGCAGAGGACCGAGCCTTCCTCCTCCGCGTAGCCCGCGAGTCGGTCGAACACGCAGTCCGCACCGGGCGCCCGCTTCCGGCCGGACATTTTGCGGACGAGGCTCCCGCCGCGACGCGCGCGAAGATGGGCGCCTTCGTGACCCTGAACCGCAGGGCGGACGGCTCCCTGCGCGGTTGCATTGGCGAGATACTGCCGATGCGCCCGCTCGTCGAGGCCGTGACGGCCCGCGCGGCCGACTCCGCCATGCGGGACCCGCGCTTCAACCCAGTCGGGCCAGGGGAACTCGCGGGACTCCAGGTCGAAGTCTCGGCGCTAACGCCGCCCGCTCCGGTGAAGTCGTGGCGCGACATCGTACTTGGCCGCGACGGCATGACGCTCGAAAAGGACGGGCGCTTTGCGGTGTTCCTACCTCAGGTCGCGCCGGAACAGGGCTGGGATCTCGCCACGACGCTTTCGCATCTTTCGCGGAAGGCCGGGCTCCGGGCGGACGCCTGGCGCGCAGGTGCGGCCTTCGAGACCTTCCAGGCGGAGGTGTTCCATGAGTGAGGCGGGGCGGGCGGTCTGTCCTGTCTGCCCGCGCCACTGCCGCCTGGCCGATGGCGAAACTGGCTTCTGCCGCGCCCGGCGCGCTGAGGGCGGGAGAGTCGTCTGCGGCAACTACGGGCGCATCGTCTCGCTTGCTCTGGATCCCATAGAGAAAAAGCCGCTCGCCTTCTTCCATCCCGGCTCAAAAATCCTCTCGGTCGGAAGCTACGGCTGCAACCTGAGGTGCCCATTTTGCCAGAACCATTCCATCTCGCAGCATGGGGCGGGCGAACTCGATTTCAAGGAGGCGGCGCCGGCGGAACTCGCCGATCTCGCGCTGCGCCTCGGACGTGAGCGCGGCAACATCGGACTCGCCTTCACCTACAACGAACCGCTGGTCGGCTGGGAGTTCGTCCGCGACTGCGCCGCGGAGATACGCCGGCGCGGACTGTGCGGCGTCCTTGTCTCGAACGGGTGCGCCGAGGAACCCGTGGTGAAGGATATCGCGCCGCTAATGGATGCCGCCAACATAGACCTCAAGGGGCCATCGCAGGATTTCTACGATTGGACTGGCGGGAGCCATGCGGCTGTCTGCCGCACAATTGAAATCCTGCATCGGGCGGGGTGCCATGTCGAGGTGACGACGCTCGTCATTCCGGGGCGCAACGACAGCGATGACGCCATTGACGCCGTCGCCGGGCGAATCGCCGCCATTTCCGCGGAAATACCCCTCCATGTCACGCGCTTTTTCCCGCGCTTCCTGATGGCCGGCGCCGAGCCGACGCCTGTCGCGACAGTCCTGCGTCTTGTGGAACGTGCGCGTCGCAAGCTAGCGCATGTCCTTCCCGGCAATTGCTGAGTCTGCCCATTGTCGCGAATTGCCCAAACCTTGGTGGAGACATGCCCCCATGCATCAAGGCCCGCCAGTGCGCCTGTATCGGTTGCGATGATCCATCGGGCTGTCCTTGAAAAGGCATCTCCGCTTTCATGCTTCCATGATACCCTTTCTGTGTCCTGTATTTTGAACAACGGGGTTCCCATTGTTCAAGCTTCGGTGCCCTTTAGTATGAGCTGCCGCACTTAATTTGACGCCAACCCAACCCTTTGCTAGACTAGTTGCATGATTTTGAATTCCGGCGCGGGCGCGCCGGGGGACAACAAGGACTTTACTAGCCACCAACCACTGACGGGGGCAACGGCAAGCATGGCAAAATATCTTGATCCCAAGGCGGATGTGACCTTCAAGAAGGTTTTTGGCGAGCACAAGAATCTCGTCATCAGCCTTCTCAACGCCTTGCTGCCCCTAGACGAAGGCAAGGTGGTCGAGTCGATAGAGTATCTGCCTTCGGAACTGGCGCCGGAAACGCCGCTCGGCAAGAACACGATTGTCGATGTGCGGTGCGAGGAGACGGGCGGTCGCAAGTTCATCGTCGAGATGCAGATGGAGTGGAGGGCCGACTTCAGGCAGCGAGTATTGCTCAATGCGTCGAAGGCATACGTCAGGCAACTTCCGAAAGGCAACGAATACAATCTACTGCAGCCCGTCTATTCGCTCAATCTGGTCAACGAGACGTTTGAGCCGGAGATGGAGGAATACTACCACTACTACCGCCTTGTCCATTACCTCCACACCGACAAGGTCCTGGAGGGGCTGCACCTCGTTTTCGTCGAGCTCCCGAAGTTCAAGGCGAGGAACCTCACCGAGAAGAAGATACAGGTCCTGTGGCTTCGCTTCCTGACGGAAATCGGGGAGGCGACAAAAGAGGCCCCGCGGGATCTCGTTGACGACCCGCACGTGGGCGAGGCCCTCGAAATTGTCGAGGAGTCCGCCTTGAGCGATGCGGAGCGGGCCGCCTACGACGGGTTCTGGGACCGCGTCAGCCGCGAGGCGGGAAAAGAGTCGGAAATGAAAGCGGCGATTGCGGGACGAGACGCGGCGATTGCGGAACGCGACGCGGCGGTCGCAAGAGCAGACGCGGCGGTCGCAAGAGCAGACGCGGCGGAAGCGAAAGCAGACGCGGCGGTTGCAAAAGCAGACGCGGTGATTGAAAAGTTGCGCCAGACTGTCCGCAATCTTAAAGCCATGAAGTTGACCTCCGAGCAGATTGCGACGGCGACTGGCCTCACATTCGACGAAATCGCGAAAGTTTGAAGCCAACTCGCGTTTTGCTAGAATTGAAGCCGCAAACGACAAGGGGCGGCCATGATTGAAAAAGCGGCGACTGACATCTACACATTCGAAAGCCTCCGCAAGGAGCATTTCACCTACGTGGACAAGACGGCGATTCTGAAGGAATTCGCCGACATGTCGCGCGGCGGCGAGGTGCGCACGGCCAAGGGCCGCATCGACCTGGCCATCGAGACGGCGACGGACGCCTACGTCGTCGAGGTGAAGCGCGACTCGACGCCGATGAAGGCAATCGCGCGGATCCGCGAGCATGGCTACGTGGACAAGTTCCGCCTCTCCGGCAAGTCCGTCACCCTGATCGGCATCGCCTTTTCCACCAAGAAGCGCGCCGTGGGCGCCACGAAGATCGCGCGGAATGGATGACAAGCGCATGCACCATGTTTCCCGCTATTCGCGCCCGGCGCTCGGATTACCGCTTCGGGCGGCGCTGTGCCTCGTCGGAGGAACGCTCCTGGCCGTCAACGTGCAGACGTTCGTCCATACGGGAGGACTGTTGCCCGGCGGGTTCGTGGGACTTGCGCTTCTGGTGCGGGAGTCGCTTTCCCGGTTTCTCGGCGCCGACATCCCGTTCGGACTCCTGTACGTCCTGTTCAACATCCCGCCGGTCGCGCTGAGCTGGCGACTCGTGGGAAAGCGCTACACGGCGCTGTCGTGCCTGTCGGTCGCCGCCGCGTCCGTCCTCACGGGTCTGCTGCCCGCGCGCCTGGTCGTGGGCGATCCGGCGCTCGTCTCCATCTTCGGCGGCCTCGTGCAGGGGCTTTCGATTTCGCTCTGTCTCCTCGCGCACGCGACGAGCGGCGGCACGGACTTCGTGGCGATCCTGCTCGCCCGCAAATACCGCATCGACGGCTGGTGGTCGGTTCTGTTCTTCAACGCCGCCGTGCTTCTGGCGGCGGGATTCCTCTTCTCGTGGGAAAAGGCGCTCTGGAGCATCGTCTTCCAGTTCGTTTCCACGCAGACGATCCGGACGCTGCACCGCCGCTACAAGCGCCACACGATCTTCGCCGTGACCGACAAGGCCGCCGAAGTGGCCGAGTTCATCCACAACGAGACGCGACATGGCGCGACGCGCCTGGAGGCCTTCGGCATCCGGGCCGACGTACCGCACCAGATCGTCTATTCCGTCGTCGATTCCGACGAAGTGCGCCGCGTCGTGCGCGGCATTCAAGAAATCGACCCGAAGAGTTTCGTGAACGCCTTCAAGACGGATTTCGTCTCCGGCTACTGGTACGAGCGTCCAGAAGACTAGGCATGCGATCGGGCGAAGCCGCGGAAGAGGTCGTCCAGGGGCACTTCGGACTGGATGTCGCCCCAATACGCATTGCGGATTGCGCGGCGCATCAGCGGCGTCCGGACCTTGCAAAAGCCCGGCCATGTAAAGCGGAAGATAGACGATGACGTCCTTTTCCCGGACATCGACGGGATGCAGGACGAACGGGGTGTCAAGTCGCATCGGGAACTTCCGCATGAACTTTTCAAGCGATTTTGTGGCGTATCTGCGTCCCGATTTCACCCCGACGGTCGAAACGTTGCGGTCCCGCGATGGCGCGCTGCTCGGAACGGGAAAGTCGATTTTCATCCGGTTTGCGGCGTTGCCGCCGCCTGTCCGCGAATAGAAGTACAGTCTTCGCCCAGCGGCGGCGAGCGACATGTCCCCGGATGGGCACCAACGCCGCCTCAGGGCGCTATCGCCTGGAACGGTGGGCGGCGCGGTACTGGCCGGGCGTCACGCCGCGTTCGCGCTTGAAGATCTTCGTGAAGTGGCTCTGGTCGAAGAACCCGGTCGCAACGGCGATGTCGGAAACCAGCCGGTCGGTTTTCTCCAGCAGCCTGCGCGCCGCGTTGAGACGAATCGTGTTCACGTAGCGCCCCGGCGAGATTCCGAATATGCACGAGAACTGTCTTCGGAAGTTCGGCTCCGAGGTCTGGGCGATTTCGGCGAGGCGCGCGGACGAAACCGGGCGCGCGTAGTTTTTCGCGATCCAGTCCGTCACGGCCTTCATGCGTCCGTGCCAGTCCGGTGCGTCGTCCGAATGGCGCTTGTAGTAGATGCCGGCCGTGCCGATGAGCCTCCCGGCCTTGTCGCGGACGGGGAACACGCTCTTCACGTGGATGTCGAGGGATCGGTCGGCCGGGTGCCGGTGGACGTAGTCCAGAAGCGGCCTTCCGGTTTCCATGACGATCCGGTCGGGCATCATAAAGGCATCGGCGAGAACCCCGGCGAAGAGGTCGCAGCTGCGAAGGCCGATGGCGTCGAACTCGTCGCGGATGTTGCAGTAGTCGCAGTTGCGGCGGTTGAGCGCCATGATGCGGCCTTCGGCGTCCTTGAAGTAGAACCCGGCGTCCGGCAGGGCGTCCATCATCTCCTTGAACGTTTCCGCGTTCGGCCCCGCCTTGCGGAAGAACTCCTCCCGCATCCTCTCCTTTTCCCTTCTTGTCATGGCGGCCATCCCAACATAATGTTTCTTTTGTCTTCATTTACCATGCCGACAAATCTGGAGAGAGAAGAGATGTTGTCGCAAGGTGCCAGAAAGGAGGAATCTGCCTCCGGCTTCACGCATGGGATTTCAGCGACAAGGCGAAGTCTGATAGCCACTTGTCGCAAGGTTCGTCAATGGGGGCGATATCAAGGCGTTTGCGACCGAAAGTTTCCGCCACTGCCTTGAGCCATGCTTTGGGAAGTTCTGAGCGATGCTTACTGGAAAGATTCCCCGTTTGGATGCGAACCCAGTCCCTGAAGGAAAAAATCTCGACCTGCGTTCCTGTTGCTGCGGAAATCTCGTTCTTTCGGTTCAGAAGATCGTTGGGAAGCATCGGAGTGCCGTCGGTGACGAAGCCGGCGATTACGACTCCCGATTTCTCGGAGAGTTTCTCCCCAAGCTCAACCAGTTCGTCCCAAAGATACGGCTTTCCAAACTTGGCATCCCAAGACTCGACGATTCTTCCGTTTGGTGAAATCAATTCGATGTCGCCAATGTTGCCTGCCTTCTTGTTGGCGGAACGCATTTGCGAGAGAGGGGCAAGCCGACCACGGAGCTGGGCTCCGACATCCCCGATCGCCTGGACAAGCGAATGCATAGCGACTTCAAATGCACGAGCCGCGAACTCGGTTTTGGAAACGAACCCGACGAGTAGGGTCGTTGCGTCATCTAAATCGAGCGAACGGATTTTTTGTGTCGCGGAGATTGTTTCTTCTGCCAGTTTCGAGAAGGCATCGGAGCGGTTCTTGAGGGCGGAAACAAGGAACGACAAAGCAAGCAGCGGGTCGAACTCACCCGCCTCCGCGCCATCGACGAGAGCCATCCAGTGTTCGGCCGGCCCCGTCATGCGCGCCTTGTAGAGTTGTGTGTAGGGATAGTTCTCAGCAAGCGTTCGCGTCATCATTACACCGTCGCGATTGATCTCAAGGAGCTTGTGGTCGCGGAGAAAGGCTGACGAGAAATCCTTGTCAAGGGATCGGAGGGACACTCCCTGCCGCCATGAAAAATCTGAGGAGGAGGGACCTCCCTTGTGGAGGCGGATCGATTGCTTCGGCGCAATGGCCTTCACTGCCAACTGGAGAAAGACAAGTCCTGTCAAGGCTCGTCCGCCGCTGGCCGAAATCGCCGCTACCATTTTGCGAAGGTGTTCGCGAACGGGTTCAGGTAGCAGGGAGAGGTCGTGTTTTCCCGTCACCGATTCGCGGTATACCTTATCGAGGAATCCAGCGCGAAACGCATCAACGATCTTCTGATAGCGCTTTTGCGTCGCTTCGTCCTGAGGACCTTCTGGAAACACGAATGCGGGGCTGTCCGTTCCGAGAAAAAGTTCAGAACGATTCGGATATACGTCCAGATGGTTTTCTTTCGATCTCGCAGACATGGGTCACCTCAATTTCTTATGGAGTTGCACACTTCTTTGCGTGAAAGTAGGGAAAGCGTAGGGAATGAGCCAATGGCCTTTCGGAATTTGTGGATTCGTGTTGGTATTGCGGACTTCATAGCCGATGGACCGGAGAAACTCGGCCGCATCCCAAACCGTTTCGGGAGGAACCTTCCAATCCGTCGCCAACTGTTCGGTAGTGGAAAGGCGAGCGACGTTTCTTCCTTCGACGATGCCAGAGACAATATTCTGGAAAGGGAAAGATCCAGAGAAAACACACGAACACCGTAATTTTGGTTCGTATTGGTAGTAGCCGTTGAGCTGAACCAAATCGGCTTTCATGGAACTGTCAGCAAGAAGCTGTTCAAAGGCTTTCCAGCCGATCGTAAACGCTAATTCCCGTTTCGAGAACACGGATATGTCCATATAATCCAGCCCAAGTGGCCATCCGCCGTCGGAGGGAGCGACCCGGATCAGCATGGAAGGAGCATTCTTTTCAGTACCGTCTGGATGCGAATCGCAGACGCGAATGCCGTTTTCGGGCCTAAACGACACAGTGAAATCCCCAGTGCCGGTCTCCGTCTTTTCGAACTTGAATTCGCTGGAAAGCGTACATTCATAGGATTCAGGCATCAACGGACGAGGCGAGGTCGGCCCTTCAGCGGCGATGGCATTTCTCGCCTTTCCGCGGAACATGCGTGTGAGTTCGTTCTTTCTCTTGCGAAATGAAAGGATTTCTCCCTCGTCAAGAAGATTCAACCGGAATGGAAGCAAGGCGTGGAAAACTTGCTGTTGAATTGCGATGGCGAGCATACGCGCCAGTTGAGGCGGAACGGAGTTCCCAATCTGCTTTACGGCAACTTGCTTGCCACCGCTGATAGCGTAGTTGTCGGGAAACGTTTGGAGCCGCTTGTATTCGCCGATTGAGAAAAAGCGGTTGTTCCAGTGGAGTGGCCCTGTGTAGGCCCCTCCAGATGCTTTAATAGTCCTTACAGGGGCGGAAGGATCGGCCTTGTAGAGGAAGTCGGAGAACTTGGACCGCCAAGCGAAGATGGGTTTCGGATGTCCGAGTTTCTCAGTGTAGAAGCTGTAGTTGAGTCCGGGCGGGATGGCCGGCAGAAGATGCCCGAAGCGGCCTCCGAGTCCCGGTCTGCTCTCTTCCGGTGTGAGGGGAACTTCCGATACGGCGGTTCCGGCGTTGTAGAATGGAGTGTTGTCAATGGAGTCCGGGCCGTGCGTCGGACGCGGAAAGCGGAAATCTCCAGACCTTAGCCCGACGATGATAAGTCGTTCGCGGTGTTGGGGCACACCATAATCCGCAGCATCAAGGATTCGAAAGAACAATCGGTAACCTGCTTCTCTAAACGCTTTTTGAATTTCCAGCCACGCCGCGCCGTTTTGCGCGCCTGTAATCCCATAGACGTTTTCAAAAAGGAATCCACGCGGGGAAAGTTCCTTGAGAATGCGAACATATTCGCGGAACAGAACGCCTCGCGAATCGGTCGTTCCAAGGACCCCGTTCGCACGGCGACCAGCGGCGCTGAAGGTCTGGCATGGGGGGCCGCCGATGATGAAGTCAACGTGACCGAGCCCGGAAGCCGAAAACTTGCGGATGTCAATGCAGTTGACCTTGGAATCTTCAAACCGTTTGCCCGAACCTGAATTGAGTTCCAATGTTCGGCAGAACTTCTCTTCGATTTCAACGGATTCGACAATCTTGAAGCCTGCATCCGAAAAACCGATGTCCAGACCTCCGGCACCGGAAAACAGGCTCAATGTCCTGACGGGACGGTTCCCGAACGATTGAAACGCGTTTCGTAGCTTCCGTCCAAAATCGTCTGGCCACCCTGGCGTATTCACGGACGCTCCCACTGATTGACAGATTTCCATCACCGTATCGCCGGTATTCCGGAACAATTCAGACGAAAAGTCCAGTTGTTCCGCCGCTTCGCAGAGACATAGGTTGCCGGGCCAGTCTTCGACGAGGTCGTCGGGGAGGCAGTCGAGATAGGTGAAGGGCTTTTCGGAGACCTCGGCCTTTGGTGCCTTCGCGCCGCCGAAGAGTTTCGCCAGTTTCGCCTTCAGTTCCTTTTCGTCATGCTCGAAGTCCTCAAGCCGGACGAGGACGCGCGGCTCGCTGGGGCGGCTCGCCCTGCCCGATGCTGTTTTTTCAACGCAGAGACGCGGAGACGCGGAGACTTGCAAAGGCAGCGCGCCGGGACACGCTCCCTCCCTCCGTGCCTCCGTGCCTCTGTGTGAGATTTCCTTCACCCGGAAGAGCAGATACTCCTCCCCGTGGTGCTTCCCCATGCCCGCCGGGTAGCCCATCGCGTCGAGTTCGGCGGCTGTGATCCGCTTCTCCAGCTTCGCGGAGAAGCGGCGCTTGTCAATCTTCCCCGCGTAGAGCCAGAGTTCCGACACGAGCGGTGCGTTCTTCTGAATGGCCGTGTCGCCTTGTCGAACGGGGTAGTTGTAGAGTCCCTTTGGCAGAATCCACCTGTCCATCTGCTCCGGACGGTATGTCCCGACGAGGATGATTGGCGTATCCGCTTCGCATCGCGGCAACCGACAAGCCGCCTCCTGTTCGAGAGGCGGACATGTCGCCATTTCGGCGCTGACATTTCGGTTTCGGGAATCTTTCTTTGGCATACGTTCTTTCGTGTGGCGTTGACGGGGAGATATGATACCACATCAGCCCCTGAAAGTAAACCGTGTGATTGCAAGAGGGGCGACCGGAAAGTTGCACGGAATTTACATTTAATTTTACAATCCATGCAAGACCCGGCGGAGGCCGTTCTGTAGAATTGAAGGCGTTGTCTGGGACGGGTGTCCCGTAACGCATACACCGAATCGAACTTGGCAAATGAGGTTCCACATGAACAAACTCGCATTTCTCCTGCCGGCGGTCGCTCTCGCCGCAACGCCGTCCGCATGGGCGCGGACGGTCTCCGTCTCCTCCTTCGACGCCGCCACGGGCGAAACCGTTCTCTCCATCGCGGGCGAGGGCACGGGCGACCAGAAGCTCATCGCCGCATGGTCTAGCGGCGACAGGGGCGCCGACCCGCTTGCCTGGACGGAATACGCCGACGCCGGCACGGTGGCGGCGGGCGACGCCTCGGTTTCGTTCACGCTCCCCGCCGACTGGCGCGCGAAGTCCGGTGCCGTCCGGTTCTTCCTCATGTCCGGGACGCCGCCCTACGACGCCCGTCTCGCATCGATCCGCTCGGCTTCCGCCGGACCATATATCGACACGGGATTCGTGCCGACAAAGGACAGCGACATCCGCGTGACGGCAAGATATGTTGGCACCTCTGCCCCGTTTGGCGTATTTGGCTCATGCCAGTTCTTCGATGCCAGCCCTGATACGGCTGGGGACACGGAATGGTATTATCGTTTCCTCGGCGCGGGCAACGGCAGCAGTGCGGTCAGCTTGGCAACCTCCGGCAGCGACCGACACGAATATTGGCTGAACGCCAGGGGCGCATTCATCGACGGTCTATGCAAGGTCGCGTTTGATCCTGCGGTTGCAACCGAAACGGCGACAAGCACTTTGACGCTATTCGGACGGAGGAGGAGTCCTGTCGACAAGCAGGGCGACATCACGATATACGGCGCAACGATCTCCACAAATGGAGTTGTCGCGCACGACTATGTCCCATGCCGAAACAGCGAGGGCACGGTGACGCTTTACGACAGGCAGACGCAGACATTCTGCGAAGTTTCGGGGAGCGGTTCGTTCGTCGCCGGTGACGAAACCGGTCCTGCGCCGGAGGACTGCGGCGGCGTGGAGTCGGCTACTGACGCGCTAGTATTGGCGCCGCGAATAAAGGCTGTCGTAAAAGACAGTTCGACTGGACGCGTGGAAATCAAGCTGAAGGGTTCGCACGGTGCGGGCGTCCTCTATTGGGTGGGCGGCGAATCTGACGCCGGGATGGCGCTTGCGGGCTGGCAGGCGACGAACTTCCTCTGCAAAGTCGCCGCCGACGCGTCGACTGTGGCCACGAACATCCCGCCTGAATGGCTGCTCGGAAGCAAAAGCATTCGCATCGTCTGGCGTTCTGCAGAAGACGTTCCCTACGACCATGAAGTCGAGTGGCTTCATTCCTCCGGATCGGCGTATGTCAACACAGGCATTCGCCCGACAATGCAGACGGAAATCGCCATTCGCGGCAAAAGCGCCTACGACGTCTGCCTATTCGGTTTGACAAAGTGCTTCTACATGTTTTGCAATTCCACCATGGGCGCATACGGGTTCTTCGGCAAGGCGGGCACAGACATTGGGCCATTCAACCCAACGGAGTTCCACACGCTTGAACTCGGCCCCTCCGGTGCCTATCTGGATGGCTCGCAGAAGGCTGTTTTTCACGACGCGACGTTTGTAGAGCCGAAGTTCACGATGACTGTCTTCTTCCGCAAAAGCAACGATAACGCCAGCATGACGAAAACTGGCGACTGCACAATCCAGTGGGCGAAGATCTGCGAATCGGGGCGGGTCGTTCGCGACCTCGTTCCGTGCGTTGCTGGCGGCGAGGCTTGCTTCTACGACAGGGCCACCAGGTCGTTTCTGCGGAGCGAGGTGCCCGGAGCGTCGTTCGAGGCCGGCGGGATCGTCGCCAGCATTACCGAACGCGACGTGCTCGCGTGGTCGGATGTCGTCGACAACGCCCCAATGGTAATCGTCATCCGCTAAGCCGGCAGTCAAGTCTTGGCGCCGCCTTTGGACTTTCTCCTTCTGGAACCCGAGGACAAATGACAGGCACCGCGTTTTTCCTTGTTCTCTCCTCCGCGGCGCTCCACGCCTCCTGGAACCTCATCGCCAAGAAGAGGCGCATGACGATCGCCTTCTTCGCCGCGCTCGCCTCCGTCGGAGCGGCGTGGTCGTCCTGCTTCCTGATTCTGCGTCCGCCTCCGTCCGCACTTCTCGGACTGCCGCTTGCCATGGCGCTGCTGGGGATGCTCGCCGGGCAGTTTCTCTTCGCGTTCGGTCTCGGCGCGTCTTATCGGAGGCTCGACATGTCGAGCGCCTACCCGATGATTAACGCGCTGCCCCTTCCGATTGTCGCGATCGCGTCCGCCGTGTTCGGGTTCGGCCGGTCCCCGTCCGTCGCCGCCGCGCTGGGCATGGCGGCGGTCTTCGCGGGATGCCTGTTCATTCCGCTGCCGTCCTTTTCGTCGTTGTTCGGCGGGAAGTCGCCGTTGCGCGGGCTGCCGTTTGTCCTGGCGACGGCCTGCGGCACGGCCCTCTACACGATTGCCGACAGCGAAGGCCTGCGGCTGCTGCGCGAGGCGCTTCCCGCCGGCGACCGGGACGCCATTCTGCCTCTGCGCTGGTATTCGATGCGGATGGCGGCGCTCGCCCCGGCGCTTTGGGCGGTCGTCCTTCTCCTACCGTCTGCGAGGTGCGAGGCGGCGGACTTGTGGCGGCGGCGCGATTGCTCCCCCTTCGCCGCCGGACTGTGCTCGTCGCTGGCATACGTCCTTGTCATCGCCGCGATGGGGTTTGTTGACAATGTCGCATACGTCCAGGCTTTCCGACAGATGGGGCTTGTCATAGGCTTCGCCGAAGGTGCCCTGTTTCTCCGCGAGCGCGTCACGGCACCGAAAATAGCCGGTCTGTTCCTCATCATAGCCGGCCTAGCGCTTATTGCATTTTCCAGGGCGTGTGGATAGAATAAATGGCGGAAGGAATTTCCAGCATGAAAGTCTTCAAACCAGATTTTTCCGATCTAGCGCGCTTCCTCGACGCCCTCCCGTACCGCGGTGGCTGGCCTGGGAGCGACTGTCTCGTCCTGTGGCACGGCGAACCGGTTTTCCGCCACCAGACGGGATTTTCGGACCTCGACGCGCGCAAGCCGATGACCGGGCGCGAACGCGTCAATCTCTACTCCTGCTCGAAGATCGCGACCTGCGTCGCCGCCATGCAGCTCTTCGAGAAGGGGCTCTTCAAGCTCGACGACCCGCTCGCCGACTACATGCCGGAGTTCTCCGACATGAAGGTGCGCGAGGCAGACGGTTCGACGCGCCCCGCCAGTGAGCCAATCCGCATCTGGCACCTTTTCACGATGACGGCGGGCTTCTCCTATGACCTGAATTCGCCGTCGCTCGCCGCCTTCCGCGCGGCGAATCCGGCCTGTCCGACGCGCGAGTTCGTCCGCGCGCTTGCCGGCGACCCGCTGCACTTCGACCCCGGCACTCGCTGGAACTACAGCCTCTGCCACGACGTTCTCGCCGCCCTTGTCGAAGTCCTTTCAGGGCGGCTCTTCGCCGAATACGCGCGCGACAATTTGTTCGCCCCCCTTGGCATGGCGGACACGACCTTCCTTCTGCCCGACTCCGAACTCGGCGCCATCGCGCCGCAGTACCGCTGGAATGCCGAGGCCGGGAAACCCGTCTCCTGCGGCCCAGCCATCCAGCCCTACAAGGTCGGCGCGCAATACGCGAGCGGCGGCGCGGGCTGCGTCTCGACCTGCGACGACTACGTGAAGCTCCTGGAGGCCCTGCGCGTCGGCGACGTCATCCTCAAGAAGGAGACGATCGACCTCATGGCGACCGACCGCCTCACCGACGCTACGCGGCCGACATTCTGGAACCGGGAGTATGGCTACGGCCTCGGCGTCCGCTGCAAGTCCGCGATCCTGCCCGACGGCTGGCGTGACTTCGGATGGGGAGGCGCGGCGGGGTCGCTCTCCGTCATCGACCGCGAGCACGGCTTCACCATCATGCTCGTCCAGCACATGCTCGGCGCCCCCGACCCCGCGCTACGCTGGGAGGTGGTCCGCCTCGTGCGCGAAGCCGTCTCCGCCCCGCGCCGACAGCGCCACTTTCTCGACATGACGTGGTGGGACCCCTACGTGGAGACCATCGCGGACGAGGCGACGTATCTGCGCCGCAAGTTCCGCCAGGACGTCACGGACAAGACGACCGGCCTCTCGCAGGACGCCCTTCACGGCCGCCTTGCGGAGATCGTCGCCGCCGGCAAGGCGGCGGGTGAGGACTGGCGCGTTACCAAGGCGAACTGCTTCGCCGCCGAGGCCAATGAGGAGTCCATCGACGTCTCGCCCCTCGACTGGTTCCCCGCCATCGCCATCTGGGACAGACTGGACCTGCCCATCGCGAAAGTGTGCAAGCGCGGCCGCGCCGCCGAGATTAACGCCGCGCGACTCCCGGATTGGGTGAAGAAGGAGTGGGCCGCCGGCAATGCCGACGGCTCGTGGAACATGTGGCAGGACTTCGACCACTCCGTCCCGGACTGGCGCGTGATCCTTCCGCTCGGCTTCCCCGGCCTGAAGACGCGGCTGGAGAAGATCGCCGTTGCCGGCGCCCCCTTCTACGAGTCCTGCGCCATCGCGGCGGACGCGATCCTCGCGGGCATCGACCGCTTCATCGTGCAGGGGAAAATGCGGATGGGAAAACTTTCGACCGCAATCGACGAAGAAAAAAACAGACACCGCTGCGAAAGGCTGGCCAAGGAGGTCGCCTGTCTGGAGCGGTTGCGCGCCGGCGCGCCGCAGACGGCCTACGACGTGATGATGTTTGTGTGGCTCTACTTCATGTTCTCGGAACACCTCGACGGCATCCAGTGCCGCTCGCTCACCGAGCTGGACGTCTTCCTCACGCCCTACTACGACGCCGACATAGCCGCGGGCCGCACGACCGAGGCGGAGTTCCGCGAGCAGCTGAAGCACTTCCTGTGGCAGTGGGGATCGATCGCGAACTACTGGAACCAGCCCGTCGGCCTTGGCGGCACGAAGCCGGACGGCACCACGGAATTCAACCACGTCTCGAAGATCATCCTCGACGTGATGGACGAATGCGCGCTCACGACGCCGAAGTTCCTCGTCAAGGTCGCGCCGAACACGCCGGACTGGGCGTTGGACAAGATGCTCGACATGGCGCGGCGCCACCGCTCCATCGCCTTCATCGGCGAGGAGCCCACGGCCCGAGCGCTCAAAAGGTGGGTCGGCGCCTCCGACCGGGACTGCCGCGAGATGGTCGTGCGCGGATGCTACGAATTCGGCCTTCGCGACGGCTGCAACACCACCGGCCTCGGCCACGTCAACTTCCTCAAGGTCGTTGAGAAAATGCTGGCCGAGGCAAAGCGGCGGCGCGACGACGGGGGCGTCGTCGCCACATCGGATGCGGGAACTTTTCAACCTTTCAACTTTTCAACCTTTCAACTGTTCAAGGCGGAGTATCTGCGACGCCTCGCGGATACGACCGACCTCTGTCGCAGGATCGCCTACGAATTCGAGAAGGTCCTGTCCGACGTGAACCCAGCGTGCCTCATGACGCTTGCGACGGAACACGCGCTCAAGACGCGCCGCGACGGATTTGCAACCGGCTGCCCGCGCGGAAACAACACCACGATTCTCTCCGTCGGCCTCGGCACCGCCGTGGACGCGCTCCTCGCCGTGAAGGAGCTGGTCTTCGAGAAAAAGGAACTCACCCTTGCGCAGCTTGGCGCGATCATGGCGTCCAACTGGGAGGGACACGAGGCGCTTCGGCTCCGCATGCTCCGCTCCAGGCGCAAGTGGGGCAACAACGACCCGGAGGCCAACGCCCTTGGCGCGGAGCTGATCGCGACCTTCGCCGGGGAAGTCAACGGCAGGCCCAATTCGCGCGGCGGCGCATTCTTCGCCAGCGGGCACTGCGCGCGCCAGTTCATCGTGCTGGGGGAAAAGACCGGCGCCACGCCGGACGGCCGCAGGGCAGGGGAGGAGATGAGCAAAAACCTCTCGCCCACGATGGGGGTGGACACCGAAGGCGCTACCGCGCTCGTCGAAACGCTCGCCGCCTCGTCCGTCGAAACGCTTCCCGGCGACTACCCGCTCGACATGATGCTACATCCATCCGTCTGCGCGGGAGACAAGGGCCTCGCCGTGATGAAGACGCTGGTGCGGCGCTTCCACAGGAACGGTGGAAGCGTGATCCAGTTCACCGTCTTCAGTCCCGAGGAGCTGCGCGACGCCCAGGCGCATCCGGAGAAATACGAAAACCTGCAAGTCCGCGTCTGCGGCTGGAACGTCCGCTGGAACGACCTCGCCCGCGCCGAGCAGGACGCCTACATCCGCCGCGCCGAGAACGTCGCGCAGGGGTAGCGCAACGACCATAATTGAACATAAACGCCTCGACGCCCGGATAGATCGAGCCGATCATGTCGCTGGCGCTTCGAATCGCGGAGGAGGAACGATGCGACGCGATCCTCGCGCTTCAGGACAACTTCGTCGAACCGCTCGACCGGACGCTCGTCAGGCGCTACGGCTCATCCGAAGTGGCCGCGCGACCTTGTCCTCCGTTTCTCGGATGATTTTCCGTCCGATTTCGTTGCGTCGCTTGATTTCCACAACATAAACCTAAAAAACGCAGTTGACCCGAACAGATTTTCTCACACAGAGGCACGGAGGCACATCTATGTGGTTTGTCAAGCGGTTTGACCTAAACTGTTTTCCGTGTCCACCTTTTCCGGCAAATGAG
>JAFWPM010000057.1 GCA_017509565.1 Kiritimatiellia bacterium | reverse complement strand
CGCCGCATTGCTGTCGTGGGCCTTCGTCATGCCGACGTTGCGGATGCCGTCAAGCTGGAGAAGCAGGTTGCCGCGCGCGGCGTAGTTGGACGGCTCATAGAGCAGTCCGGCAAAACTGGTGCCGGCCGTGAAAACCGCCGCCGCTAGAAGGGAATATACCCCCCCCCCTATCCGGGTTTGTTCATTTGCGCAATTCTCCATACTAATCCTCCTCATTCCTCATCCCTCCAAGTCCGTTCATGAAAGTTGAACAATTATAACTTTTTAAACCAAGTTCTGTCAAGCCACTTTTGCGCAAAAAACTCTCCGGGCGCGCCCGGAGAGTTTCCCGCGGATACCAAGACTCGCGGTCTTACCGCTACCGCACAATCATCATGAAGGCCGGGGCCACGCGGTTGACGGTGAACGCGCAAACGCCACCAGGCGTTTCCTCGCCGAAGACGTCGTAGATGGGCGTCACTGTGTAGGTGTCGGCGGCGTCGTAGCCACCGTTAGTCCATGCGACGTCGAGCGTGTCGCCGGTTTCGACGAGCGTTTCGCCGTTGCGCGTCCAGGCGTAGCGTTTGGCCCCGACGGCGCGGGCCGTGAAGGTCGCCGACTCGTCGCGGGTGAGCGTGGTCTCGGCCGCCGGGGTGGCGATCCATTCCTCCGTGCCGTCGTGACCAAGCCCGGAGACCGTCAAGCCATCCGCCGTCAGCGGCTCGTTCTCGGGATGGACGAGGTCGTAGAGCCCCGCGACGCCATCCACGACGACCGGCACGTAGTCGCGGACCTTCTGGCCGTCATCGTAGATTGTGAGGCGGTAAAGGCGCGCCTTGGCGTACATGTATCCGTTGTTCACGTCCGGCACGGCAAGCGAGCCGAAGACGAGCGTATTGGCGCTCGTCGCGCCGGAAGCCGACACGCTGGAACTGGAGTAGGTGGAGCCGTCCGTCGCTCCGGGCGTCATGGTCATCGTCGCATTGGGGCCGTCGAAGACGACCAGCCGGCGCTGGTGATCCACCGGAATCCCGGAATGAGCAACCGTCCAGCCCTTGTTGAAGATGATCGAGTATTTTCCGTTGACGCCGCTGCTGTCCTGCGTGTAGAGGCGGCAGAACAGTCCGCTGCCCGCGTCGAAGAGTTCCTGCTGCGGCTTGTTGTAGCCGTTGGCGAAGGCAAAATCGACGACGAGCCTGGTCTTGCCATTCGGGACGTAGCCGGTGTCGACGCGCTGCGCGCCGGAGAAAAGCGCGTAGGCGTCCTTGTCGCGGTCGGACGATACCGTGACGTCGCCGCCCGCCACCGGGAAACCGTTCTTGCCATTGGCCGCGTCCCAATACAGCCTGACAAACGTGTCGCCGTATTTCATCCCGGGAGCGCCGTTCTTCACATACGGGACATAGTCGCGGACGAGCGACCCGGATTCGTAGATCCGGAGGCCGTAGATGCGCAGCGGGGTGTAGCCGCCGCCCTTGCCGGCGGTCGCGCCGAGGACGATGGACGACGCGGCATTCGCCGAAAAAGCCGTGAACACGTCGTTCGTGTTGGCATAGTTGGCATAGCCCGCAGTCATCATCGTGACGGCCTTGTTCTGCGAATCGAAGATCGCGGTGCGGCGCACGAGCGCGGCATTGGCCTGCGACGGCAGCCCGACGCCCTTCCACATGGCCGTGCCGAGGCAGGCGCCCATTGCGTTTGCATTTTGATAAAGAGCCACCGTCTCGGTGCTGTTGCCCGCCTGAAGGAGGAACCAGTCGCCGCTCCCGGAGCGGTTCGCCGCCAGGGCGTAGTCGAATTCGATGCGGGTGTTCGGGCCGGGGGTGTAGCCCGTGTCGAAGAAGTGTCCGCCCTTCGCGCCATCCGCCAGGGTCTGGTCGTTGCCGGCGAGTTCGATGAAACCGTCGTCGGGAATGCGCTCGACGTCGCCGCCGGCCGTGAGACTGGCGACGTTGAACTCGGCGGAGTGGAATGCGCCGCTCATGGTGTCGCGGAAGCCGGCGACGCCGCCCTTCACGCAGGGGACGAGGTTTTTCACGAGCGCGCCGCCCTTGTAGAACTTCGCGCCGTAGATGCGCAGCGTGGCGCTGTTGCCCTCTTTTACGGCGCCGCTTGCGTTCGAGATTCGTCCGAAGAGACCGATCGGAACGATTCCAGCGGCGGCAAGGCCGGGCTTCGCCTTCATCGCCACGGTTGCGACCGTTTCGGCACCGGTGACGTAACGGACCTCCCCCTCCGGGATGTCCATGACGACCGTATGCCGGTTCAGGTCCGGCATCGCAAGATAGGTCCCGCCGACCCATCCCTGCCCGACGTGGAACGAATAGCCGCCGGAGGTGTTGACGTAGTATTCGGCGTTTTGCCCGGAACCCGTGTAGGCGCCGAAGAGTTTGGTGTCATTGACGATGGAGGTCAGGGCGTAATCGACTTCGACCCGCAGGTCTGGGGCGGGCACGACGCCGGTGTTGACGAATGCCGAGCCGTCGCCCTCGATGTAGGCTTCGCCGGCGGGGGCGACGGTGTCGTCCTCCCGCCACTGCCAGGTGATGCGGACCTTGTCCGAGGTGTCCTTCAAAACGCACGAAGTGGCCGTGAAGGTCGCCGCCGCGCCCCAGTTCGCGCCATCCCAGATTTCGCGGGTGTAGCCGGTGCAGACGTAGTTCTGTCCGCCCAACGTCGCCTTCTTCGGCGCGGAGAAGGTGTAGCCGGCCTCGTCGTAGGCGTAGACGCCAGTCGGCTCGTTGCCTTCGAGCCCCTCGACGGCGGTCTCGATGACGACGTTCGTCACGGGAATGCCATTGAAGAAGCGTGCGTCATCAAGTTCGCGGTTCTGAGAGAGTTCGGACGTCGAAAGCACCTTGTCGTAGATGCGCACGGCCTTGATCGTGCCGTTGAGGTAGCGGGCCGTGTCTGTAGCGGTGCCCGTCCAGCGGCCGCCGACCGTGAACGAGCGCGCGCCAACCGAGGTCGTCGTGGTGCCGGCCGTCACCGTCCCGGTCTCCGTTTCGAACACCGAGGACTTGCCCTGGTCGTAGAGCGCCGTCGCGTAGTAGTGCCGGCCCGTCCAGGGTTTGATGCTGACGTCGCTCACGCCGCTGACGGCTTTGACCCGGAAGATGAGCTGGTTGTTGTCGCCCTTGTACGTGTAAAACCCGCAGTTGTCGCCGCCGCAGTCGAAGAAGAAGGGATAGTTCGCGGTCTGCGCCGACTTGTCAACGTCGAAGACGAGCTGGATCGTGAAGGCGTTGCCCAGCGTGACGGCATCGGCGAGCCGGCCGATTTCGCCGCCGCCGAAGACGTATCCGTCGTCGGCCCATTCGCTGACCACGCCGTTGCCGGTCGCATTCCCGAAACTGACGCTGTTGCCCGTCGCGAGATCAACCCACGTGGCCGACGCGTTGTCGTGGGCCTTCAGCATGCCGACGTTGCGGATGCCGTCGAGCTGGAGGAGCAGCGCGTCGCGCGCGGCGTAGTTCGAGGGTTCGTAGAGCAGGCCGGCAAAACAGGTACCGGTTGCAAGCGCCACTGCCGCGCCAAGCGCCGCGGCGCCGTTGAAGAATCTGCGTGTTACGTTCATTTGGGTACTCCCTTTTGCGTTTTTTTGTAGCAGACATCTCTGACTGCACCGCACATTATACAGGAAAAGGCAATGCGCAATGCGAACTTTTGGAGCAACTATTTTGATCTAAAGCCTCCCGGCCCGCCGGTTGTCAACAATTTTAAGGGAGACACCCTTCTTATAGGTTCCCGCCAGCTGTCAACAATGTTAAGGGAGACACCCTTCTTATATTAGGTTGTTGTCGTCACCCCTTGTAATGATCAACGCATAGGCGCACAGGAGCAGAGGTTTCTGGCATTGTTTGCAAAAGTCATGCAACCATTCCATGCAGGATATTGGGAAGTGGCGTCAGTATTCTTATTCCCCGCGCCGCTGCGCCCGTGCGTTAAAACACTTGTGGGACGCCAGTGCATGTATGTTATAGGCGAAGGGGCGCTTCGGCCTTTACGACTTGCCGTGGTTAGTGCGCCATTGCCGCATGGACATGCCTATGCGGCCTTTGAAAAGTTTCTGGAGTTCTCGCTCCGTGGAAAAACCGCAGAAGTCTGTAATGGCGGAAATGGACTTTTCGGTATTCGCGAGCATTTCCTTGACGCGCTCCAGCCTCACGTGGATGATTTCATCAAGGATCGAATGCCCCATCGCCTCGCGGAAGCGCCGTTCGAAATGTTTTCGGGAACCGGGGAACCGCGCGGCGAGGGCCGCGGCAGTCAACCCGTCGCAGGCTTCGCGGCGTATCGTCTCAACGGCCTGGAGGATGCGCGGCTCGCTGCGCCCGTAGCCGCGCGTCGATTCCTTGCGCATGACAAAGAGGGGCCCGAATGCGTACCGGACTTTTTCCTTCCCGTCCCTGGCCTGCGCGGAAGCCCCGGCGGCCGCGTCCTTCCCCGCGCCGCCTGCGGCAAGAAGTCCGACAAGACTTTTAGCGGCCAGATACCCGGCCAGTTCGAAATCGAGCTGGATTGTCGAAACCCGCAGCGGGGCGGCGTCGTCGGCAGTTTCGGGCATGCCGTCCACCCCTACGAGCGTTATGTCCTTCGGGATGTGCAGCCCAATTGCGGCGGCCGCCGAGACGACATGCGAGGCAGTCCAGTCGTTGGCCGCGAAAATCGCGGAATGGCGCGGGAGCCCCCCAAGCCAATCGGCAAGCCTGGCCACGCGGCGACCTGGGTCCTCGTTGCATCTTCCAGGAAAAACCAGGCATTTTTCTCCGATTGAGGCGCAGTGGGCCTTAAAGGTTTCCAGGCGCTCGGCGCTCCACGGCGCGAGGGAGCCGCTCGGGACCGCCGCGAAGCAGGCGGGAGCATTGGCGGAAAGTTCACGGAAAGCCGCGGAGCCGACGGCCCCGTTGTCGCACACGACGGCTTCGAGCGCGCGACAGTCAGAGAGCCGGATGGCCGGATCCAGGACAACAAACGGGATTTTGCCGAAAAGCGAAAGCGGAACGTCGCGAATGTGCAACTCCGACCCCTCGACAATGCAGCCTGCGGGATTAATGCGCGCCAGCAAAGCCGGGAAGGATTGCGGGGCGCACCTTGACAGCGGGACGGCCGCAACGCCAAAGCCGCGGGCCCTGGCGTAGCGGACTATGCCTGCCAGCTTGCGCCGGTGCTTTTCCTCGTCGGCTATAAAATTCAGGTAGAGCAATGCCGTGTGCTGCCGCGGCGCCATGCATGGTCTCCGGATGCTGGGTTCCTGCCACATGGATGCTTCGTGGAGGTGCCGTGAGCCTGGGTGGTCCGGCCTGGCGTGACCGCGGGGCGCCGAAGCGGGGGGCCGCTACGCCCTGGCGCGGGCGACAGCGATTGCGAGGGCTATGGCGGTGTCGTCGGAGTCCGCCCTGGGCGCCGGCTTCTTCTTTGGGGCCTCTTCGGGGAGGAGGTAGGCGAAATGCGGTATGACCTTTGACGCGATGGTCGTCACAAGCACGAGAATGGCAAGGAAGATATAGACAATGCCCATTCCGGCGACAAGGAGGACGACACCCTGCTTGATAAGTTCGATATTCATTAAGAGACCCCGATAATGTCTAAAAGTTGCTACTATTCTACCAAAACCGCGCCATTGCCGCAAACATGGCGTTTTGGTAGAATGTCTGGCATGGATTCTGGCAATATTCGAGTTTCAGGCGCATTGGACGCCATGGGGGGCCGCTGCAGTCTTTGCATCCGGGATGGACGCATTGCCGCCACATGCGTCGGCGGCGCCGAGATAGACTTTTCCGCTTCGCCGTTCAAGGTGCTGGCGCTGCCGGCCCCTGCCGATGTACACGTCCACCTGCGCGAGCCGGGGTTCGAATACAAGGAGACGATCGCGACCGGCACGGCGGCCGCGGCGGCCGGCGGCTTCACCGACGTCTGCGCCATGCCCAATCTCCGCCCGGTGCCGGATTCCCCCGAAACCCTCCGGCCGCAGCTGGACGCAATGGCGTCCTCCGCGCGAATCCGCGTCCACCCATACGGCGCCATCACCAAAGGCGAGGCCGGGCGCGAACTCGCGGACATGGCGGCCCTCGCGCCATACGTCGTCGCCTTCTCGGACGACGGCAAGGGGCTCCAGGACGAAGGCATCGCCCGCGAGGCATTCGCGGCGGTCCGCGAGACAGGCAAGCCGCTCGCCGCGCACTGCGAGGTCGAACCGCTTGTCCCCCGCGGCGGGTGCGTGCACGACGGAGCCTTCGCCAGGGCGCACAGGCTCACCGGGATACCATCCTCAAGCGAATGGAAGATGGTCGAACGCGACCTCGGCATCGTCCGGGACACCGGCGTCCGGTACCATGTCTGCCATGTGTCCACGAAGGAAAGCGTGGCGCTGGTCCGGGCCGCGAAGCGCGACGGCCTGCCGGTAACTTGCGAGACAGCCCCCCACTACCTGATACTCAGCGACGGCGACCTGGCGGACGAGGGGCGGTTCAAGATGAACCCGCCCGTTCGCGGCGCCGCCGACCGCGACGCCCTGCTTGAGGGGATAGCCGACGGCACCATCGACTGCATCGCGACAGACCATGCGCCGCATTCGCTTGACGAGAAGGGCCGCGGCCTCGCGGGAAGCGCCTTCGGCATCGTCGGCCTGGAAACCTCGCTTCCGCTCTGCGCGACGATCCTCGTCAAGCGCGGCATCCTCTCCTGGGCCCAGCTGGCGGACAGGATGTCCACGCGCCCAAGGGGCATCTTCGGGCTCCCGTCCGCCGGGCTGTCCGCCGGCTCCGGCGCGAACGCCGTTTTCGTCGCAGTCGGGGTGGACGACATTGTGGACCCCGGGAAGTTCCAGTCAAAGGGCCGCGCGACGCCTTTCGCCGGATGGGCCGTCGCCGCGCGCATAGCGCTGACGCTCATCGACGGGCGCCCGGCATTCGACAATCTCGCATCAATAGGCGTCAGGTCGCCATTTACGAAGCAATGAAGGACACATTTTTCACAATCGCGATGACGCGCCACCTCGCCCCGGGCGTATTCGAGCTAAAACTTGACGGCGACACCTCGGGCATCCAGCGCCCGGGGCAGTTCGTTGAAATCGCTGTGCCGGGCAAGTTCCTGCGCCGCCCGATCTCGATTGCCGACTGGGGCGCGGGCACGCTGACGATTCTTGTCAGGACCGTCGGCGCCGGCACCGCATGGCTGGAATCCGCCGCGCCGGGGACGCGGCTGGACGTCATCCTCCCGCTTGGCAACGGCTTCGACGCCTCCGCAGCGCCGCCCGGCTCCAGAATCGTCCTCGCCGGCGGCGGCATAGGCGTAGCCCCGCTCTACGCGCTTGCCAAGTCCCTCGCCGCCGGGGGGCGCGAATTCTCCATCGCCCTGGGCTTCCGCAACGCTGGCGACATCTTCTTCGCGGATGAATTCAGGGCGACGGGCGGCCATACCGCCATCGCCACGGAGGACGGGTCGGCCGGGATTCGCGGTTTCGTGACCGACGCCATCGGGGCGATTGGCGCTGGCGGCGCCTCCGGCGCACAGCCGGCCTACATCTTCGCGTGCGGGCCAATGCCCATGCTGAAGGCCCTGGCGGCCTTGCCCGGGATAGCCGACGGGCAGCTGAGCCTGGAGGCTCGCATGGGCTGCGGATTCGGCGCCTGCATGGGGTGCACCATCCAAACCCGCTCCGGGCCCGCCCGCGTCTGCCGCGAAGGCCCCGTCTTCGCGATATCGGACCTGTCCCTGTGATCATACACGCCGCAACCACGCCCCATGAAAATCGCAATCGCATATCCGCCAATCATCTCCCCCAAGGGCGTCCCCCTGCTCTCGCAAAACCGCCAGTTCCAGTGGTTCGCGCGCCCGACGTTCATCTACCCCGTCGTCCCCGCCTACGCCGCCACCATGGCGCGCGACGCCGGACACAATGTATTCTGGCTGGACGGAATCGCCTCCGGCATGAAGGACGGGGACTTCCTTGCAAAACTCGCAGACTCGGCGCCTGATCTGATCCTGCTTGAAACCAAGACACCCGTCGTCCACGCCACGTGGGACTGGATCGAAACAATCAAGCGCTCAATGCCCTCCGTGAGAATCGCCCTCTGCGGGGACCACCCCACGGCCCTGCCGCGCGAATCAATGGAGAACTCAAGGGCGGACTACATCCTCACCGGCGGCGACTACGACTTCCTGCTCGTCAACCTCGCAGCGCACATCGAGGACAACGCCATACCCCTCGAACCCGGAATCTGGCACCGCGGCCCGAACGGCGAAATCCTCACGACGGGGATATTCGAACTCAACCACGACCTGAATTCGCTGCCGCGCATCGACCGCGACCTCACGCAGTGGCGCCTCTACAGCGTCCGCAACGGCAACTACCGCCGCACCCCGGGCACATACGTCATGGCCGGCCGCGACTGCTGGCACGGCCGCTGCACCTTCTGCTCCTGGACGACCCTGTACCCCAGCTACAGGACCCGGACCCCGGAATCGGTCGTCGACGAAATCGGGGAGCTGATAGAGCGCTACGGCGTCCGCGAGGTGATGGACGACACCGGTTGCTTCCCGGCCGGAGACTGGCTCCGCCGCTTCTGCAACCTGATGATCGGGCGCGGCTATGCGAAAAGAATCTACTTCGACTGCAACATGCGCTTCGGCGCCCTCTCCCGCGAGGACTACGC
Organism: Kiritimatiellia bacterium; assembly: GCA_017509565.1. GTDB lineage: Bacteria > Verrucomicrobiota > Kiritimatiellia > RFP12 > JAAYLN01 > RGIG5952. The sequence continues at coordinate 54,833 of JAFWPM010000057.1, read as the reverse complement.
GCTGATGAAGAAGGCGGGGTTCCGGTTCGTCCTGTTCGGCCTTGAATCGGCGAACCAGGCGACGCTCGATCTCGTGAACAAGAATCTGCGCGTTGAAGACATCCGCGAAGGCGCGCGACTCGCCTCAGAGGCCGGCCTCGACGTCCATGTCACGGTCATGCTAGGTTACCCGTGGGAAAACGCCGTCGAAATCGACCGCACTGTCGCACTCGCGCGCGACCTCATGAAGCGCGGTTGGGCCTACACCCTCCAGGCGACGATGATCATCCCCTACCCCGGGACGCCGCTCTTCCGCGAATGCCGCGAAAAGGGCCTGCTGCTCACCGAGAACTGGGACGACTACGACATGCGCCGCCAAATCATGAAGACCGAGGTCCCCGAGGAAGACATCCGCAGGGCCATACGCCGCATCTACGGGAGCTTCATGCACCCCCTCGCGCTTTGGAACCGCCTGCTCCACACGCGCCACCCGCTTGAAGACGCCCGCTTCTACATGCGCGGCATCCTTTCGCTATTCGGCCATCTCAAGGACTTTCACTGACATGAACGACAAGCAGACCAATCCCGACCACTCCAGGGACACCGGCGACACCTGGTCCCCATTCCCCGAAACCGCCGACATCGAAACCTCCAACGACGACTACGCGACCCGCTTCCGCGGCAAAACGGGGGCATGGATGCTGGACGTCCAGACGCGCATCACGCGCCGCCTGCTCGCCGGCATCCCGAAAGGGACGCTCCTGGACGTCGGCGGGGGCCACGGCCAGCTCGCGCACCCGCTGGCGGACGACGGCTGGGACGTGACCGTCCTGTCCAGCGCGAAAAGCTGCGAGCACAGGATCAGGGACCTGACATCCGCCGGGCGCGCCAAATTCGTCGTCGGCGACGTCACAAAACTCCCATTCCCCGACAAGAGCTTCGACGCCGTCATCTGCTTCCGGCTGCTGACGCACTGCGGCGCGTGGGAGACGCTCGTCGGCGAACTGTGCCGCGTTTCGCGCGGCCCCGTCATCGTGGACTACCCGACAAGCCAAAGCGTCAACGCGATTGCCCCGGTGTTCTTTGCGGCAAAGAAGAAACTCGAACGCAACACGCGCCACTGGCGCCTCTTCCGCCACCGCGAGGTCGCGTCCGCGTTCGAGGCCGCCGGGGCGCGCATCGCCGCGCGCCGCGGGCAGTTCGCGCTGCCGATGGCCCTCCACCGCGCCCTGAAGTGCGCGGCCGTCTCGGCGATGCTCGAAGGGATTCTCCGCGCAACGGGCATGACCGCCCTCTGCGGCTCCCCAGTAATCGTCCGGGCCGAGAAGCGCTAGCGTGCTGGCAAACTGACAATTGGACAATTTGAGAATGTTCACAAACCTCAAATCTTCATTGTTCATCAATCGTCAATACCAATTGACATTGGTGTCAGTGCCGATTTGTGGACAATGGGCATTGTGAAATCCAAAATGTCAATGTGCCAAATCACTAGCTCAGGAACCCCTCGATTATCCTTGCCTCGGCCTCGGCGGCCGTCAGCCCAAGCGACATCAGCTTGTCGAGCTGGTCCCCGGCAATCTTGCCGATAGCGGCCTCGTGGACGAGCTGCGCGTCGATGTCGGCCGCCTCAAGCGTCGGCACCGCCACGATGTGGCCGCGGTCCATGATGATCGAGTCGCACTCGGTGTGGCCGCGGCATGGGGCGTTGCCGACGATTTTCAAATCAAGCGTCTGGACGGAGTCGCCGCGCGCCACCCCGCGCGAAACGATGTCGGCCACGGCGCCGGCGCCGTCCAGCGTCACCGCGTAGTGGCTCACCGCGCGCTCCCTGGCGCCCGTCATAAGCCTCTCCCTGACGGCCAGCCTGGCCCCTGCCTTGAGCGCCGCCTTCGTAGTGCGCTCCGTCTCGTCAACGCCGCGGATCTGCGTCATCTCCATCTCAAGGACGGAATCCTCCTCCTGGTACACCTCGGTGACCGGATTCAGGATGCGCCGCCCGGCGCCGTCCCCTTCCCCAATGTGCTTCTCCACGTATTTCACGCGGGAGCCGCGGCCTATGAAGAACCTGTGGATACCGTCGTGCTGGGAGTCCTCGCGGCCGCAGTTGTGGATCCCGCAGCCGGCCGTGATCGTGACGACCGCCCCCTCGCCGACGTGGAAGTCGTTGTACACCTCCTCCTTGAGGCCGCTTTCCGTCATCACGACCGGGATGCTGACGTTGTCGTCGCGCAGGCCGGGTTCGATGTAGACATCGAGGCCTGCGCCGTTCGGCTTCGGCTCTATGCGGATGCCCTTCGTCGAGTGGCGCCCCGCCGAGCACCCGTTCGCGCGGATGTTGAAGGCGCCGTCCCCGAATTCGCTCCTGCCGGTCAGTTCCCTGAGCATCTTTTTCTGGATTTCGCTAAGCATGGATTTTCCCCTCCGTTATCACAGGGACGTCGCCGCGGCCGAACTTCGGGCACCCCGGCGCGGCCATCGACGTCCCAATCAGGGATGGAAGTATCGCGGCCTTGGGCCCGTGCCGCGCTATCAGGCCGTCCTTGATTACGACGATTTCGTCGGCTATCGCAAGTATCCGCTCCTGGTGGGATATGATTACGATCGACGAGTTCGCGATCGTGCGCCGCATGTTGCGGAAAGTGTCGATCAGGCTCTGGAAGCTCCATAGGTCTATTCCGGCCTCCGGCTCGTCGAAAATCGAGACCTTCGACGCCTTTGCAATCACCGTCGCGATTTCGATGCGCTTGAGTTCGCCGCCTGACAGCGAGGAATTCACCTCGCGCTGGAGGTAGTCGTTGGCGCAAAGGCCGACCGACACCAGATAGTCGCATGCCTCGCTCTTCGCAAGGGTGCGCCCTGCCGCGATGGCGAGGAGGTCCATCACCTTGAGGCCCTTGAAGCGGACCGGCTGCTGGAAGGCGAAGCCGATTCCGAGCCTGGCCCTCTCCGTGATTGAGGCGCCGGTGATGTCGCGGCCGTCGAACACTATGCTGCCGCCGCTTGGCTTCGCAATCCCGGCGACAAGCCGCGCCAGCGTAGACTTCCCGCCGCCGTTCGGCCCGGTCACCACTATGAGTCGGCCGTCGGGGATGTCAAGGTCGATTCCCCGGAGTATCTCCCTCTCGCCTTCATCGGTCTTGGCCGTGTATGCAAGATTCCTGATCTGTATCATCTCTGGACCACATCTCCACCCAGGGCGCCCAGGCCCTAGAAATTTTGCCTGTTAACGAAATAGACCGCCCCGACAAGGCACAGGAAGGCCCAAAGGTAGTCAAGGCGGAGCCGCTCCCCCAGGACGAACACGGCAAAAGGCGCGAACACAAGCAGCGTCACCACCTCCTGCGCGACCTTGAGCTGCGCGACGGAAAGCCCGGCCGAGGCGCCAAGGCGGTTTGCCGGCACCATGATCGAATACTCCAGCAAGGCGATGCCCCAGCTCATAAGGACAATCAGCGGCAGCGGTTTGCCGTCAGTGGCGCCGCGCCGCAGGTGCCAGTACCAGGCGGTCGTCATGAACACGTTTCCGCATACCATCATGCAAAGGACTGCGAGTGTTTTCATTCCAATTATCACTTCAGATTCACCAGCGCCGCGGCCTCCGGACTGTTGGCCGCACCGCGCTTTCACGATTAACCATTCTACCATTTTCCGACGAAACGCGCCGGACGTGGCCGATGTGATGGGGACGCTTCTAGTGCCGGTACTCAACGGCGTGGTGCGCCATTCCGGCATAGACTCGCTCCGGCGCGACACGGTGTGCCCCGAGCTTCTGGGCTTCGGGCGCATGGTGTCCGAGGCAAAATGCCACTACCGCCCAAAATGTCAATTGCCTGATTTTGCCGAGTCGCATTGTTTCAATCCTTCCTTCAGCGCGCCAATTGGGCTAACAAAGCAATTATAGCCCTTACCATGAAGATCCGCAAGCATTCAGGCTTATCCCCATTTATATATTCATGCCGAAGAAGAGTGTCGGCACACCCGCATGAAAGGCGGTCAGGAAAAGCCCTGGCACAAAGAAGGCGAGACCGAGACTTTGCAGGCGGTCGGGGCTTCCTGGCTTGGCGTGGGTCCGTCTCTCTAGGCCTGCCTTACCCTAAAACCTTGCTCTCCGGGCCGATATCGGACGATGCGGCACCCCCATCCCCGCAAGTGTCCGCCATCGGCGGATGGGGCCGCCGGATTCCCCGATCTCGCGGAAGAGAGAAGTTTTTTAGGATAAACACGGCGGACCCGGTGTCATCTCACGCGCACCATTGCACACGACGTCTGAAAATGGGGGATGAGCCTAACCATTGACGCTACCGTCGTAGCCAGTCCAGTAGCGCGCGCTTCCGCGGGTTGTCGGCCGACCGCGTTGGCGGCTTGCCGGGGCCGGGGACTTCGTGCTCGACGCTCCATGCGCTCCATTCGCGGAAGGCGTGGTAGGTCCAGTCCCAGCCGTATTCCTCAAAGAGGACGATGCAGTCGCGGAGGTAGTTTTCGGCCCCGGGCGCCCAGGCGACGGCGCTGAACTCGCCGACGTAGATGCGGCATTGGTGCTTTTCCTGGAAGGACCGGACCGGCTCCAGGACGCGGCGCAGCCAGTCGGCGTCCCAGCCGCGCGAGGGGTCGGGCCAGACGAGCGGCCGTCCGTCCTTCGTGAGCGCCCGTCCAACGCCCTGGTGCGTGTAGTCGCCGGGCGCATACATGTGCAGTTGGTAGATGACGTTGTCCATCGCGAGCGGCTGGAGGTAGGCAAATGCCGTCGGCGAGGCGCTGATGTTGCTTTCGACGACGATGGGCGTCACGGGGTCTATGGCGCGGATCGCCTTGGCGGCGCGGCGCTGGATTTCCCAGTAGCTGATGGGCGCAAAGGCAATTTGCTTGGGTTCGTTGACGAGGTCGTAGCCGTAGATGACAGGCCCCTTAGTTTGCACGATGGGCGCACAGCGCGCGGCGATGCGCCGCCACGTTTCGACGTATGCTTGGGCCAGGCGCTCGTCGTAGAGCATGGCCGTTGCGCGGTCGCCGACGCGGACGCCGCCGGGGGTGGCGTGCAGATCAACGCAGACCTTCATGCCGCGCACCTCGGCCCAGCCAAGAACCTCCTCGAGGTTGTCAAGGCGCGAATCAACCCATGCGGCGTATTCGTCGAGGTCGAGATTGGCGTTGATTTTCCCGAAGTCGCGGGTGATCTGGAAGCGAACGAGAGTGGCGCCCCATGACGCAAGCTCCGCGATATCACCTTCGGTGGTGGCGCGGGCTGGCAGCATGCATCCGCGGAGAATCCGTGAGTGCGGCGCTTCGCGTTCGCCCTCGCGGCGGGACGGACAGCGCGCCTTCCGCACTTCGTCTTCGCGCGGGATGCCGGTGTCCTCGTAGTCAATGCGGAGGGAGGCGAGGTCGAACTCGGCGTGGCCGGTGCAGCCTTCAAGGCCGAGAAGGAGCGTGGCGCGGCCGTCACCGCCGATTCCGAGCGGGTTCGCGAGCGCGGAGAGGCGCACAGTCGCGTTCGTCCAGTCAAACGAACCGCGGGGCAGTTCAAAGGCGGGATACTGCGCCTTGCCGTCCAGGTCGGTGTAACGCAGCTGCACCTTGACGCCGTTCCACGGATGGTCTGGCTCCGAGACGTCCTCGGCGCGAACGCGCACCGAGGCGACGACGGACCGAAAGTCGGCGATTGCCCCGGCGCAGTCGATTTTTGCGCTGGCGCGCGCGTCGCGCCTGTCAGCTGCGCCGTGGGGGATATCTACGACTAGCGTGTCGCCATCGATCCGTGCCCCGCTGGGGAGCGACCACGCCGAATGGGGGAAGGAAACCACGGCGAGCGCATCCGGCGCAAGGGACGCAAGGAGCAAGGGGGCGATGATTCGCAAGGCGTTTCGGTTGGCGAGAATCAAGGGCGGCCCCCTTCCAGTATGTCGCGGATGACGCCTCCGAAGAAGTCTCCGGCGCGCTGCATGCCAAGGTCGTTGAGGTGGATGCCGTCCACCGTTCCATCGGCGTCTGGGGCAAGTGCGGATGTGTCGTCGCCTGCGAAGTGGAGCGACGACCACCGGGCGGGGTCCTCGGCCTTGAGCTTCGCCACGAGGTCTCGCACGGCGGCGTCGCGCCGGCGGGCCTCCGGCCCCAGGACCCAGGCGTTCGCCGTAAGCAGGATTGGGACGCCGGGGCGCCGCGCGACTAGTCTCCTGACGAAATTCTCCGACCGCTCCGCCGTCAGCTTCGGCGACATGTTGGAAACGGTGTCGAGGACGTAGAGCGATGCGTCGATTTTTGCAAGGCAGTCGAGCATGGCGTCCTCCATCTTGCCCGCGCCGGAGAAGCCGAGGTTGACCGCCTCGACGTCGGCCAGACGCGCGGCCCGGGCCACCCAGCTTCCGCCGGGATGCGACGCGCTCGCCCCCTGCGTGATGGAGGTGCCGTAGAAGACGACCGGCTTTGCGATTCCGCTCCTGCGCGGCGGCGCGGCCCCGATGGAACATCCTTTTTCCACGCCAATCCGGAACGCCGCGATGCCGTTATAGGTCGGCAGATACACAATCGTCGTCAGCCCAGGCTGGACATCCCAGACGTATTCCGCACCCTCGTCCTTTGACTTTGGCTGGAAAGGCGGTTGCACGAACCGCCACCCTTGCGGGGTCTCCTGATACACGTCCACGCCGTCGGCGCCTGATGAAGCGATGTTCCAGCTTTGGCGAACTGGGGCGGTCGTCTTCCAGAAGATGCGGAGTCGCCGCGAGTCGGTGCGGAAGCGGAAGCAGAGGCCGGCGGTGTCGGCCTGCAGCTCGCGGACCTCCTTGGTGACGCGGGGAAGCATGTCCGACGGAAGCCGACAGTAGGGCGACGGGAGGCTCGCTGTGGCGAAGCCGCGCCCCTCCAACGGAAGATCCGTTCCGTCATACCAGCGCCACGCCAGGTCTTGCTTCGCGGCTGCGACATCGTTCGTCTCGCCAAAGAAGAGGGTCACAATCTGCCAGCCGGGGATGTCGGAGAGCGTGACGACGACCTCGTCCGGCGTCGCGGCCGAGGTGCAGGAAAGCGGGACAGGAACGGCCATCTTCGAGTTTTGCAGCAGGACGTTTCGCGAAACGGGCCGCCGCACGCGCACCTTCAGTTCGTCGGTGCCGCCGATGGAGAGGTTGAGGATCGTCACGCTGTCGAGCCGTCCGTCCTCTCGGACTCGTGGCAGGATGCGCAGCGGGCGGCATGCGTCGATGCGCACGGGGAAGGTGCCGCCGGTTACGGCGTCGAGGTCGTCGAGCAGCTTGGCACGGCGGGATGCGAGGGGGTATTTCTCGATGTCGGAGACATCGACGATCCGCGACCCCGCAATGGGGTCGCGGCAAGTTGCCACATCCGCCTCGGTCATTTCGCGGCGCGACTTGTCGGTGAGGTAGTAGGCGGATGCGCCTGGTCCGGCCACGGTCACCGGAATCCCCGCGCAAGCCAGGTCGAAGTCCTTGCGGTCGCGCAGGTCGAAGCCGGGCGCTTCCAATGCGGCGGAGCCGACGAACCGCGCCACGCCGCCGAGGCGCGTCCGCCGCGTCGAGGCGGCCAGTCGTTCGAAATAGGGGCGCGCCTCGGCGAGCGTCCGCACGAACCGGTCGTATTCCCCGACCGGTTCTGGCGCGGCGTGGTCATACCAGTAGAGGGAGAGCGAATTGCAGCCGGAGGCGAGGGCGAGCGCGCATTCGGTCATGATGGCCCCCGGCGACTTGTGCAGCACGTGGCGGGGATAGGTCTCCTGCTCGTAGCAGACGCTGGCGACAAGAGATGCGGCGTCTTGCGGCGAGGGCGAGCGCAAAGCGCCGCACTCGCGGACTCTTTCGGCTTCGCGGGCGACGGAGAGGCATTTCTCGACCATGCCGCGCGGTTCGGCCTCGGTGTAGAAGCCCGCGCCGGGGCGAATGCCGACGGGCCGGTGCGCCGGTCCCGACAGCGCCTCGAGAAGCGGACGGAAATCAGGCCCGTTGTAGGTGGAGTCGGCCCAGATCGCCTGGTAGCCAAGGCGGCAGGGACTGCCCAGCTCGTCCGCCGCTTTGCGGACGGCGGCGGCGTAGAGGGCCAGCGATTCGGCGTTGAACTCCCCCCACGCGGCGCGCAGGGGGTCAAGGTGGGGCGAGCCGTCCCGGCGAGCCGCATCGGAGAAAAGCCGCTTCGCCAGTTCGCCGCGCGTCCACATCCCACCCGTCTTCGCGTTGAAGGCCGCGATGCAGCGGTCGCAGAAACAGCCCTGCGGCTTCCATGCGCCAAGCCGGAGATCGTCGTCCAGCCAGTAGGAATCGGGCTTTGCGGTGCCAATTATCGCCTTTGCGAAGTCGCACTCGTAGTCGAGGACGAACGGCGAGCGCGGACAGAGGAGGCCGAGGCGCTTGCCGTCGACGTCGATGCGCCAGGCGTCATCGGGGAACTCCTGTTCCCCAGGCTTGGGGGTGCCGTGGTGCGAGACGCCGTGGCCGAGGGTCAGCCCCTGCTGGTAGGAAAGGCGGATGCCGGTCTCGTCGCACAGCGGGCGGAACGCCGCGATTTTTTCCGCGGCGGCCGCCGCGCCTTCGGGCGTCATGCGAAGCCCGCCGGAGAACCAGAACTCGTCGCACGCGCCAGGGTGCCTTTTGTGGCACTCCATCAGTCTGGCGAAAACCTCCGGCGCGTCGTTAATGGCGCTCGTGTGGCGTATGGCGATGAGGGGCCAGCCGGCAGAGGCGCCGATGGCGAACGCCGATATCGCTACTGAAATTGTCCAGCGGAATGCCTGGTTCATCGCGCGACGTTCCCTAATGGATGATGAAAAGCGTGACAGGATCGGGGGGAATCCCGGCGGCGGGGACGGATGTCGTGCCTATAAGGGAGGAGACACCCGCACAGCCGGAAATACGGACGCCGCCGGCAAGCCGGTAGGGCGCGACCTCCGGGCGCGCCGCGAATCCAGGAGCCGGCAGACAGGTTTCGCCGGATGGGGAACGGAGGCGGACGAGCGGCTCGCTCGGAGAGCTCACCCCACCTTGCGAACTCCCGGAGGAGGCCAGGTAGCTAACCATCGGTGTCGTGCCGGAGAGGTCGAATTCGACGGCGAAGCGAAGCGGCTCGTTCGGAGAACTCGCCCCACCACCCAGGGCCACCCACGCTGGTTCGCCATCGACGAGCGCGAGACCGCGCAGGGAGAGCGAGCCGTCATACTCCTCGACGGTCACGAGGGCGGCGCGGTCGCCGCGAGCCACGGAGACGGCGAGAAGATTGGATAGTTTCGATGGCAGATGGCCGCCGCAGGGGGAGAGGGCCATTTCCACGCGCGGGCAGCCGCCGCGTGGGGAACGGGCCTGGAATGTGGCGTCGCGATCTGGCGTAATTTGCCACGCGCCGGAGGCAACCGCCGGCGGGCCGCCCGCGCCCCCGGAGACCCACGCGCCGCCCTTCACGGCGCCGGTTGCGGCGTCGGCGGAGAACCACGGGACGTCGGCGGCGATGCGCAGTGTTCCGCCGTGTGATGGCGCTTCCTGAATCTTGGCCCCTGCTGCATCTACGAGCGATATTTCGTAGGGGTAGTAGGTGCCGCCGGCGAGGGCTGCGGCGTCGAGGACGCCGGCGGTGTCGAAACGGTAGGTGCCGTCGCCGGTGAATGGTTGGTCGATGAAGGCCAATGTCTGGCCCGTCCCGGAGTCGGCTTCGGACAGTGTAAGGCGCAGCCTTGCGCTGGATGGAATCCCCGGCGCGGCATCAAGCACCTCCACGCAGACAGTGCCGCCGGAGCCGTCGGGGGCTGTGCCTTCGCCGATGGCGCCGAAGGCAAGCGCGGGCGAGTTGTCGGTGCCGCCGGAAGCAATCCCCGTGAGCGAGGAGAGGGCGCGCGGCTCCGAGACGGCCACGCGGCCCGCAACCAGCCCAGGGCTGCCTCCTTGGCCGCACGGGGAATCGAACCAGGTTTCGCCGGTGGCGGAGCGGAGGCGGCAAAGCGCGGAGGTAGCGCCCGAAGCCCCGGTTTTGGTTGCCGCATACCTCACGCGGGCGACTCCGCCGGTGCAGGCGACTTCGGCTACGACAAGGACGGTGGGACCGTCCTGATACGCCTCGGCGGCGTGTAGCGAAAACCCTTCCAGCGGCAGCCATTTGGCCTGTCCATCCTCCGCCACGAGGCAGCGCAGGGATAGCGAGCCGTCGTCCTCCTCGACGAAAGCCGTGGAGGCGAGCTGGCCGCGCGCGACGGCGGAGGCCAGGAGCCCGGTGAGCTTGGAAGGCAGGACGCCGCATTGCGGCTCAACCACAGTCGCGAGGCGCACCACACCCTCCCTGCCGCGCAGGGCGGCGAACTCGCCGTCGCCGCCCGCGAACTCGCTCCAGACGCCCCCCACAGCGGAGGCGACGCCATTGGAGAACGCGGCTGAGAACCACGGCGTGTCGGGGGCAAGGAGCATGGAATCGGCAACGACGCGCTTGCGCGGATTGTCGGGCGCGTATCGGAGGGTTGCGGCGTCCGGGGTGGTTCCGGCGTAATCCAAGTCCCACCCACGCCATTCGCGGAAGGCGTGGTAGGCCCAGTCCCAGCCGTATTCCTCGAAGAGGTCGATGCTGTCCCTGAGCCAGTTTTCGGCGCCATTCGCCCAGGCGACGGCCGAGAATTCGCCAACGAATATGCGGCACTTGTGCCTTGCCTGGAATTCCCGCACGGGTTCCAGGACTTGGCGGAGGTAGTCGGCGTCCCAGCCGCGCGAGGCGTCTGGCCAGCGGACGTCTGGCAGGGCGGCGCGACCGTTACTGCCCTGGTGCGTGTAGGCCGACGGCGCATATACGTGGACCTGGTAGATTACGTTGTCCATTGCAAGCGGCGAGAGATAGGAGAAGGCCGACGCGCCGTCCTTGCCGTTGCTCTCCACGATGATGGGCGTGTAGGGGTCGATGGCGCGGATGGCCTCGGCGGCGCGGCGCTGGACCTCCCAGTAGGAGGCGACGGCGGCGGGGCTTATCTGGTAGGGCTCGTTGATGAGGTCGTAGCCGTAAAGGCCCGACGTTTGCGCGGCCACGCAGCGCCGCGCTATGCGCTCCCAGGTGGCGATGTAGGCGTCCAGCCACGTCTGGTCGTGGAAGAGGTTCTGCTCGGCCATGTTGTCTTGGCCGCCTGGGACGACGTGTAAATCCACGCACACCTTCATGCCGAGTTCGCCGGCCCAGCCGAGGACGTCGACGAGGTTGTCGAGACGCGAATCAACCCATGCGGCGTATTCGTCGAGGTCGTCGTTCTTGCCGCTGCGGGTCATCTGGAAACGCAGCAGCGTTGCGCCGAGGGCCCGCATGTCGCGCATATCCGCCTCGGTGAGGATGCGGTTGGCGGTGTTGAAGCCGCGCAAGGGGCGTTGGAATGCCTCCCCAGTGCCCCCTTCGGCGGACGGATATCGCACTACATAGTTCTGGTTGGTGCGTTCGAGGCCGAGCGGCTCGGCGGAGAGGGAGAGGGCGGAGAGGTCGAACTCGGCGCGGCCGGTGCTGCCCTGAAGCCCAAGGGCGATGGTGAGGCGGCCATCCGCCGGGACGCCCCGCAGCCAGTTCACGTGGAGGGAGCAGTTTGTCCAGCCAAAGGTGCCGCGCGGCAGGTAGCACTGCGGATACAGGGTGGAGCCGGTGTCCGTCGTGTAGATGAGCATCACCTTGACGCCGTTGTGATCGGCCGCCGGCTCCGAGACGTCCTGTGCGCGGACGCGGAAGTCAAACCGCGCGCCGGAGTCTTCGCCAAGGCAATCCGAGACATCGACGCTTGTCATCCCGAACGCGCGGTTTGTCGAGCCGTCCAGCAGATCCACGACGAGCGTCGAGCCGGAGATTTCCGCGCCCCTCTCCAGCGACCACCGGAGGTCGGGGATCGAGGCGGAGGTGGCCAAGGACACGAACAGAGCTGCCGCAATGGCCGCGATGGTTTTCATGAATTGCGTTCTCACCAGAACCCTATCACGAGGCCGCTGCTCCAGGGCGATTCGGCGCCGGCGGAGAGGGCGCCAGTTCCGCCGTTGCGGAACCATATCTCGCCCACGCGGTCCCAGAGCGCAGCCTCGCCGTCCGGGGTCTTCGCCGGGACGAGATAGCGCACGAGCTGGTAGTCGCCGTTGCCGTCCTTCTGCCAGAGCTTGAGCGAATAGAGGCGGGCCTTTGAAAAGGCCTCCGCCGTGCCGTTCACGTTGTCGGCGAAGAGATAGAGCGGAAGACCGGTGTCAAGCGGGCCGGAGGTATCGGTTGAGCGGCTGCCGTATGTGGCCCATGCGCCATCAATCTGGCGCTCGCACGCCACAGTCTGCGCTCCGGCGTCGAGGGTCGTCGTGATGCGGTATTTCTCGTCCGACGCAACGGGATAGGAAGAGCCGTTGATTGTGGCGGCGTCGCCGAGATAGCCCATGCGCTGGGTCGTCGAATTGCGGCCGTAGAGCCAGAAGAGGCCGTTTGAGGTGTTCGTCGCCGCCCCGCAGAAGACCGGGGCGCCGGACGTGGAGAGCCATTCCATTTCGGCGACCATTTTCGTGCCGTCCCTGGCTATTACGCCGAGATTCAGGAAGTCATCCGCGCCGTCGGACTGAACGTAGGCGAGCCGCGCAACCGGAACGTTGCAGTCGGCTGTTTCGCTCGACGAGGCAACTGAAAGCGCCTTGGTCGTCGCTGTTCCATGCGTTGGATTGCTGGCGCCCTGATTGTAGAAGAAGCCGCCGGTCACCTTGTCGTAGAGGCAGGCGACACCGTTTTCGTCAAGAACCGGCACGAAGTCGCGGACCGGGGTCGTGTAGTCTCCGTCGGAGTAGAGCGCGAGGGTGTAGAGTTTCATCGCGGCCTCGGCTATCGCCGCGCCATTGGAGTTGGCTGCAAGAATGTAGAGGTTGAGGTCCCAGTCCACTGGCCCCGCCTGGGTGTCGGTGCGGCTGCCGTAGCTGCTCCAGGTCGAGCCGCCGTTAGTCGATTTCTGGCATGAGATCGACTGGCTTCCGGCATCTAGGGTCGTGGTGATCTTGAAACGGCTCGTCTTGTCGATAGGATACGAAGACGCGTTGATTGTGGCGCCGCTTCCGCAGTAGCCTAGACGCTGGGTCTTTCCGTTTACGCCGTAGAGGCGAAATACGTCGCTTCCGTTTTGGGCGCCGCAGAACTCCTTGTTGCCGGAGTCGGAATAAACCATCAGTTCGGCGACCATCTTCGTGCCGTCCTTCGCCTTTACGCCGGAGTCGAAAAACACGTGTGCGGGTGTGTTTTTGCTGTCAGTCCCGATGAACTCCAGGCCGGCCGCGTAGGTGCGGGATAGCAGGAAGTAGCGGACATATTTGACGGCGCCTCCCCAGCCTGCGGGGAGGGCGACGGCGCGCGAGGTCTCGGCCGCGCCGACGGCGCCGAGGATCTCGAACGAGTCCCATGCGTTCGTGTCCGCGCCGCCGTCTTCGTCACCGTAGCAGACGGCGAGCTGGTATGCCTTGCCGTCCGCAGCACCGAATGCGAGGGTGGCCGATCCCCCTGAAGTTGAGAGGACTGTCACGGAGCGCGGTGCCGAAGTGACCGTCGCGCTCGAAGCCGCGACGACATCGTAGGCCTTGGCCGTCGCGGTTCCCTGCGTTGGATTGCTGGTGCCCTGATTGTAGAAGAAGCCGCCTGTCATCTTGTCGTAGAGGCAAGCGACGCCGTTTTCGTCAAGAACCGGCACGAAGTCGCGGACCGGGGTCGTGTAGTTGCCGTCGGAGTAGAGCGCGAGGGCGTAGAGCTTCATCGCGGCCTCGTACTCCGCAACGCCGTCGTGGTTGATTGCAAGGATGAAGAGATTGAGGTTCCAGTCCACGGGGCCGGCCTGGGTGTCGGTCCGGCTGCCGTAGCTGCTCCAGCTTGAGCCGCCGTTCGTCGACTTCTGACACGAGATCGACTGGCTTCCGGCGGCGAGGGTCGTGGTGATCTTGAACAGGCTTGTCTTGTCGATTGGATACGATGACCCGTTGATTGACGCCCCGCTGCCGCAGTAGCCTAGACGCTGCCCCGTTCCGTTTACGCCGTAGAGGCGGAAGTAGTCGCTGCCCTTTTGGGTACCGCAGAACTCCTTGTTGCCGGAGTCGGAATAGACCATCAGTTCGGCGACCATCCTCGTACCGTCCCTGGCCTTTACGCCGGAGTCGAAATACACGCCTGCGGGGGTGTTTTTGTTGCTGGTTCCGATAAACTCAAGGTCGGCCGCGTAGGGGCGGGTTAGCAGGAAGTAGCGCAGATGCGTGACGGTCGAGCCCCAGCCTGCGGGTAGGGCGACGGTGCGAGAGGTTTCGGCCGCGCCGATGGCGCCGAGGATTTCGCAGGTGTCCCAGCCGGCTGTGGTGGCGCCGCCGTCCTCGTCGCCGTAGCAGACGGCGAGCTGGTATGCCTTGCCGTCGGCGTCGCCGAAGAGGAGCGCCGCGCCGGTTTCGCCTACGGAGGCAACGGAGACGGTGCGGGCGGCGGCGCTGGTTGCGTGCAGCGCCACGAGCGCTGCAGGAACGATAGACATGAGACGGGAGACGATTGTTTTCATGGGGGGTGGGTGCTAGTTGTGAGTTATGAGTTGTGAGTTGGGGAGTTGCTCGGCGGCAGGGCGCTACCGCAAGAAATAGAAGGTGCCGGCGGATTTGACATCGGCCGAGAGGTTGTCCACCAGCGCGACAGTCGGATCGTCGAGGCCACCGCCATACGTGGCGGGGATGCCGCTTCCACCGAGTCCGAAAGTGGTCATGCCCCCGGGTCCGAAGGCCGGAAGCGCGACATTGGAGAAAGTCGCGACTGGCGTGCCGTCGGCGGAGTCTGGGGCGGGACGAGCGGTCCCCTGGTCATAGACGCGGACGGAGAAACTGCCGGCGGACGGTTCCGCCTTGACGCGGAAGCGGTACCAGTGCATGGAATCGACCTCCGACGTTTCCGTTGGCGCGCAGAGTCCGGCCTGCGTCCCGGCTGCGAACTTAAGCGACTCGTAGCGGCCGAAAGACTTCGTTGTCGTGTCGCAGGTAAATCCGAAGGAGAGGTGCGGCGCGGTGGCGCGCCAGTCGCCGGCCGGGGTGGAGACGCCCTGGTAGTAGGCGTCGCCGCCGACTTCGACGAAGGCCTGGCCCCCGGGAAGCGACCAGTATTTCGGGGGACGGATGTCAGCCGCGAACGTGGCCGATGCAGCGCCCTTTGACATGAAGCCGAATGGCTGCACGGCAAAGCCCGCGCCGCCGGAGGAACCGGCGAGAACGGCGGCATTGTTCTCCGTTCCGTCATTCATGACGGAGATGGCCCCGTGTGCCGTGCCGCGCGCCGTCCAGCGGTCCGCGCCTTCAAGGCCGATGCCTGTCTTCAGCGGCGCGGCGGCGTGGACTGCGGCGCGGACGCTGTCGCTGAAGTCGCAGCGGAAGAGGTCGAGACCGTCGGAGCCGTCGTCGTTCACCAGGCAGACGCGGAGGTTGTCGAAGCAGGGAAATTTGCCAAAATTGTAATCGACGCCGTTGATGGTTTGCGAACCGTAGGCGTTGTAGTCGCCGTGGCCCTGCGAGGCGATGAAGAGGGAGTCAACGCTAGCAGGCGCGTCGGTCATGAAGCCGGTCGTGCCTTCCGCGACGGGCGAAAGCCCAGAAATGTCATAGTCCATGGATTGACCGGTTCTGCCTAGCATATAGACGGACATCTTGTAGGTCTTGGCGCCAAGGTCGGCGGTGACGACATAGCGGTGCCAGTTGCACATCGAGGCTGCGGTGGATGGCGAGTAGTTCGCCTTGAGCGTTCCCGCGCCATAGCAGATGTTGCCGGGGTTGTATTCATTGTTCGCCGACCCGTTCGCATAGTATCCCGCGCCGCAGACGGCCTTGCCCTTCCATATCGTATCGCGGGAGGTGGAGCCGGTGTAGGTGGCCGTCCCCATGCCACCACCTGAGAGGAAGCACATGGCGAAGGCCTCGGTGTAGCTTCCCATCACCGTCTTGCGGCCGGGGAAGAGGTCGAAGTAGAGGCGGACCTTGCCATTCGTGACGGTCGTTCCGAGCGGGACCGCGGCGACGCCGAGCGTGCTCTTCTTCGTGACGCGCAGCATAGCGCCGTTGTTCCAGCCGTAGCCGCCGTTCTTGTTAGGGTCGAGCAGCGAGAAGCCCGCGCCGCCCGCGCGACGGTGCCAGCCGTCCACGCCAAAGCACTCGGCGCCGTTTGAGCCGGTGGCGGGCAGGAATTCCCCACAGCTGGACTCGCCAACGCCGTAGTTGTTCTCCCACGTGCCATGGTCATAGCTGACGGAGGAGACGGAGTTCGTGGTCGGCGAAAGCGCGTAGGCGCCGGCGGTTGTGGCGGCGGGTTCGACCTGGCGGTAGCGGCGCGTCGCGAAGTCGTTCTCGTAGACGAGGTCGCCGTCGTGCCAGACGCGGACGTTGTCGAACATCGGCGCGTCGGCGGCGTCCGCCGCCAGCTTGAGGCCCTGCGTCCAGAAGGCCAGTCCGGCTACGCCGCCCGTCATGTCGGACATCGCGGTGTCGAAGTAGAGAGTCGTCGGGGCGGCGGAGCCGCCACCGCCAGGCTCGTATGTGCGGAAGTCGTAGGTCGTCCCTGCTGCGGCGGCCGCCGTTGGGTGCATCGTGCCGAGGTTGGCGAATGTCGCGGTGTATGTGCCGGCGTCAAGGTTGAGGATTGCCTCGTAGCGGATCCATGTCCCCGCCCCAATGGCGTTGCGCGTGTCGTATTGGCCGAAGTTGGAGTCGCCGGCCGATGCCGAGGTCTTGCCGCGCGACAAGGCCTTCAGCAGCCATTCGCTCCCGTTTGACATGCTTCCCGGGCCGAAGCGCATCGGATGCTGAAATGACGTCGAGGTGATGTCGAGCGCCGACTTGAACACGGGGGCGAGCATCGCGAAGGCGTTGCCAGTGGGATTGAGGCAGGCCGTCTGCGCCGGGGTGCGGACATCGACCGAGAGCTTGAGCGTCCCCGTCGCGAACTCGTTGCCGAAAGGCTGCACAATGACGGAAGACGAGTTCGCGTATGAGTTGCCGGTGCCATTGGCGAGAAGCCCCTGGTTGCCGTTGTCGGCGGCGACGGTGTACGCGACGGCGCCGTTCGACCATCCCTTTTTCGCGGCCCAGCCGTCCTGGCAGTCGCCTGCGTAGGGCGAGACGGCGTTCACAGTGTCGCTCGCCAGCCGGCGGGCGAGCGCGCCGGGGACATACGCCGCCTCCATCCAGCGGTCGGACGGCGCAGGGCCCGAGGAGCGGGTCGCGAAGTCGTTCGCGTACGGGACGGCGGCGCTGGCGGTCCCCAGCGCCGCAAACGCAAGGGCGAGGGTAGGTCGAAGCAGTGTTTTTGCCGTTGCGGCCACGCGGGTGGCGGCTGCGGAGGGTGTTGACGTGAATCGCGACGAGTTTGCCATAGTGTTTTCTCCTAGTTTTCAGCATTCATTATACGATTCCGGCCCTAGGGAAAATATAGCGATTAGCGCATCATTTTCATCAAATTTGCGCATGAGGATTGACTTCCAGCGCGGGTTGTGCCAGAATTGAAAGTCATGATGGAAACACCGAAAATAGCGATTTTCATCTCTACGGCGCTCAAGGGCGCGCGCTCGACGTTGCGCGGCATCTTCGACTACGCCGCTGCGCACGGGCCGTGGTTCTGCATGTTCATGGAGGGCCGGCCCGGCGAACAGCTGCTCGACCTGGCGAAGGACGGAGGCGCGGACGGTGTGATCGTCACGGGCCTCACGCGGCCAGGCGTCCGCGACATCGCCGCGTTCCACGCCCCGGTCGTCTTCGTGGAGCCGAACCCGGACATGCTGGCGCCGGACTTCCCGATGCAGGACGTGCCGTGGGTCGGACGCGACTCCTTCGCCATCGGGGAGATGGCCGCCCGCTACTACCTCGAGCGCGGCTACCGGTCGTTCGCCTTCGTCGGCGAGCCGCTCGGACAATTCTGGAACGCGGAGCGGCGGCGCGGCTTCGCAGAGACGCTTTCCAAATTCGGCTTCAACTGCGCGGTGCATGACTCGTTCACCGATGAAGAAAGGCGCAGCTGGGCGGTCGAGCGCCGGAGCCTGCTCCGCTTCCTGCGCGGGCTGTCGAAGCCCACCGCCCTCTTCGCGCCGATGGACGGGCGGGCGCGGCTCGTGCTGGAGGCCTGCCTCATGGGCGGGGTCAAGGTGCCGGAGGAGATCGCCGTGCTGGGCGTGGACAACGACCTTCTCCTGTGCAAATCCACCGTTCCGCCCCTGTCCAGCATCCACACGGGCGGCTACCGGCGCGGGCGGATAGCGGCGGAGATGCTCGATGACCTGATGCACGGGCGCAAGCCCAAAAGGCGCGCCGTTGCGCTGCCTCCGATTTCCGTCGTGACGCGCGGCTCCACGGGCTATGACGCGATGAGCGACCTGTTCGTCGCGAAAGCCATACGCTTCATACGCGCCAACGCCGAAACCGGCGGCATCTCGGTGGCGGACATCGTCCACGCCGCAGGCTGCTCGCGCCGCTACCTCGAGCTGCGCTTCCAGAAGCGCATCGGGCGCTCCATCCGCGACGAACTCATGAGCGAGCGCATCGAGTGCGTCAAGTCGCTTCTTGCGGGGGACAACCTCACAATCGGGGAAATAGTGGAACGCACCGGGTTCTCCAGCGACAGCCACCTGTCGCAGATATTCAAGAGGGCCACCGGCACGACCATGCTGCACTGGCGCCGCAAAAACCGCGAAGCCCAGGACATGTAGCCGTGATCATGGCTGAAGCGCCTGCACTTCGCAGTGTTCGCCGCAGAGGATGTCGCCGGCATGAAGTGGATGGATTCACCGTGGCAAGAATTGACAGGGCGGGAGGGGTTTTGTAGAATGGAATGCCATGGAACCAATTACCAAAATTCTTGAAAACAACGCGGCGAAATACGGCAGCGAGGTCGCGCTTGTTGAAATCAACCCACAGGAGCTGGAAGCGCGCCACACGACGTGGAAGGAGTATTCCCTCATAGAATCCAGCCCAATTGAAGCTTTTCGGAGCGAAATGACATGGGCGGAATTCGAGGAAAAGGCCAACAGGTTCGCCAACTTCCTGCTCACCCGCAACGTGAAGCGCGGCGACAAGGTCGCGATTCTCCTGATGAACTGCCTGGAGTGGCTGCCCATTTACTTCGGCGTCCTCCGCACCGGCGCCATGGCCGTTCCGCTGAACTACCGCTACACGGCCGAGGAAATACGCTACTGCCTCGACCTCGCCGACGCGTCGGTCCT
The DNA here is from genome assembly GCA_017509565.1 of Kiritimatiellia bacterium. Taxonomy (GTDB): domain Bacteria; phylum Verrucomicrobiota; class Kiritimatiellia; order RFP12; family JAAYLN01; genus RGIG5952. The sequence continues at coordinate 35,683 of JAFWPM010000057.1, read as the reverse complement.
GGTGTTCGGCCCTGAATTCACCGGGCGGGTCGAGGGGATTTCCGACAACATCCCGAAAGTCGGGCTCAGGCTCTACGTCGGCGAGGACTGCCCTTCGTTCGCCGAATCCTACAACGCCCTGGTTTCATATTGCTCCAGCCGGTGCCCCGCCATTGACATTTCGCTCGACGACGATGCCGCCATCTACTTCTCGTCCGGGACGACGGGCTTTCCCAAGGCGATTGTCCTGACGCAGCGCTGCCTCGCGCAATCGGCGGAAATGGAGCAGCGCCACCATGGGCAGACCCACGAGGACGTGTTCCTCTGCATTCCCCCGCTCTACCACACCGGCGCCAAAATGCACTGGTTCGGGAGCTTCATCGCCGGCGGCAAGGCGGTTCTCCTCCGCGGCGTAAAGCCGGAATGGATACTTCGCGCGGTGAGCCAGGAGAAGTGCACGATCGTCTGGCTGCTAGTCCCGTGGGCGCAGGACATCCTCGACGCGATCGACTCCGGCGCAGTGAAGCTTGGCGACTACGAGCTCGCCCAATGGCGCCTGATGCACATCGGGGCGCAGCCTGTGCCGCCATCCCTGATCCAGCGCTGGCTCAGGGTATTCCCCCACCACGACTACGACACGAACTACGGGCTGTCGGAATCGACGGGGCCGGGGTGCGTCCATCTTGGCGTGGGGAATGTCGCGCATGTCGGCGCAATCGGCATTCCGGGCTACCGCTGGGAGACGAAGATCGTCGGGCCTGACAGGAAGGAAGTGGCGGCCGGGGAGGTGGGCGAGCTTGCCGTGCGCGGCCCCGGCGTCATGCGCGAATACTACAAGGACAAGGCCGCGACCGACGCCGTCCTCGACTCCGACGGCTGGCTCTACACCGGCGACATGGCGACAAGCAGGGAGGGCTTCATCTACCTCGTTGACCGGAAGAAGGATGTAATCATAACCGGCGGCGAGAACATCTACCCTGTGCAGATCGAGGATTTCATGAGGGCCCACCCCGCGATCAAGGACGTCGCGGTCATCGGGCTCCCCGACCCCAGGCTTGGCGAGATCGCCGCCGCGGTCGTCGAAGTCAAGGAAGGCGCGTCTCTGGACGAAAAGGCGCTTGAGGAATTCTGCAAGGCCATGCCGCGCTACAAGCGCTCGCGCCGCTACATATTCGCGCCGGTGCCGCGGAACCCGACGGGCAAGATCGAGAAGCCCAAGCTCCGCAAGACCTACTGCGGGGACGCGCTTGTGGCGCAGCAGGTCGGCCTGGCATAGCATAGCGCCGCGACTCCATTAAAAAAAAAACGTTTGGCCGCCGAAGGCCTGACCAACACAACTGGCATAACGATGAATTCAGGAACCGAACAACTTGAACAATGGCTACAGGCCGCGCTTGAAAAGGCGTTTGGAGATGCGGCGGCCGGAACCGCGCTGCGGATACAGCCGGCGACGGACCCGGCCTTTGGCGACTTCCAATGCAACGACGCCATGGGGCTGGCGAGGAAGCTCCGCAAGCCGCCACGCGCGATAGCCGAAGCGATTGTGGGCGCCCTCGACCGCGACGGGGCGCCGGCTACCGCCGAAATCGCTGGGCCGGGCTTCATCAACATCAGGGTTGACGCATCGTGGCTGGCGGCGGAACTCGCCGACGCGACGACGCTGCCCGCGATCGGCGCCGGGAAGACGCTCGTGATCGACTACTCAAGCCCGAATGTCGCCAAGCCCATGCACATCGGGCACATACGCTCGACAGTGATCGGCAACGCCCTTCACAGGATATTCAAGGCCCTGGGCTACAATGTCGTCGCCGACAACCACATCGGCGACTGGGGCACGCAGTTTGGCATAATCATAAAGGGCTACCGCGAATTTCTCGACCGCGAGGCCCTTGAACGCGACCCGATCGAGGAGCTACAGCGCATATACGTGGAGAGCTACGGGCGCACGAAGGCCGGCGACGACGCCACGCCCGAACAGAAGGCCGCGGCGCAGGAATGGCTTGACGCCTGCCGCACCGAGACGGTCAAGCTCCAGCAGGGCGACCCGGACAACCGCGCGCTGTGGAGGGAGTTCATACGCCTGTCCCTCGGCGAGTTCGACAAGATCTACGCCCGCCTCGGCGTCAAGTTCGACACTGTCCGCGGCGAGAGCTACTACCAGGAGCAGCTCGCCGGAGTCGTGGAATCGCTCGAAAGGGCCGGCATGGCCAAGGAGAGCGACGGCGCGACGATAGTGGACCTCACGGACGACGGGCTTGACGTCGCGATAGTCCGCAAGCGCGACGGCGGCTTCAACTACACGACGACCGACATCGCGACGGTCGCCACGCGCATCCGCGACTACAATCCCGACGAGGTCATCTACGTCACGGACGAGCGCCAGCAGCTGCATTTCAAGCAGTTCTTCCGCATTTGCGACAAGCTCGGGCTGGTTCCCGGGAACTGCAAGCTGCGGCACGTCTGGTTCGGCCTCATGCGCCTTCCCGAGGGCGTCATCTCAACGCGCCAGGGCAACTTGATAAAGCTGGAGACGCTTCTCGACGAAGCCGAGAAGCGCGCCCGCGCCATCATAGACGCGTCCGACAAGGACCTTGACGACGCGGCGAAGGCCAAACTGGCGGCTCAAATAGGCGTTGGGGCCATCAAATACGCCGACCTAAGCCACGACCCCCAGACGATGATCGTATTCACGTGGGACAAGGCCCTTGCCCTGGAAGGCAACTCCGGGCCATACCTGCAGTACGCGCACGCCAGGATTTGCAGCCTGCTTGACAAATACCGGGCGGCGGTTCCAGGGGCGGCCCCGACGGCGGCCAGGCTAATGCTCGACGAGCCAGCTGAGCGCATACTGGCCCTCCAGATACTGAAATTCCCCGGCGCGGTCGTGCGCGCCGCGGAAAGCTGCCGGCCAAATGTCCTTGCCGACTACCTCTACGCCCTCTCGCAGAGCTACAGCAGCTTCTACCAGCGGTATCCGATCCTCAAGGCGGACCCGGCGGTCAGGGACAGCCGGGCGCACCTCTGCGAACTCACGGCGCGGACGCTCCGCGCCGGACTCGACCTGCTCGGCATCGAGGCGCCGGAAAGGATATAGTGCGGCGATGGGCAGCATCAATCCGCGTGATTTCGGGGCCAGGGCCGACGGCCGGACAAAGGACACGGCCGCGATACAGGCGGCGATTGACGCGGCCGCATCGCGCTTCACCCCCGGCGGCGGGCTTTCGCAGGTGGAGCTTGCCGGCGGGACATACCTTTCAGGCCCGATCCAGCTCCGCTCCGGAGTCGAGCTCCACATCGCCGATGGGGCAAGGCTCCTGGCCTCGCCAGACATCGACGACTTCCGCGACTGGCCAGCCCCGCGCCATGTGGCGACCGAGAACCTCCCGCGTTCAAGAAGCGCCAGTTTCATTTTCGCGGACGAATGCGAGCACATGGCCATAACCGGGCCGGGGACGATTGACTGCAACGGCGACGCGCACGTCATCAGGAAGGAGGAGGCCGACTGGACGGGATGGGAGTTCCACAGGCGCTGGCCGATGGAGAAGTCCCTGCCGCGCGTCGTATTCCTGGCCGGATGCCGGGACGTCAGGATTGACGGGGTGCGGCTCGTGAACGGCCCGGCCGGCTGGGCCTACTGGATTCACGACTGCGACAAAGTGGAAATGCGCGGCCTGGAGATCCGATGCGATGTCCGCTACCCGAACAACGACGGGATCCACATCAACTGCTCGCGGGACGTCTCGGTGTCGGACTGCGACATTGAGTGCGGCGACGACGCCCTGATAGTGCGCGCGAACAGCCGCTCCCTCAGGGAGGACCGCCCGTGCGAGCGCGTGGAAATCCGCGACTGCCGCATCAGGGCGTGGGCCGGCGGAATCAGGATTGGCTGGATGAACGACGGCAAGATACGCGACTGCTCGTTCAGGCGCATCGCCATGCGCGACACTTCCTACGGCATCGAATTCGTAATGCCGGACAAGCCGCTCCATCCAGACTTCGGGCGAGAGGCGTCCCTTACCGAGAACCTGCTGTTCGAAGACATCGAGATGGACGGCATCCGGGGATACCCGATTGAGGCGAGGATGTCCAGGAGCGCGGAGACGCGCATCGACGCGGTGCGCGACATAACGTTCAGGCGCGTCAAGACGACGGCGCGGCTCTGGCCATTCGTCCAGGGCCGCCCCGGGACGCCATTCAGGAACTTCACATTCGAGGACTGCGAATTCACGAAAAGCCCATCCCCTGAATTCGACGACTGGGAGCGGCACGGCACCTCATGCCGGACAAGGGGCCGCCCCGAAGTCTTCGAGAACGCGGCGGGGTTCAGGTTCGACCGCACGGTATTCAATGGCTAGCGCGGCGGCGGGCCACAATCCAGCGGCCCGCCAGCGCGCTCCATTCAGGGGCTGTCCCCTTCCGCGACCTCCTTCGCGGTCATGGACTCCGCAAGCAGGAGGACGGTGCGGATATTCTGCTCCGGAATCCCGCACAGCGATGAAAGGGACCGCCGGTAGGCCGACATCTGCCTGCCGTAGGCCGAGGCCATCCGCCCTTCGAAATCGGCGACTGACTCGCCGCGGAGCATCGCATTTGTCTTGAAGTCGTAGATGGTGGCCGAGCGGCCATCGCCCGCGCCGGTGAAGACTACGCGGTCGAACTGGCCGGTCTCCCAGACATTGGAATGGCTGCGGAAGACCTCGTATTGGCGCTCGCGCCACAGTTCGGACGTCGGGGTCTCAACGAAGGCTTCGCGCCATGGCGAGGCGAGGATGGCGCCCTCCCGCCCGTCCGCCGGGGATGCCGGGTCAATCCAGCCAATCCTGGCGAAGGCCGCGTGCTCCTCGACCCCGCGCCGCGCCCCGGCGCGGAACGTTTCGGCAAACGGGTTGGAGAGCGGATGCGCCGCCGGCGCCGAAGCTCCGGCGGACGAGTCGGCGGTGGAGGGGGTCGCATGGCGCACCTGCCCTTCACCGCCCCGGCCGTTCCATTCGGCGGGGTTCCGGACGGATGGCGTGGCCTTGCGCGAATATGGCGGCTCCCCTCCGGCGGAGTGGAGAATTGTCCCGTAGGCGCATTCGCGGCGCCCTTCGCCGGCGAATGGGCGGAGGAGGACGTCCCGGAACTGCGTTCCCTGCAAATCGCCGTCCAGGAGAAAGACGCGGGTGGACATCCTGGCGCGGGTCAGCGCGACATACCATGTCCGCAAGTCGGCGATGCAGTGGTCGTTGGCCGCGGCCGCGATGGCGTCGCGGACTGGGGCGCAGACTTCCGCCAGGTTCCTGTCCAGCGAGTCGAGAACCCAGCCGTCGCCGACAATCCAGTCGCCGGCGCTTCTGAACAAGTTGCGTGCGGAGTGCGAGCTTTCAGTCACGGGGACGATTACGCGGTCAAGGGTAAGGCCCTTCGAACTATGGATGGTCATGATGCGGACGCAGTCCGGGGATGAGGCGACATCCCTGTCGGTGACTTTCCCCAGGTAGCGGCGGAAGGCCGCGACACCGCCTTCGGATTCCGGACGGCCCTCGAACTTGACACCTTCGCGGACGAGATCGTCGAGTCGCGCGATGGAACGCCTGTCAAGTTTTGGGCTAGAAGACTTGAGCGCGCCCGCGAACTCGCGGAGGGTTCTCGCGAGCCCGCGCTTTGAAAGCATCGACGCGACGGCGGACGAAACGGCATCCGGCGTGACATCGCCCCCGGGCGGGACGAAGCCGGATTCGCGGAGAGCGCCGTCGGGGAGGACCGTCCCGCGGAGCGGGAAGATCGAATTCACCGCGGCCCAGGCGAAGGCGTCGTCAGGGTGTTCGGCCAGCTTCAGCAGTTCGAGGATTGCGCGGACGACCGGTGCGTCAAGGACGCCGCCCTCGCCCTCCCATACGACGGGCAGGGCCCTGCCGTTCGCCAAAAGATGCTTGCGGAGCGTTTCGGCGAGGTAGATGCCGTCTCCGTTTTTCCTGACGAGGATGCCGATTGAGTCCGTGCTGCCGGCATCCAGCTTGGCCTGGACCATTTCGCGGACGCACTTGCAGATCGACGGGGCGAGCGCGCGAAGCGCGACGCTTGGGCGCAAGTCGTCGGAATCGTCGTCGGCACCCGCCAAGGCGGACAGCGCATCGTCGGGGTCGAGGGGATCGGCCGCGACGACTTCGACGTAGTCGTCGCGCTTCGGGAGGCCATCCGGGCCTGGCTCGGCCCTGTGCCCGCCGGCGGGCCAGCACTCGGACTCCCACAGGTCCATGGCGACAGGGCATGTCGCCCCCACAAGCGGTCGGATGTTTTCGGGCGAGAAAACCGCATTGAGGAAATCCGCCGTGTTCTGGCGGTAGCGGTGCGAGACTGGCAGCGCGGCGACGAGCCCCCCGCCGTCCCGGACGGTTTCGATCAGCGTCTTGAACGGCACGTCATTGCCGCCGCGCCATGCGTAAATCGACTGCTTGAAGTCGCCAACGGCCATGACGCTGCGGCCGCCTCCGGCGGAGCCGTCGACGGCATCGCCGGCCGCCTGGTCAACAAGGACGCTGAGGCTTTCCCACTGCGGCATGCTCGTGTCCTGGAATTCGTCAAGGGCCCAGTGGTCGAAGCGGGAATCGAGGCGGAACTGCAGGTTCTGAAGCTCGAAGGCCCTGCCGGAACTTGCGAATTTCGCCTGCCTGTCGGTAAAGTCCTCAAAAGTCAGAAGGCCGCGCCGGCGGGTTCCCGCCTCGTAGGCGGACTCGACATTTTCGGCAAGGCGGAGATTGGCCGCGACGACGGCGAGGCGGCGCGCGATGGCCTTGCCGACCATGTAGCGGGCCGCGGCGCGCACAAGGTCAGCCACTTCCGCGCTGCCGCAGTCGATAGTCTTGGCTTTCCCCGTTTTCGTATCGTATGAGTATGACGTCGCGGCCGGGTCCATCATAAGGTGAAGCATCAGCTCGCCGGGCTTGTCGCTGAAAATCTTCTTGTCGTCCAGCCTCCCGTCGGCGCAGTCGCTGACGCGGCCGACGATTGTCCCAAATGGGTCGGCCTTCTTCCCCGTAGCGGGAAGCGCGGACAAGTCCGGCGGGCTGGCCACATCGTCCACAAGCCCAAGCGCGGCCAGCATGGTCTCAGCCGTCCAATTCCTGGACTCAGGGTGGCCGTGGATGAAACCTCGCCATTTGCCAGCCGCCTTGTCAAGGCAGGGCAGCACGGTGCGCGATGCCGCCCCGTCCTGCAAGTCGCGGAAGAGCGCCCTGACTTCGGCGCCGCCATCCCCCCACCGCGCTGACAGCGCCTCCTCAAGGGCGTCCCGCGACGCCTGCGCCTCGCCATATTCGTCAAGGACGGACACCTCGCGCTGGAAACCCATTTCCAGCGGGAAGGCATGGACGATGCGCAGGATGAAACTGTCAAGGGTGGCGATGGTGTCGTGGTGCTGGGCATCCACGACGCGCCGCAGGAGCTGCGCGAACCTCGCGCTCGTCCAGGAAGAGAGGTGCCGCGCCTCCGCTTCGCGCAGTCCGGCAAGTTCTGCGGCGCTGGCCCCGGAGGGGTTTTCAACGGCGAGTTCGCTCTGCCATCCGAGGAGGAAGCCGCGCTCGGCCTCCGCGCCCCGCTCGGAGGCAGCGGCCTCGCAGAGGCGCTCGAGGATCTTGGTGTAGATTTCCTGTGCCGCCGCGCGGGAGAAGGTCAGCGCGAGGATGGCCTCTGGGCGGGCGTTGCCGAGCACAAGCAGCCGGATGTAGCGTGTGGCGATGGCAAAGGTCTTGCCGGTTCCGGCCGATGCCTTCAGGACAAGGTTGCCATTCATTGTTCCGCCTCCATTTCCCGTTCCGGCGCGGTGGCGCCGCCAGTTGCGTTCGCCGCCATCTCCGCCGCGAACAGAGTCATTCGCGCCTCCTGTTCGGCGAGCCATGGAGTCCCCTTCATGTCGCTTTCCGCCGAATTGAGCAGGATGTCGCCAAGGCCGTACTTGAGTTCGTTGCCGGGGCCGGGCGGCCAGTACAGGCCGCGCCTGATGGCGCGTATCGCGATGCGGGCGGTGTCCAGCGCAGCATTCGAAAAGCACTCCTCCGACAGGACGAGCTTGCCTCTCTTCTGCGACTCAAAATCGCCCTGGTCCTCTGAGCTGCCGAAGACGCACGTGTTCTCGGGATTCTTGCCGAGGACAAGGTAGCAGCAATCGGCGATGTGGCCGGCGAAGCCATCCGTAGGCAGGTGGCCGCATTCGCTGGCAGGCATGGTTTCAAGGCAGCGGGCATACAGGGGGAGCTGCACGGAAAGGATCCGGCGTCCCGCGGCATTGCAGCGCGCCGCCTGGAGCAGCGGGAGCCCAAGCGACATTGCGTGGGCGGCCTCCGCCGCGCCCGAGGAAACGATTTTGCGAACGATTGCGGACCTGGAGTCCCACGTCTTGTAGTCAATCAGCCGATAGCCGGTGCCTTCCTTGAAATCGATCCTATCGACAAATCCGCGAATCCAGACATCGGGCCCGTCCTCGTCCCGGAATGGGCGCGCGGTGAACCCGAATTCCGGCCGGGCCACAATCTTCCAGCCATTTGACGCCCACCTGGCCTGGATGGCGGCGAAGTTCTCCAGGCGCGACTGGACCGAGTCGAGCTGCAGCTCAAGCTTTGCCGGCAGCGGCTCGCCATGGCGGGCGCGTATTTTCCCGAAAATGTCCGCCAGGGCCGCGCGGATGTCGGCCTCCTCCCGCAGCTGCGGAAGGCCGTTGGAATCCCTCTCGATCTGGCTCTTCGCGTATTCCTCGAGCGCGGCGTGGACAAAATTGCCGAAGTCGTCGGCGCCGAACTCGTCCTTTTCCTCGGTCCGCTCCATGCCCATCCCGTATGAGAGCAGGCATGAAAAGGGGCAGCGGAGCCACGAGTCGATATGCGAGGCTGAAAGACGCCCGCCAGGTGTGGCCCCGTCGCCGGAATGCGGGAGGGCCAGGGCGGAAGGCAGACGCGGCCGCCACCCGTCGGCAATGGCGCGTGGCGCGCGGCCGCCGCCGGACGGGAGTTCCCCGAAAAGGCACTTTACACGCGCGGCGAGATCGGCGTCGCGGACAAGGAAGAGCAGCCTGCTCGGACGGTGGATGTCGCCGGAGTCGCTAGTCCTGGCGAAGCAGGCGCGGACGGCCCCCTCCGCGCGCGCATCCAGCATCTCCTTCAGTAGGAACGTGTCGCGCGCCAGGCGTGCGTCGTTGGACTGGAGGCCAAGTTTGGCGCGCAGGGATTCCGGAAGAAATGGATGTCCTGCAATGGAGTCCGGGACATCGCCCTCGTTGAAACCGGCGAGCAGTATCCTGTCTGCGCCGCTCCACGACAGATCGAGCCAGCCGACAGCCCTGAGGGCGGAGGGGGAATCGGGCTCCAGCGAATAGGTCGCGTCGGATATTCCCTTCCTCAGGAGCGCCGCCGAAAGGGAGCGGCCTGGGGCGAAGCCCTTGAACGCGTCGTCTGAGAACTGATCCAGGACATCGCGCAAGGCGTCCGCGGCCGCGGACAGCTCTCGTTCGCCGGACAGGTCCCGGCCAGGCTTGCGCCCGGAGAAAATGGCCGCCAGGGCGGAGCGGACGAATGGCGCGGCGGATGCGACTTCGGCCCGCCCGCCGCCTACGATGTCGAAGAGCGCATTCGCCGCGCGCGCGAAGTCCCTGACCGCACCGCGGTCCCCATGTCTGACCGCCTCGATGTCGAAGGCCATGCCCCGGGAGGCCACCCTTGGGAAATACGCATTGCGGAAGGCGGCCATTCCCACCAGGACGCTGCGTCGGGACGGCGGACTGGCGCCCTGGGAGAGTTCGCGCAGGACGCGGGCGAGGACGTCATCCTCGCGCATCAGCGCGGCGAACTCATCCCACCTGCATGACTCTCCGCCGCTTGCGAAGATTGAGACGAGCCTTGCCGCGATGCGGCCGAGCGACGATGATGAAAGCTTGAACTTCACTGGGTCGTGCAAGTCAAAGCCGTTGGCGCCAAGGGCCGCGGCCAGGTTGCCGAAAAGGGCGTTGTCGCAAAGCCCGAGTTCAGGCGCGGAGGCGCCATTGGCGCCGTTGGGGAAATACTTCGCGATTTCGCCGGCGAGGGCCGAATCCGCGGCGGCCCGCACAATGTCGCAGTCGCGCAGTGGAAGCACAGGCCGGGCGGCGCCTGTCCAGGCGCCGGGCAGCGGCCGCCCCCATTCGTCGAACTTGCAGGCGTCGGGCTCGCCTGAATGCAGGAGGACGGAGACATTCCTGTCGGTCCGCTCCAGAACGTCGTAAAGCACCGGCACGGGGTCCGCCAGGGCCGGAAGGACAATTTCCTCGATTTCGGCGTCCAGCGCAGGCGATGCCTTTCTGGAATCGCGGATTCGTTCCGATTCGTGGCGCAGGCCGTGCGAATGGAGAAAATCGAAAAAGCCATCCTCAAGCGAAGAAAGCTCGCGCCACCTTGCCATTTCGTCGCCGATGGCCGATTCAAGCAATTCGGCCGCGCCGGGGTCCGCGGCGACATCGCGCATCATAAGCCCGCCGGAGCCGAGGACCCGCCAGAGATCGTCCAGCTGGTCGAAGAATGACAGCAGGGCCTCGTGGTCGTCGGCCGAATCCCCGTGGAAGAGGTGCGGCCAGCGGGAATGCGGCTTTTCCGGGCCGGCAGCGAGAAATGCGAGGAAGGCCGCGCAGGCCTGCGGCCTTGTCGCGACATCGCCCGGCTCGTCGCCAAGCACAAGGCGCATTGGCTGGACAGTGGATGGCGGCACCAGCCCCCTGTCGGCAAAGCGCCTGGCCAGCGCAAGGCGCAGGGCGCGGCCGCTTTGCGCCGTCGGCACCACGACGAGGACGTGGGCGAGCGACGCCGCGCCCGAAGCGGGGTCGGCCCTTGCGCGGCATGACAGCCAGTCCGCCACGGCGTCCACCAGTTTTTTCCCCGGATCAAGACAATATCTGGCCCTGTTCATGGTCTGGCGGTTCCGTGCGGCTACATTTCGAGGTGGGGCCTCGCGGCCCCGGGGAAGTCAACGCTGAAAGATCCGTCGCGCCGGAACTGGATGGCCCCGGATGTATGCCGCTCCTCCTCGCCGGCCTTTTCGGTCGCCCTGACAAGGGAAGAGCATATCATCGGGCAAGGGTACCCGTATGTGTCGTGGGCCTCGCCGGGAAGTTCGACGAAGCATTCGTGGAGGTGGCCCGAAAGCCACGCCGTGGCCTTTATTCCCCTGAGTTTCCGGCACCACCGCGCGTAGAGCTCCTTTTCAATGTCGAATGGCGGCTTGATCTGGTAGGCGAATGGGTGATGGCTCACGATGAGGCGGATGCGCGCCCCCTCCCACGGGCGTTCGCGGATGACCCTGTCGAGGAAAGCCTCCTCCTCGCGGCGGAAGGCGGCGCAGCAGACCGTATGCCCGTATTCCGGGCATTCGTCCACCTTGTCCTCGCCGGCGTCGAGGACGATTCCCCAGACGGGGCCAAGGCGGAAGGTGAAGTAGGAGCGGCCGCGGTCGTTTGGCGTATAGTCCACGAGCTGTTCGGCGCAGATGCCGCGCATGTCGTGGTTGCCGCGCGAAAAGACGCATGGGACGCGGCCGCCCGTGATCCCGCCGGCAATCTGGTAGATCGCCTTGAAGAAGGCGACGTCCCCGCTGTGGTTCGGGATGTCGCCGTTCAGGACGAGGAGGTCGAGCTTGTCGCCGAAGAAAGAGCCGCTGGCGATTGGCGCGGCGACGCAGTTGTGGGCGTCCGCCAGGTTGACGACGCGTATGACGTCCTTGTCGCGGACCGGGCGGAACACGAACTCATACCGCTCGATTTCGCCGCACTCGGTGAAATAGGGCTTGCGTTCGACAATCCGGCGGAGGCATACGGTGTAGCCCCGCGCCTTGTCCAAGTTCCTCACCGGCACCCGCGCGATATGGACGAAGCGGCCGGAACGCAGAACGCCGTTGGAGTGGTCGAAGTATTCCGCGCCGCCGACTTCGACCCACATGGTGCACTCGGCGGACACGAGCGCGCAGATCTGGTAGTCGCCTTCGACGGCGAACACGGACGGGGGGCAGGCAAGCAGGGGCTTTTCGTTCATGGTCAAGCGTTTCCAGTTTGGTTGGCAGTTCGGGGCTAGCGCAATTGTCCGCGAATCGGCATTGGAACCAATGCCAATTGACATTGCCGGTTGGTGAACAATGAAGATTTGAGATTTGCTGGCATTCTCAATTTGTCCAATTGTCAGCTCGCCAAACCACCAGGCTGTGGCGGGCCGCGCCGCGCGCGGAACCTGCGTTCGCATTCGAGGCATCCGTCGAGCGCCCTTACGCAGTCGGCGCGCGTATGGAGCGACGACATCCTCCCGCGCATGTAGCTGGTTCCGCGAAGTCCGGCGCCGTATCGGAAGAGGTGGACGCGGAACCGGATCGCGGCGATTTCCTCCGGCGGCGGCTTTGGCGCGGACGACGGGTATTTGGAGGCGATCAGTTCTGCGAAGGCGAGTTCGGCGTCGAGATGCGCGATCCACGCGCGGCGGATTTCGTCAAGCGCGAGGTATGACGAGTGCGAATCGCCGGGGCCGAACGAGCGTCCCTCCCTGATTTCGCGGAAGACCCAGGGGTGGCCGATCGAGGCCTGGCCGACCAGGAGCGCGGCTACGCCGGTTTCGGCGGCGTAGCGGGAGGCGGTCGCGGCGTCGTTGACGCCGCCGTTGCCGAAAACCGGGATGGACGCGGCGGCCCTGACGCGCGCCACGAGCGCGAGGTCAACTGGTCCGGCGTGGCCCTGGGACTTGTAGCGCCCATGGATGGAAAGGGCCGCCGCGCCGCCGTCCTCCGCGGCATGGAGAATGTCGAAGGCCGTCACATTGCCGGGGTGGAAGCCGAGGCGGGTCTTGACGCTCACGGGCAGGCCCGACGCCGCCGAGGCGGCGGCCACGATTTCACGGACAAGCGCGGGCTCCCGCATGAGCGCCGAGCCGGCGCCGCAGGCCGTGACCTTCGGGACGGGGCAGCCGGCATTGATGTCGATTCCGGTGAACCGCCCCGTGGCGGCGATTCTTTCGGCGGCGCGGGCGAAGTGCCCGGGATCGCGCCCGTAGAGATGGGCGATCGCGCGCCCCCGCTCTTCGGGGAGCGTCTCCAGCAGCTGCCATGTGAGGTCGGAGTGTTCGTGGACGAGCCCCTCGACCCCGGCCATCTCGGTATAAACGACCGACGCGCCGAAGCGCAGTGCCATGGTGCGTGTCGGCGCGTTGGTATAGCCCGCCATTGGGGACAGGCGTATGTCGCAGGGCTGGCTCAAGGCGTCTGGTAGGCGGCCATGAAGTCAATGACGTCGCCGCGGACGCGTTTGCGCAGGTTGGAGTCGCCGATGTTCGAGAGAATGTTGGCGATCCACCCGGCGATCTTGAGCATGTCGGCCTCCTTGAGCCCGCGCGTGGTGACGGCGGCGGAGCCGAGGCGTATGCCGGAGGTCGTCGATGTCGGGAGCTTGTCGTAGGGGATGGCGTTCTTGTTGCAGATGATGCCGGCGTCGTCGAGCGCCTCCTGCGCGGTCTTGCCGTCGAGCCCGGACGCGCCGACGTTGACAAGCACTATGTGGTTGTCGGTGCCGCCGGAGACGAGCTTGAAGCCCTTGGTGAGGAGGTGCGCGCCCAGGCGCTTCGCGTTGGCGACGACCTGCGCCGCGTAATCGGCGAACTCGGGCTGGAGGGCCTCGCGGAAGCAGACCGCCTTGGCGGCGATGACATTCTCAAGCGGGCCGCCCTGGAGGCCGGGGAAGACCGCGCGGTCGATTGCCTTGGCATACTGTTCGCGGCAGAGGATCAGTCCGCCGCGCGGGCCGCGCAGGGTCTTGTGGGTCGTGGAGGTCACGAAGTCCGCGTAGGGCACGGGGTTCGCATGGGCGCCGCCGGCGACAAGGCCGGCTATGTGGGCCATGTCCACCATCAGCAGGGCGCCGACGGAATCGGCTATTTCGCGGAACTTCGCGAAGTCGATCGCCCTGGGGTAGGAGCTCGCGCCGGCGAGGATAAGCTTCGGCTTGACCTGCGCCGCCTTTTCGGCGATGGCGTTGTAGTCAAGCGTCTCGGTGTCGGGCGAGACGGTGTAGGACTCGATGTTGTAGAGCTTGCCGGAGACGTTGAACTTGCTGCCATGCGAGAGGTGGCCGCCCTGGTCGAGGCTCATTGAAAGGATTGTGTCGCCGGGGTTGAGCGCCGCGGAGTAGACGGCGAGGTTCGCGGAGGCGCCGCAATGGGGCTGGACGTTGGCGTGCTCGGCGCCGAAGAGCTGCTTCGCGCGCTCGATCGCGAGGCGCTCGACCTCGTCGATCGCGGAGCATCCGCCATACCAGCGGCGGCCAGGATAGCCCTCGGCGTACTTGTTGGTGAGGATGGAGCCCGTGGCCTCCCTGACGGCGCGGGAGGCGTAGTTCTCGGAGGCGATGAGGTTGATCGTCGTATCCTCCTGGACCGTGTGGCGGCGGATGGCGGCGTGGACCTCGGGGTCCGTTCCGGCGAGGCAGGCGAGCTCGGAGAGGCGCTTGGCGGTGTCAAGCTTGGCGAGACGGCGCGCATGGCGCATGCCATCTACCGTGCGCCCGGTGTATTCTGTGGCCAGCCAGGCGTCGATGATCGGCTGGACGCCCTCCGGCTTGACGTGGCAGCAGGGGAGGACGAGGACGTTCGAGTCGTTGTGGGCGCGGCTCTTCGTCGCGTCGTTCACATCCTCGCAAAGCGCGGCCCTGACGCCGTAGAAGCGGTTCGCCGCTATGGCCATGCCTATGCCGGTCGTGCAGATGAGGATGCCGCGCTCCACGGCGCCCTCCGAGAGCTTTTCGGCGACGTCGATCGCATAGTCCGAATAGTCGACAGGCTCGCGGTCGAATGTTCCAAGATCGTCGATCTCGATGTCGGAGTGGTTCTTGAGTGCGGCAAACACCGCTTCCTTCAGCGGGAATCCGCCGTGGTCGCATCCAAAGGCGATTTTCATTGTACAGGTTACTCCTTAGGGGATTGGTTTCCAAATTGACAGCCGCCACTCACCGGGAAGGCGGCACGTTTTTAGCATAATTTAATGATACCCTTTCGCGGCGGGATTGGCAAGTTTTTTTCCAACTTGCGGAAGACGGTGGCGTTTGCTAGAATTGAAGCGTCCGTCGGTCAGGCGGGAATTCGCCGCGCCGCCCGTGCGGACGCCCTAGGATAAACCCAAAAACCCAAAACAAGGAACACGCACAATGAAGAAATATGTCTGCAACGTCTGTGGCCATGTCTATGACCCTGCCGAGAACGATGGCGTAGCCTTCGAGGACCTTCCCGCCGACTGGGTATGCCCCATCTGCGGCGTTGGCAAGGACGACTTCCAGGAAGTCAAGGAGTAAGATGCTCCGGGCGATAGCCATTCTGGTGGCCACGACGCTGATCCCGGGGCTTGAGCTCCGGGCTTCCATCCCCCTCGGGTTCTTCAGCGATGGGATCCGCGGGGCGCTTGGATTGCCGGTGGTCGTGGCCGTGTGCCTCGCGACGAATGTCGCGCTGGGCATGCTGGCCTACGAGGCGATGGCCGTGGCCGAAGGCCTGATGCTGCGCATCGGCTGGTTCCGCCGCCACGTCTGGCCAATCCTCGTGCGGCGCCGCGAATCGCTGCGCGCCCAAGTCGAAAAATATGGCATCTGGGGCGTTTCGGTATTCATAGGCATACCCCTGCCCGGCACCGGCGCATACGCCGGCGCCGCCGCGTCATGGCTGCTGCACCTCGACCGCAGGAGGTTCTGGATCGCCAACGCGCTTGGCGTCCTCGCCGCCGCGGCGGCCGTCACGCTAATATGCATTGCGCTGGATTCGGGCTTCATCGCCGAGGACAGCTTCGCAAGGCGCCTTTTCATAAAGTGACCCGGCGCCGACTTCAACTGGCACCACCCCTTCCCCATTTCCCCATTACCTTCCTTCAACTCTTCTCCAACCCTTTCAAGCGAGCATAGTTCATCATGGAAACTGTCAAATTCAACGGCTGGGACTGCATCCGGCTAACCAACGGGACCGTCGAGGCGATTGTGACGCGCAGCGTCGGCCCGCGCATCATACGCTACGGCTTCGTCGGCGGCGACAACCTCTTCTGCGAAATCCCCGGCCACCAGGGCGGCTCGGGCGAGGGCGAGTGGATGAACCGCGGCGGCCACCGCCTCTGGATCGCACCGGAAGCCCCGGAGCGCAGCTACGAGCTCGACAACGAGCCCTACGCCGAGGCCGTGGACATCCCCAACGGCGTCCGCGTCCGCCAGGCCCCCGGCCCGCAGACCGGAATCCGCAAGGAAATGGACATCACCATGGATCCGGCGACAGGCTTCGTCCGCATCAGGCATACTCTGACAAACTGCGGCGCCGCGCCTACGACAATCGCCCTCTGGACCGTCAACGTCATGGGCAGGGGCCGCGAGATCATCC
Source organism: Kiritimatiellia bacterium (assembly GCA_017509565.1). Classification (GTDB taxonomy): domain Bacteria; phylum Verrucomicrobiota; class Kiritimatiellia; order RFP12; family JAAYLN01; genus RGIG5952. The sequence continues at coordinate 19,331 of JAFWPM010000057.1, read as the reverse complement.
CCCTGCCGCCCAAGGCCCCCCACAGCCCGACGACGCTCCTCCCCAACCAGCGCTTCGCCCTGTGGTCCTACTCCGACTTCGCCGACCCGCGCTGGACCTTTGGCTCCCGCTACATCTTCCTCCGCCAGGATCCGGACAACCACACGAACCAGAAGATCGGGCTGTGCAACAAGTTCGGATGGCTGGCCTACGAGCGCGGCAACGCGCTGTTCATCATGAAGTTCCCGTATGCCGACGGCGCGGAATACCCCGACTTCGGCTGCAACTGCGAGACCTTCACCAACGAGAACTTCACGGAACTCGAATCGATCGGGCCCATGACCACATTGGCCCCCGGGGCCTGCGTGACCCAGGACGAGGAGTGGAAGATATTCGCGAACTTCGCCCCCTGCCGCGACGAGGCCGACGTCGAGGCCCGCGTGGTCCCGCTAGTCTAGTCAAGCGCCGCGCGGAGGCCCGGCGGCAACAAGCATCAGGAAGCGAATCAAAATGGCGGACGACCTTAAGTCAAAGAAGTGGAAAATCAGGGATGCCGAAGGCAACTTCTTCGGCCCCGCGACTATGGAGACGCTCAGGAAATGGGCGCGCGACGGGCGGCTGGCCGCCGACCAGTCAATCTCCGACGACGACAAGACATGGCGCCCCGTCGATTCGTTCCCGGAACTGGGCATGGACTGGGCCGCCGAACTCGCCCCCGGCAAGTTCTTCGGCCCCGTCCACCGCGACGCCATGGGCGAGTTCATCAGGAGCGGCGACGTTTCCGAGGACATGGCGAAATTCGTGCGCGTGAAATCTATGGACGAGGCGCCGTCCGCGCTTCTCGCCGAGAATGCCGAACTGCGCGCCAAGATCGACGCGCTCCGCGCGGACTTCGCCGAACGCTCGGCGAAGCTGGAATCCGAAGTGGAGGCGGCCGTCGCGGAGCGGCGGCTCGCCGCCGGCGAACTATCGACGCGCGACCTCGACTTCGAGGCCGAACGCCAGGCATTCGCCGCCGAAAGGAGCCGCATGGACGCCGAGCGGCAGGCGCTCGCCGCGGAAAAGTCAAAGCTCTTGGCGGAAATAGCCAAGGCCGACAAGCGCGCCGAAGTGCTCGCCGCCCAGGTCGCGGAGGCCGGGTCGCGCACCCGTTCGCGGGAGTCCGACATCGCGCGCATCGCCGAACTTGAAAAGCAGGTCATGGAGACCGCGGCCGAACTCAAGACCGTCCGCGGCGAACTCGACCGGCAGGCGGCCGACGCCCGCCGCAAGCTGAAGGAGGCCGAGGTCGCGCATCTCGCCGAGAAGAAGGAACTCGAAACCAAGCTGCGCGGCGCAAAGGAGCTGGCCGACGCCCTCGCGGCGGCAAAGAGCCGCGAGAACTCCGTCAAGCGCCTCCTCTCCCAAGTCAATTCCATCCTTTCGGCAGGCGGCGGCGCGCCAGCCATCGCCGAAGCCGAGGCCGTCATCATCACAGACGGGGAGTAGCCGCGGGCTATGGGAGAATCCGGAAAACCTTCACGCGTCACCGGCGACGGCCTCGGCATCGCGCTGGGCAGTGGAGGGGCGCGCGGGCTGGCTCATGTCGGCGTCCTCCAGACGCTCCTTGAAAACGGCATCGCGCCGGAGTTCGTGGCCGGGACCAGCATGGGGGCCATCGTCGGCGCCGCATACGCCTCCGGGAACTTCGGGCGCCTTGTCGATACGCTCAAGGCAATGGACATGGCCGAGGCCGCATCCCTGTTCTTCGACTTCGGCTTCATGAAATCCGGCCTCGTCAAGGGACGCCGCGTCATGGACTTCATAGCGACAGTCGTCCCCGACACCACCTTCGACTCCATTGGGCTGCCCTTCGCCGTAATGGCGACCGACATCGCCACAGGCGCGGCCATCCGGATTTCACGCGGGCGCCTGCTTCCGGCAATCAGGGCGTCGATTTCAATACCAGGCGTATTCACCCCGGTAAGGCGCGGCTCCGCGCTGCTCGTCGACGGCGGCGTTTCAAGCCCCGTGCCCGTCGCAGCGGCGCGATTCCTCGGCGCGAGGAGGGTCCTGGCCGTGAATGTGGACAACCAGGGCCGCTGCCCATACTCCACGCACCGGCTCCCCAAGTTCGTGAACCAGGCCATCGGAATAAGGGAGAAGCTGCACGACGCCCTCAGGCGCGAACTCGGCATCGCCGACGAACGCGGCCAGGGCTTCTTCGACATGCTCTCTCGCACGACGCGCATCTGCGAGGACAGGATCGCCCAATGGGAAATGGAGCGCGAGAGGCCCGAATGGATTCTCGAACCGGCCGTCGGCGACATTCCGACAATGGACTTCACGCGCGTCGACGACGCGATTATGGCTGGCCGCGACGCGGCAGGGAAACTGCTTTGCCAAACTTAAAACCTAGAAAGGAACCGCAACATGTCACCACTGATTCCACTTAAGGTCCTCATGATCGGGAACAGTTTCTCGATCTGCGTCCTCCAATACACCCCGGAGGTCGCCCGCCAGTGCGGCGCAGGGGTGGACATCTGCTCGCTTTACATCGGCGGCTGCTCCCTTGCGAGGCACTGCGAGAACATCAGGCGCGCCGGCGAGGAGGGCTTCGCCCCATACGAGGTCAACTGGAACTTCGCGTCGCTTGGCGAAGGCGAGGAGCCCGCGCTGAAGTCCGCCGTCACAGTCAGGGAAACCGACAAGGGGTCGAAGATGTACGGCAACATCCCGCAGATGCTCGCCGCCGAGAAGTGGGACATCGTGACCATCCAGCAGGCCAGCCCCAAGAGCTGGGACCCCGGCTCATACCACCCCTACGCCGACGAGCTGATTTCCACAATCCGCGAACTCGCGCCGCAGGCGAAGATTGCAATCCAGGAGACGTGGAGCTACTGCAACGGCGACAAGCGCATTTGCGACCAGGCCGCGGGCGGCCCCGGCGAATGGGGCTTTGACCAGCGCGGGATGTTCGACAGGCTCGCCGCCAACTACGCCGACCTCGGCGCAAAATACGGCTTCGACATCATCCCGACCGGCACGGCAATCCAGCTCTTCAGGGAACGGCTTCCCGTTTCCGGCATCGATGACGACGTGGTCGGAAGCATGAAGCCCGTCAACGGCGAACTCTCCGGCGACTCAATCCACCTGAACAACGACGGCAAATACCTCCAGGCGTGCGTCTGGGCGGCAAAGCTGCTCGGCGCGGACGTGGAGTCAATGGACTGGGCGCCGTCGCCGACGATGCGCCACCCTGAAAACGCGGCGCTTATCCGCAAATGCGCCGCCGACGCCGTCCGGGGCGTCAAACCGGCGCGGCGGGCCGACTAGGCGCAAAAAAACATTTGTCCTGAATTGCGCATTGTGGTAGAATATTTGCCGTAATTTTGGAAAGTCCACAGTCATGAACCGCTACTTCTACGGCTTTTACTTTTACTTTACCGGGCTTATGGGCCGGGCAAGGTTGCCGTAGCGTGTTCACAATTGAGGACGAACAACTGGCAAACCGAAACCCCGCCCGGCCGAGGCGGGGTTTTCCGTATCGGCAGGGCCACAGCAACCAAGGAAGAACACAATGATTATTCTGGTCAAGAAGAACGCCGAGAAACGGCAGGTGGACAACCTGCTCGCATGGCTCAAGGCCCACAAGATCGACCCGCACGTCTCAGTCGGCGCCCAGGAGACGCTGATCGGCTGCGTGGGCGATGTGTCGCACCTGGACATCGACCTGGTGTCGGCGCTGGACGTCGTCGAATCCGTCCAGCGGATACAGGACCCCTTCAAGGCCGCCAACCGCAAGTTCCATCCAGAAGACACCATAGTGGACTGCTCCGGCCCGACAATCGGCGGCGGGCACTTCCTGGTCATCGCCGGGCCGTGCAGCGTAGAGTCCGAGGAACAGGTCATCGGCATCGCCAAGGCCGTCAAGGCCGCCGGCGCGACCCTCCTGCGTGGCGGCGCCTTCAAGCCCAGGACATCGCCATACTCATTCCAGGGACTCGGCGCCGAGGGCCTGAAGATGCTCATCGCCGCGAAGAGGGAGACCGGGCTCCCGATCGTCACCGAGCTGATGAACTCCGCCCACCTCGACCTTTTCAACGACGTAGACGTCATCCAAATCGGCGCCCGCAACATGCAGAACTTCGACCTGCTAAAGGAGGTCGGCCACCACACGCGGAAGCCGATCCTTCTCAAGCGCGGCCTCAGCGGCACACTTCAGGAACTGCTGATGAGCGCGGAGTACATCATGGCCTCCGGCAACCCCAACGTGATGCTCTGCGAACGCGGCATACGGACGTTCGAGACGGCGACTCGCAACACAATCGACCTCACGGTCGTGCCAATCCTCCACAGGCTGACCCACCTTCCGGTCGTCGTGGACCCCTCCCACGCCACGGGCGTCGCCAAGCTCGTGCACCCAGTCGCCGCCGCCGCCACCGCCATTGGCGCCGACGCCCTGATAATCGAAGTGCACAACGACCCGCCCCACGCGAAGTGCGACGGCGCGCAGTCCCAAACGCCGGAGATGTTCGCGGAGACCATGGAACTCGTCCGCAAGCTGCGCCCGCTTGCAATCCGCTAGTCACTCAACCATCGCATGAGACACTGCATAGCCATGAGAAACATCGAAGAAACAAGGCGCGAACTGGACGCCATCGACGACCAGATTGCCGAACTCTACAACAGGCGGCTCGACCTCGCGCGCGACGTGGCCGACGCGAAGAGGGCCGACGGCTCCCCCATTTCAAATCCGGCCCGCGAACGGGAGATACTCGCCCGCATCGCCAAAAAGGTGGGCCCGGACCGCGAGGACGGCGCCGCCCTTCTCTTCACGACCCTTTTCGGGCTGTCAAAGGCGCTCCAGCGCGAGCTGCTAATCGGGGAGAGCGACGTCACCATGGCGATGGACAAGGCCGCCGCCGACACCGGCTCCATATTCCCATCCGGCGAGACAGTAGCCTGCCAGGGCACCGAGGGCGCCTACTCGCAGATAGCCGCCTCGCGGATTTTCAAGTTCCCCGTCATTCTCTTCTTCAACGGCTTCGAGGATGTGTTCAACGCCGTTGAAAAGGGAATGTGCCGCTACGGTGTCCTTCCAATCGAGAACTCGACGGCCGGTTCCGTGACTTCCGTCTACGACCAGATGGCGCGCCACAACTTCAGCATCGTCCGCGCCACGCGCATACCAGTCTCCCATGTCCTGCTGGCGCGCAAGGGGGCCTCGCTCAAGTCTATCCGGGAAGTGACCAGCCACCCGCAGGCGCTCCAGCAATGCTCGGCCTGCCTGCAATCGCTGAAGGACGTCCGCCAGACCCCGGCCATCAACACCGCCGTGGCCGCGCGAATGGTGGCCGAAAGCGGCCGCGACGACTTCGCCGCAATCGCCTCGCGCGAATGCGCCGAGGTCTACGGCCTCGACATCCTCGCGGAGGACATATCAAACACCCCCGCGAACTTCACGCGCTTCATCTGCATATCCAAGAACCTTGAGATATACCCCGACTCGCGCAAGATTTCAATCATGATGAGCCTGCCGCACCGCCCCGGTTCGCTCGGCGCCATTCTCGCGAAGTTCTCGGCAATCGGCGTAAACCTCACAAAACTCGAATCCCGCCCCGTTCCCGGACGCGATTTCGAATTCCGCTTCAATTTCGAATTCGAGGCCACTCCTGGCAACCCGAAGGTCAGGCGCCTGATTTCGGAACTGGCTCTCGATCCGGAAATAGAGCACTTTACTTTCCTTGGCGCATACGCGGAGATTTGACACTGTGAAGATTGCCATAGCAGGTCTGGGGCTGATAGGCGGCTCCTTCTTTAAGGTGTTTTCGGAAAGGGGGCACAAGGTCTCCGGCTTCGACATTGGCGACCCCGTTGACGTCTCCGGTGCCGACGTTGTCATTGTGGCGCTCCACCCCACCACCGCCGTGGAATGGGTTGAGGCGCACGCCGGCGAGTTCAAGGAGGGCGCGGCAGTCGTCGATACCTGCGGCGTGAAGGGATACGTGATGGACCGCATCGCGCCGGTGGCCACCGGCGCGAAGTGGTTCTTCGTCGGCGGCCACCCGATGGCCGGCAAGGAGGTCGCGGGCTTCAGGAACTCCGACCCAGGCCTCTTCCGCAACGCCTCGATGATCCTCGTCCCCGGCACGGGCGTCCCATCCCAGACGATGGACATCCTCAACAACCTCTTCCTCGAAGCGGGATTCAAGAAGATCGTCATCGCCGACGCCGCCGAGCACGACTCGAAAATCGCCTACACCAGCCAGCTCTGCCACATTGTCTCCTCAGCGTACCTGCGCGACGAACTCGCACTTGGCTACGACGGATTCTCCGCAGGCAGCTTCCGCGACATGATTCGCGTAGGCGCCCCCGATCCCGCTCTATGGTCGGAACTTTTCAGCGAAAACCGGCAGGCGCTAGTCCCGGTGATCGACCGCTTCATCGCCAGGATGTCGGCGATGCGCGACGCAATCGCGGCCGACGACACCGCCGCCGTCGCGGGCCAGCTAGCCGAAGGCCGCAAGATCAAGGACAAGGTCAACGCCGGCCCCGTCGCGGTCTACTCACGCCCAATGCGCGGGACGCGCGAATGGCGGAAGATTGAGAATACCAGGCGGAAGCCCGAGAACTTCATCGACGAATGGACCGTACCGAAATGAGCAACTCTTCGATTTTCCTCTACGGGCCGCCGGCATGCGGCAAGACGACCCTCGGCGCACGCCTCGCCGCCGCGCTGCGCCTCCCGGCAATCGACCTCGACGCCGAAATCGCCCGCCGCGCAGGCCGCCCGATTCCGGAGATTTTCAGGACCGACGGCGAACCAGCCTTCCGCAGGCTGGAGTCCGAAACGCTCCGGGCCGTCGTAGAGGGCCTCGGTGGCGCCCAGGCCGTAATCTCGCTTGGCGGCGGGACGCTTCTCGATGCGTCCAACCGCGCATTCGCCGGGGACAATGGCCGAGTATGGCTCCTGGAACCGCCACCACCCGCGGAGCTGGCGCGGCGAATCGCCATCGACCCCGCCTCCCGCCCCCTCGGCGACAAGTACGAGGAACGCCGCGCCCATTACGGCTCGTTCCAGTCCTCCATCGCCATGTCGTTCGACCTTCCGGACTCCCTAGTGGTTGTCGGCCGCAATCTCGGCGGCGCCGCCGGCATGGCCAAATTCGCGGTCGCGGACTCGAATGTCGCGCGCATCCACCACGCCGCCCTTGCCGACATCCCGCACTTCGGCATCCCAAACGGGGAGCAGTTCAAGCGCCTCGACACCGTCAGCTCCATATGGGGGGCCTTCCGCGAGGCGCAAATCGGGCGCAAGGACTCCATTCTCGCCTTCGGCGGCGGGGTGACCGGGGACATGGCCGGCTTCGCCGCCGCGACCTGGATGCGCGGCATCCGCTGGGTCAACATCCCCACGACACTCCTTTCCATGGTTGACGCCTCCACCGGCGGCAAGACCGGCTTCGACCTCCCGGAGGGGAAGAACCTCGTCGGCGCCTTCCACTCCCCTTCCCTCGTCATCATCGACACCTCCTACCTCGCCACGCTCCCCGCGCGCGAACTCGCCTCGGGCCAGGCAGAGATGATAAAGCATGAGACCATCTCCGGCTCGCTGCGCCACTCCGTCTCCGGCATCCCCACACCGGCCGAAATAGCCGAAAACCTTTCAGTCAAGGTCGGCATCGTCCGCCAGGATCCCAGGGAGGAGAAGGGGCTCAGGATGCTCCTCAACTGCGGCCACACCATCGGGCACGCGGTCGAGGCCGCAAGCGGCTACCAACTTTCGCACGGCGAGGCCGTGGCAATCGGGTGCGTCGAGGAGGCAAGGCTCGCCGTCCGCCTTGGCCTCGCCCGCGCCAACTGGCCAGATGCCCTCGCCGGGCGCTTCCGCGAGGCCGGACTTCCCGTCTCCGCCCCGCAGTTCCCCCTGGAATCGCTTGTCCCGATTATGGGCCGCGACAAAAAGCGCGCCGGATCCCGCATATCCTTCGCCCTGCCATGCGGCTTCGGCGACGTCCGCATCGTGACCCTCGACATCGGGGAGATCGCATGAAACAGCGCATCTGCCTGACCCTTGCCGCGCCATCGCTCGCAGAGGACCTGGCGCTTGCCCGCAAATACGGCGCCCTAGCCGACTTCCTTGAACTGCGCGCGGACCGACTCGCTGCGCCGGATCCCGGCGCCATCGCCGACTTTCCCGCCCAGGCCGGCATTCCGGCCATTCTGACATTCCGCCGCACCCGCGACGGAGGTGCCTTCGACGGCGAAGACGCCAGCCGGGAGCCATTGTTCGCCGCGGCCCTGCCCGCCTTCGATTTCGTCGATTTCGAATCCGACTTCGCCGTCCCCGGACTTGAGGCCCTCGCCCGCCGCTCAGGGACGCGCATCATCCGCAGCGTCCACGACTTCCGGGGCTACGACGGCGCCCTCGCCGCCTCAATCGATTCCATTCTGCGCTCCGAAGACGAAATTCCCAAGCTTGCCTTCAAGGCAAATTCGCCCGCAGACATCGCGGCCTTCCACCGCGCCGTCTCGGCCCTTCCACCGCGCGACCGGATTTTCTGCGCAATGGGGCCGGCCGGCGCCGTCACGCGCATCCTTCCCGCCGCATTCGGCTCAATGCTGACCTTCGCCTCGCCGCCCGAATCGACCGCCTCCATGGGGGCCATAGGCCATATCGACATCGTGAGCCTCTCGCGCATCCACCAGGTGCGCAAAACCGGCCCCGCCACTTCGCTCCGCGCCGTCACGGGATGGCCGCTCGCCGTTACCTCAAGCCCCGAAATCCACCGCGCCTACTGCGATGGCGACGGCACCGACGCCGTCATGGTCCCCATCCCGTCCCGCGAAATAGGCCCGGCCATCGGGCTCTGCGAGGAGCTTGGCTTCCGCGGGCTGGCGGTGACTGTGCCCCACAAGCAGTCACTGCTGGCGCTGCTTGACGACATTTCCCCCGAGGCCGCGGCTGTGGGCGCCGCCAACACCGTCGTCTGGGAAAATGGACGCCGGGTCGGCCACAACACAGACATCGACGGCTTCTCCGACGCCATCTCCGCCTTCGCCGGCCGCCAAAGTCTTGCCGGAACGCGAACCGCGGTCATTGGCTCCGGCGGCGCCGCGCGCGCCGTGGCCTACGCCCTCGCACGCCTTGGGGCCGACGGCGCCATCTACGCCCGCAATGCCGCCGCCGCGGCCGAACTCTCCGCCCTTTCCGGATTCAGGGCGCTTCCAATCGGCGCCATCGCCGGGAATGGGCCATTCGACCTCATCGTCCAGTGCACCTCGCTCGGCAATGGTTCGTCAAACCCCGCAGACGACCCCATTCCAGAATACCGCTTCTCCGGCCACGAACTCGTGTACGACCTCATCTACAAGCCGGCCCGGACTCCCCTGCTCCGCCGCGCATCCTCCGCAGGATGCCGCGTGGAGAACGGCATGTCAATGCTCATTGCGCAAGGACGCCGCCAGCACAGGCTCTGGAACGCCTAGCGCTGGCGGCATCCGGGCTGAACCTCACAGGGCCTTGCCACGGCTATATTTCCGGACAAAGTTTTGTCACGGTGAGGCAGTTCCGGTCGTCGACCCGCTTGTATTCCACGGAATCGGCCATCTTGCGGACCATCATTATGCCCAGTCCGCCAATCGGGCGCTCCGTGACTGGCAGCGTCGGGTCGGGGTCCGCATGGGCCAGCGGGTCAAACGGCTTGCCGGCATCGAAAAAGGTCAGTCTGGCGCCGGCCGGTTCCGACAGGCACTCAATCCGCAAACCGAAGTCCTTCGCGCCGGAATGCTTGACGATGTTCGACGCTATCTCGTCGATGATTATGTGGAGCGGCGGCGAAAGTATCCCCAATCCAGGGGACCTGGCTTCGGCTTCGGCAATGGCTTCGTCCAGGAAATCGCTCGCCGCCGCCACTCCCGCCTGCGTCGCGGGGAAGCTGCGCCGTTCGCCGCCGCCTTCCCCGGCGCCGGAGTAGCGCACCGCAAGCACCGTGATGTCGTCGGCCTGCGGCGTTCCCTCCGCAAAGGCGGCCACGGCGGCCCGCACAATCCTGCACATCGAGGCTGGTTCCGCGCCGGACGCCGCCACAAGGGCCTCATGCAGCCGGTCCTCGCCAAAGAGCGCGCCGGAGGCGTCGAGCGCCTCGGTCACGCCGTCCGTGTAGAGGAAAAGCGTCTCCCCGGGCGCAAGGCGCAGTGTGAACGGCTTGTAGACCACGCCGTCCATGAACGCGAGAACTGGTCCGGACTTCGGCGTCACGAAATCGACCTCCCGGCCTTCGACCGTCACCGGCGGGTTGTGGCCCGCGTTGGCGTAGGTCACGACACCGGTTTCCAGGTCAAGCACGCCGACCCACGCCGTGAGGAACATGTTGGCGGGATTGTTCGCGCAGAGTTCGGCATTGGCTTTCGTGAGGGCCTCGGCCGGGTCGCGGACTGCCGCGAGCTTGTCCTTTATGAGCGTCTTGGAGGTCATCATGTAGAGCGCGGCGGTGACGCCCTTCCCGGAGACGTCGGCGACAAGGAAGGCCAGGTGCGTGGCGTCGAGCCGGAAGTAGTCGAAGAAGTCGCCTCCGACTTCGCGCGCCGGGTGCATTGCCGCCGCGAGCGCAAAGGCGGCGTCGGGCGGAATGGGTCCCGGAAGCGCGGAGTTCTGGATTGTCGAGGCGATGGCGAACTCCTTGGCGCGACGCTCGTCCTCCGCGGCGTAGAAGGCCTGCAGGCGCCCGGACGCAATGTCGATGCGCCGCACGAGCAGCACGAATGCCAGCGTCACGAGACCTAGGACGGTCGCTATCAGCGCGACATAGAAGGTGCGCGTCGAGTAGTATTCCCCAGGCGGGAGCGCCGCCACCACGCGGTGCCCGCAGAATACAACCGCGCGGCAGTCGTGGGGCGCGCCGAAAAGCGTCGCATTGAAGGTTGTGCGGCCGTCTTCGACGACGCCAGGCGCCTCCGGGTCGTAGCCGGTTTCGGCAAGGAACTTCGCCTCGTCGCGATGGCGCGCCGGGTTGGAGATGAGGTGCCCGTCGGCCAGGTCGGCGCAGAGGAAGAAGCCCTTCTCGCCAAGGAGCCAGGCGTCGAAGATGAAGCCCATTATCGACGGGAACATTCCCGTGACGCGAGCTTCGTCGATGCCGACCTGCACCAGCCCGTCGCCGCCCGGGAAGGCGACGCCGACGTACTTGCGGCGAACGTCGGGGTTGTGCGCGCCGGGGCGGAAGTGGTGCGAAAGCGCGTGCCGGACGCCGTTTGTGAGGACCAAGAACTCCGCGGACTTCGGCCGGTCGGCCATGCAGAGGCCGACGAGGCGCGCGTCGGTGGAAGACAGGAAGGTGCCGTCGCGCGCGACGACGTTCACTTCGTCGAGGTCGCGCTGCTTCGCGATGAGCGCGATCGCCTCCGGGGAAAGCGACTGCGGCCGCCCCAGCTGCTCCGTGATCGAATCGGCGGCGTGCATGAGCATCGTGTCGATCGAGCCGTTGAGCGTCGCGTCGAGGTCGAGCATCGCGTAGTCGAGCATCGACTCCGTCTGGAGCATGGCGCGGTGGGTCAGCGCGCTCCAGGAGAAGAGCACAAGTATCGCGTAGAAGAGGGCCGCGGCCCACGCGAATGTTTTCCAACGTTCGTTCATGGGATGAGTGTGAAGACGGAACTGAGCCCTGTCATGTCGAACACGCCCTTGACCATGTCGTTTGGATGCGCGATGGTCATCTTGCCGCCGCAGGCCATCATCGCCTTCTGCGCCGTCATCAGGACGCGGAGCCCGGCCGATGAGATGTATTCGAGGCTGGCGAAATCGAAGGCGATTTCGCTCACGCCGTCAAGCTTGAGCTCGCTTTCGAGGTCTGGCGAGGTGTTCGTGTCCAGGCGGCCGGAGAGGGCGATGGAGAGCTGGCCGTTTTCGAGTTTCTTGTCGATGTTCATTTTTCCGTTTCCGGGCGGCCTGGGGCCGCCCTTCTCATGTTGGGGTTGGGTTGCCGGGTTGGGGCCGGATGGCCGCCCGGATATTGTTGGGGTTAGTGCCCTGCGGCCTGCTCGGCCTCAAGGGCCTTGGCAACATGGGCGTCGAACATGGGGTCGAAGTCGAAGTCGTTGTCCTCAATCGCCTGCTCCCAGGTGATGCCTTTGGAGTCGATGTCCTCTGGAGCGTTCTCGTGGGACTGGAAGAGGTGGTAGAACTCGTTGAGCGTTTCGATCTCGTTTTCGAAGAGGTTCTTGCGAAGGTCCTTTTCGCGGCCGTGGTACAGGTTGGGGGACTTAGCCTCGAACTGGCGCCGCTCCAGGATGAAGAGCGCTTCGCGGCTGGCCGTGCCGTGCATCGCGTTGGCAATGCGGGCGCGGGCCGATGGGCCGGCCTTCGCCAGCGCGAGCGCCTGCACGATCCGGCGCGGGGCGCCGTACATGGCTCCTCCCGCAATGATGTCGTCCTGCTTGTCGGCGAACACCTGATAGGGATTGCCCAGTTCGTTCGTTACCGTCCGAAGCTGGTCGATGGCTTCCAGGATGGCGCCGGGGCCGGAGAAGCTGTTTAGCTTGGAGATTTTGGAGACGTCGGCGCGGGCGACGCCTTCGGCCATTCGCGCAATGGAGCCCTTTGGCATCGCGGTGCCGGCAAGGTCGTACATCGCCTCCATGAACTCCGGCATGAAGCCGGGGAACCGCTTCTCGACTTCGCGCGCCTCGGCGAGGTTGTCCCTGAGGTCGGCGATCTTCTTGGCTACCACGTCGTCGGGACGCAGCTCGTTGGCGCCGGTCCCGCAGATGGAGCGCAGCCCGAGCTCGACAATGGCTTCAAGCTCCTTGTCCCCGCCGCACATTTCGCGGATGTTCTTCGCGTAGGCGATTGGGTCGCGTCCATGGCTGACAAGCTCGTCGTGGACGAAGCTGTTCTGCGTCGCGTTGTGCTTGTCGAGGTTGTAGAGGCTGGCGGCAAAGGCCTCGTCGGGCGGCATCAGGTCGGACATTCCGTCTTCGCTGCGGGTGCCGTCCTCGCGGAAGAGGACCATGATGATGTGCCGCGCGTAGTGGCTGTCGATGTGGAGCCCGCGGAGGTTGTCGCTCATCGCGACGTCGTGGAGCAGGCTTTCGACCGACCTGGCCACCTCGCTGAGTTTCATTTCGACTTCCGCCTTGTCGAGGACCTGGTGGCCGTCCGGGCCTTTCTTCATCGGCAGCTCGCCGTCGAGCACTGGCTTGAACGCATGCATGAAGATGCTGGCGATGGCCTGGCTGTCGCCGATGCCGATGTGGCGCGCGGCCAGCTTCGCGGCGAAGGGTCCGGATATGGCCTTGGCGATGGCCGTGGCGTCCGCCTTCGCCATGGTCCCGGCGTTCGCAACGGAAAAGCGGTTCACGATGTTCTTGATCGCGCTGCCCTTCAGCATGTGCCCGATGTCCATCGTCCTGATGTCGGCTTCGAGGCCAGTGTCGCTCCTCTGGCCAACGGCGTCGAGCAGCGTCGCGCGGACGGCATCCGCGAGATTGCTGACCTTCTGGCGGGCGCTCTGTACGCCAATGGCGCACTTGAAACGCATCCAGATGCTCGCCTCCTTGACCCTGCCGGTCGTGGAGGAGAGGAAATAGGTCTTGTTTGCATCCAGATTGCGGAGCGTGTCAATGTTGACATTGGGTGTGACGTTGAGAGGCATTGTATTGTTCCTTATCTATTGCTTGTCATGTCGTATACACGCGAAAGGCGCACAGGTTACGCCAGGGGTCGTGTTTTTCCCGGGGAAGTGCGGCCTGAAGGGCCGCCCTGCTCATGTTGAGATGTCTCAACTTGATAAGTGTGGCCCTTCAGGCCACACTTCCTCGCCGCGCCAGCGGCCTGGCCGCGAAACTCCCAACGCGGCGAGGCGAGTCCGCCTTTGCGGTGGATGTAGGCGCCTGTGCCGCCGCCGCTCGCCGCTGCGGCCTGCGCCAGCGCCGCGCCCATGCCATGCCAGGCGTCGTAGCGCGAGATTACGGGCGGGCATTCGCGCGATACCACCGCGAGCCGGCCTTCTGCAAAGGCGGCGGTTTCCTCCACCCTCGGGCGATACACCATCTTCAGCGGATCGGACACCGCCTTGATGCATGGCAGCCTCTCCGCCTCCAGGGCGCGCCATACGGCGAGTTCCCCTGGCGATATGAAGGTGCTGGCCACAACCCAGCCCGAGCGCGCCGCCGCCAGCAGGCGCCCCGTCACGGCCGGCATGTCTTCGGGGCGCAGCGTGCGCGAGATGCTTACCGCCGCAATCCTGCGCTCCGGGGCGAGCAGTTCCACATTGCCCACCGCAGTCCACCATTCTTCATCTGGGAGGCGCGGGGAAATCAGCGGCTCATGCACCTTGAGCGGGGCGTCCGCGCCGTGCATGAGCGTGTATTTCAGCGGATTGTAGCCGATGTAGGCATCGACCTTTTCGTTGATGAAGCGCGACACGCAGATATGGTCGTGGTAGCCATCCTCCCACTCGATGGCGCAGTCGGCCTCGGCGGCGCGGACCCGCGTCCAGCGCTTCACGTTGGCCACGAACTGCCCCACGAGGCGCAGGGGTTCGGGCTCGGCCGTTGGGGCAAGCACTAGGCGGAGGTGGATGTGGTCGGGCATGACGACGCTGGCGACGGCATGCACGGCAGCGCCTTGGCGCTGGTTTTCGGCGTGGATGGTGGCGACTGCGGCCTGCCCGGCGGCCGAGAGGGAGACTTTATCGCCCTCGACCCGCCCAAACGCCGGGCGCCGCCCCTTGACGGCGAAGGTCACGAAAAGCGATGCGCCGCGGCTGTAGTCGTAGCCGTGGAAGCGCCGGCAGTGGCGGATCTTCGATCCGCCACTGCCCCGGGCGGCCTGAAGGGCCGCCCTGCTCATGTTGGTTTGGTTGGCAATTTCGCTTTGCATGTTTTCAACTTGATAAGTGCGGCCCTTCAGGCCGCACTTCCTCGCCGCACTTCCTCTACTGCACCTCCACCCTGTAGAACATGGCGGGGGCGCCGCCATGCGGGATGGCCAGCGTCGCGGTGCCGTCGGCGTTGAGGGTGGCTTCCGGCGCAAGCAGCGCGTCGTCGCCGTCCGGTAGCGGCAGGGCCGGCGCGGCCCGCACTTTCAGAGTCTCGGCGCCGGTCTCCATCCAGCCCTCAGGCTCCGCCGAAACTGTCAGCCTAACCACGTCGCCGTCGATTTCGATGGCTTCGATGCGAATGCTGTCGGGGGCTGTGCTTTCGACTATTGCGGCCGTGTTCGCTTCGCCTTTGTTCCAAACCACCGCGCTGTAGCGCGCCCCGTTGGCGGTAAAGGTTATGCCGTCGGCCTCGTCATACACGGCCTTGAGGTAGAGATAGACCTTGCCCTCGGCATTGGCATAGATGTCCGAGGCGTTGTAATACTCGGGCAGACCCTTGAACTCGACGGGCGCGTTCGGCTCCAGCCCCGGCACTTCGACGCATGCGGCGTCGTCGCCCTGCGGTGTCTTCGCGCCGGAATTCGCAAGCACGTAGTGGTCATAGTTCGGATGTCGGCCAATGAAGATGTTTCCGCCGGAGATAACCGGATCGTCGATTCCGCTCACAGTTCCAACCGCGCCGCTGAGCGCGACGATGTTGCCGCCAGTGATTGTGACGGACTGGTGCTGGAATTCATAATACATGCCGTCGCTGATGCCGATTGCCGGGCATCCCCAGTAGTCGCTTGTCGCGCCGCCATTGGCGAAAAGCCAGCCGTCGCCGCCGATCTCGAGATCCGAGACGCCAGGCACTTCGAGCGCGGCGCAGTAACGGCCGGCTTCGAGCGTATTCGTGCCGGTGAACCAGACGCGCGCCGCGAGATTAGAGACAATCGCGAACGGAGTGTTGCGGTTGGCCGTTGCCTTGAGACAGAGGTTGGAAAGCGTGACTGTGGCTTCGGTCTCGACCCTGACGCGCACCTTGCCCTGGGTGTTCGTGCCGGAGAGGACGAGCGGTCCGTCGCCCGTGAGCGTGAGCCGCGAGGAGACGGCGCTGTATCTCCAGCCGTCGCCTGTTCCGTGCGCGACTTCGACACCGTTCACAAAGACGCCGAGCGGATCTGCGGGCGACACGAGCTGCGCCACCGTATCGGCTCCGGCGACCGAGGCGGCCCAGTGCGTCTCGCCGATGGCGAATGTGTAGTCGCCGTCCGGCAGCCAGAGATAGAGGTCACCGCTGGCGTCGGCGTAGAGGTCGCGCGTGCCGTAGGAGACCTCCGATGATTCCTCCGATGAATCGGAGGGTCGGCGCACCAGAAGCGCGACCGCGGCGTCGGGCGTGCCGAGGGGGACGACGACGGCGTGGAGGACGCGGCCGGCGGCGGCGTGCGCCAGGTTCGTCACGGCGCACTGGCTCTGCGTAAAGCGCTCCTTCTCCGAGTCGAAGTGGGCGAGGACGACGTTGCCACCCGTGATGACGACGGGGACGTTGTTGTCGTAGGATTGGGAGTAGGTCAGGCCGTCGCCGATGTCGGAGGCGAAGACGTCGGCGTCCTGGCGCCCGCCGCAGGCGTAGACGGTGCCGCCGGAGATTTCGACGAGGCCGCCGGTGTAGGCCTCCGCCATCCGGAGGGATCCGCCGATGGCCGCGGAGGCGTAGCCGTATTTCGAGCCGGCGTAGGCATAGACCCTGCCGCCGGTGATGCGGATCGGGCCGGCCTTCCCGCCGCGCCCGGCGCCGATGGCGGCGGCCTCGCCCAGGTCGTCGGTCGCGCTGCTGTGCGCCTCGACGGTTCCGCCGGCGAGGGTGATGGAGCCGACCCGAAGATTGTCGCCGTGGTTGCCGCCGATGCCGGCGGCGGCGCCGCCGCCGATGGCGACGAGCTTCGCGTCTACGGTCGCGTTGGTGATCGTCAGGGACGCGGTCTCCGGGACGAAGAGACCGGCGGCGGAGTAGCGCGTCGCGACGAGCCGGTTGCCGGGGCCGTTGAGCAGGACGGTCGCCGCGACGCCGTTTCCGAGGGCGAAGGGCGCCTCCGCGCGCAGCGAGACGCCGGCGAGCTCGACGATCGCATCCGAGGCGACGACGATGCGCACGCCGCCAAGCTCGTTCGTTCCGCGGACGGTGTAGCGCCCGGTGCCGGCGAGGGTGAGGACGTTCGTCGCGAAGTCCCAGCCCTCGCCGGAGAGCTGTGCGATGTTGACGCCGTTCACGGTGAAGTCGTCGTTCCACGCGACGACGGTCGCCTCGCCGTCCGGCCCGATGCGGATCGTCCATTTCGCGCCGTCGACGGCGTTCGTGGCGACGTAGAGGCCTTCCGGGAGCCAGAGGTGGAGCGCGCCGCCGTCGTCCGCGAAGAGCTCGGTCGTGTCGTAGTATTCCGGCAGGCCCTGGAACGGGCCGACCGCCTCGCCGGGCGCGAAGCCGGGGATGTCCGCGCACCAGAGGGCGGCGCCGTCTACGTTTTGGGGCCGGGCGTAATAGGTTTGGATCCCTGTCACGGAGCCGCCGAGGATGGTAAACGTTTCCTCGCTCCGGAACATGAACGTTCCGCCCGCGACGGTGAAACTCGCGCCCTCTTCGAGGAGCCGCGGCCAGTAGGTGGGCGCGACGACGTTGCGGCCGATGCCGCGGACGACGGCACTCACGTTCGTCGCGACCGCGAATCCCTGCTGGGACCGGATGCAGGCGTTCGAGAAGACGATCTCGTCTGAGGTCTCGAACCGGATCGAGAGGCCGTCGAGCGTGTTCGTGCCGGAGACGACGCAGGCACCGGAGAGGACGATGCGCTTCTGGTCGTCCAGAACCCAGTTCGGCCCCGAGCCGTGGCCGACGTCCACGCCGTCCACGGCGACGCCGAGCGGGATGAAGACGGACGAGCCGTCCACCACTTCGTGGACGGGGGTGCCGTCGACCTCGAAGTCGTAGGTGCCGTCGGGGAGCCAGAGGTGGATGTCGCCGTTCTCGTCGGGGTAGATGTCGGCGACGCCGTAGCCGTCGAGCCCGGTGACGGCGACGGCGCGCGCGGGGTCGGGGTTGTCGACGGCCACGTCCACGCGCCACACCGCCGCGCCGGCCGTGTTCTTCGCGGCCGGCTTCACGTCGCCCATGTCGGCGAGGATGGAGCCGCCGTCGAAGACGACGCTGCCGGCCACGCCGCTGGGGCCGATGAAGCCGACGTCCATGCCGCCGGCTCCGCCGGTGGCAGCCACGGTGCCGCCGGTGATTTCGACGGTGCCGCCGTTGGAGACGTAGCCGCCGCCGACGCCGTGGGCGCCTTCGCCGCCGGCCGCCGTGACGATGCCGCCGGAGATGCGAACGTTTCCGGCGCCCAAGCCGAGCACACTATCGCCTTCGCCGCCGCCGATGCCGGCGCCGTGGTAGCCGCCGGTCGCCGTCACGACGCCGCCGGAGATCGTCACGTCGGCCATGCTGGAGCTGCAGCCACCGATGCCGGCGCCACCTTCTCCGCCCGTCGCCCTCACGACGCCGCCGGAGATCATCACGGGCGTCGCCACGTAGTGGGAGGAGGAGCCCTTTCCGCCGATGCCGGCGCCGCCGTTCCCGCCGGTCGCCGTCACGACGCCGCCGCCAACGAGGATCGAACCGTCATGGCCGGCGGTGGATTGGATCTGTCCGATGCCCGGGGCGCTGCTGCCGCCCGTGGCGGTCACGTCGCCGCCGGAGATCACGATCGTCCCGCAGCCGCCGCCGCTGGTGTTCGCGAAGCCGCCGCCGATGCCGGAGCCGAGCCAGCCGCCCTGCGCGACGATGGTGCCGCCCTCGATTGTGAGGTTGCCGGCGGAGTCGGTCCAGGCGCTGCCGATGCCGGCGCCGTTTTCGCCGCCGGTCGCCGCGAGCGAGCCTTCGCCGCGGATGGCGAGCGAGGCGGTTTCCGCGATGCCGAGGCCGGGGTGATACTGGCCGCTCGCGAGGGAGTTGGTGCCGACGAGCTCGAGCGTCGCCGTGACGCCGTCGCCGAAATGCAGGGCCGTGAGGCCGTTCTCGCCGGTCGCGAGCGTGACGTCCCTGAGGACGACGTCGCAGTCGCTCTCGACGGAGACGCTGGCGCCGGACTCCTCGCCGGAGAGCTCGAACGGCCCGGCGCCCATGAGGTGGACGGACATCGTCGCGAGGTCGAAGGTCCAGCCCTCGCCAGAAAATTCGGAGATGTTGACGCCGTTCACGGCGAGGCCCGAGTTCCACGGCCGGGCCCAGGAACGTTCGCTCCCGATCGAAATCTGGTAGTAGCGTCCGTCGATCTCCGCGAGGCTGTTGCCCTCGGGCAGCCAGAAGCGGACGACACCGTTCGCGTCGGTGCGGACGTCCGCCATTCCGTAGTCCACGGTCGCACCGCCGCTGACGAGCGGGATCGACGCGGTCACGGGCGAGTCGGGACGGCCGATATCGACGTCCACCGGGAAGACGAGCGTGTGGTCGTAGCTGCG
>JAFWPM010000056.1 GCA_017509565.1 Kiritimatiellia bacterium | reverse complement strand
GGAATTTCCGAACAACTGATTTTTCTTCAAGTTCCCCCTCGGTGAAAATATTCTTGATGTGTTCGCTGACATTGGCCTTGCTCGTTTGGAATAACTCAACGAGTTGGGCCTGTGTCAGCCAAACCGTCTCATCAACGAACCGAACATTGATCTTCGTCTGTCCATCGTCCGTCTGGCAAATGACAATTTCGCCCTGCGGGCCGTCGGGTTGATTCATGGGAAACTCCTCTTCATCTAAAGTGTCCCTTTCGTGGATACGGAAGATTCTACCATAGCCACGCGTTTCAGGCAAATTCCCGAAGCTGGCAATCGCCGAAAGCGAGCCCACTCTCCGTATTCAATCGACTGCTTCCGCGAGCATTTCGAAGGTCGTGTCTCCGCCCAGTGAAACGAAGTCGATGTTTACCGTCCTGCAAAGCTCCGCGCCCAGCGCCTTTGCGATGCGGCGGCAGAGCCGTTCCAGCCCCGCCATCGTCATGCGCCGGTTAGCGGGATGTGCTCAAGCTGATACCGCGTCCGAGTCTCACCACTGACGTGAATGACCTGCACATCGGCCGTCAGCCCGAAGCTGGATTATATTGTTATAGACATAGATAATAGGTGTATAGTAGTAACAACTTAAGGGAGACACCCTTCTGTAATAGGTATATGCAACATCACAACATCACAACATCGGCCTTTGTGGTAAACTAATTCCATGAACGATTTCAAAACTTTTCTTTCGGTTTTGCGCGACAGGGATACGCCTTTCGACCAGCGGGTGTTCGCCCTGCTGGAGGTTGTGCTTTTCCCCGTAAGTCTCGCGACTGTCGTTGCGATGTTCCGCCAGCCATTCCTGCGCCATTACGGGTATGCGCCTCCAACTTGGCTCGACAAGGTTGCCATGCCAATCCTCGTCGCCGGCGCCATCGGCTATCTCACGAACCGACTGGCCATCGAAATGCTGTTCAAGCCCTACCGCCGGACTGGCCGCCATATTCTGCCCTGGCTGACCTTTGGCTATTGGAAGCAGGGGCTCGTCCCCCGCAACAAGGCAAAAATAGCCGAGATCGTCGGCAAACAGGCCGAAGGACGCTTCATCGACCCGGTGAAGCTGGCCGACGACATCTGCGACGCAGTCGGCGGCGCACTGTCGGATCCGCATATTGTCGATGCCATGCGCGAAGCGGCCAAACGCCAGATAGACGCCCACGGCGACATTATCGCAAAAGCGGTTTCGGACCATGTGAGAAGGGCCGCATCGCGCAAAATCGCCGAACGCCTCGGGCCCATGGCGGCATTTGCCGCCCCTGTCGCAGATGCAGTGATTGCTTCGTCAATAACGTCCGAAACAGTATCGGCGACGCTGGAGGGGATGATCGATTCGCCCGATGCCACAAACGCCATTGGAGCAATTCGCCCGGAAATAGAGAGACTTGTCCGCGAACAGTGCCTGCCGCGCATCCAGAGCAGGCTCAACATAGGCGGACGCATCACGGACGCAATTGACAATATGGACGTTGAGGAGTTCCACCAGGTAGTGAACGAAGTGGCCGCGCGGCATCTTGGAGCGATTCAGGTGCTGGGCTACGTACTTGGCGCCATCGCAGGGGCCATAATGGTGGCGCTGAAGTGAGACCAAAGGCATAAAGCGAGAATGCGCCAGCCGCAACTTCTTGCCGGCCAAGCCTAGGTCCCCCTGCCCCGGGTCCGGACACTGCCGGCAATGCCTGCGGGGCCAGCCGAAGCAAGGTGTCGCGCAGCCCCTACGGGAGGGCGGCGAAGACCGCCGCGAACGCGTCCGCCCTTTCCGATTTGACAACGAAATTGTATGCGGCCATCGCATCGGGGTCGCGGATCGGTATGACAATCCGCCCTTCCGGCACGGGCATCCGGTCGGCCGAGACGGCGGTGTGGAAGGCCGGGAGGTCTGAGTTGGCCACAATCCGCCGGGTGGCGGCGAGCGTCCCCTGCTCCAGAAACTCGGCATTCGGGATTTTCGAGCGCACAAGCGGCATCCAGAAACCTATGCTGCCGAATACGACAAAGGTCTCGTCGGCCAAATCAGCAAAGCGAAGGGTCTTGCGCCGTGCAAGCGGATGCACTGGTGGCAGCATCACCCCCAGACGTTCGCGCAGGAACATTTGACCGCGCCAAGCCGGCCCAGGGGGGACATGCAGCAGAACTGCCGCCTCGATTCCACCGTCGTCAAGCGCCCGCAAAAGCGACTCCTCGGTCTCCATGACTCTGAATTCAGTGTCGCGACCGGGAAAGGCCTGCGCGAATATGGGCGCCAGCGTCCATGTTGGCGCGGGGGCTATCGAGCCGACGCGCAAAACCCGCATGGCACGCTCCGCCTCGCGCACGGCGGCGGACATGCCGTCGAGCGCGGCCAATACGCCGCGCGCATGCTCGGCCGCCATGGCGGTCAAACAGCGCAACGCCGAGTTCACTTTCCAGTTTCCGCATGGCGCGGCTCAGGGCAGGCTGCGAAACGAACAGCGCCTTCGCTGCGGCGGTAAAAGAGCCCAGGCGCTCAATCTCGACAAGTCCATGAAGCAAGTAAGTCTCAATCATGCCTAAAATTCTAGCACTGTTTTCCACGCATGTCCATGCGTCAGACGCATAGCGCCATGCAAATTTTCGATTGGACACATAGCCTGGCAGACTGTAAAATTGTTACATGAAACTCGCAATCAGCACATTAGTCCTCCTGGCCGCGCTTCCACTCTGCGGCTGTGCGCAGGACGCATCCACCACCAACCAAACGGAAAACGCCGCCATGCCCGCCACCAACCGGACGCTCGTCGTCTACTACTCCCGCACCGGGGAGAACTACGCCGTCGGCAACATCGCCGAGGGCAACACCGCCATCGTCGCGAAGATGATCGCCGAAAAGACCGGAGCCGACCTCTTCGAGATCAAGACCGAGAAGTCCTACGCCGCGTCCTACGACATCTGCATCGAGGAGGCGAAGAAGGAGCTTCGCGACGACGCCCGCCCCGCGATAGTAGGCGACGTGGAGAACTTCGGCGAGTACGACACCATCTACGTCGGCTACCCCATCTGGTGGGGCGTTCCGCCGATGTGCGTCTTCACGTTCTTCGAGAAGCACGACTGGACCGGCAAGACCGTGAAGCCCTTCTGCACGCACGAGGGCAGCGGCCTCGGCGGCTCCGTCCGCGCGATCCGCGGGGCGCTCCCCGCCGCCACCGTGACCGACGGCCTCGCCATTCAGGGCCAGACCGCCCAGAACGACCGCCCCGCCGCCCAGGCCGCCGTCAACCGCTGGCTCGGCAAATAGTGGACAGCTCACACAGAGGCACAGAGGCACGGAGACTTTTCAATGAATGGCGTTGCATGATTTTCTGGTGGAAACTTCTCCAAACTCTGCGCCTCCGCGCCTCTGTGTGAGAAACATCACAAGGATTGACAAATGACGGAAAATGAAATCAGCGGCGACGTGTTGGACGCGGCGATCAAGATTCACAGAACTTTCGGGCCTGGGTTGCTCGAATCTGTTTACGAGTCGCTGTTGACAATTGAACTTGAAAAACGCGGACACAAAGTCGAGCGGCAAAAGTGGATTGCGCTCGAATATGAAGGAGTTCGCCTTGAAAATGCATTCCGGCTGGATTTGCTTGTGGACGACACAATTATTGTGGAATTGAAGTCAACTGAACAGATGAACCCCGTTTTCATGAAACAGGTCAAGACATACTTGGTCATCATGAAACTTCATCTTGGACTTGTAGTTAATTTCGGCATGGAAACCCTCCGCGACGGCTACGCCCGTGTCGTCAATGGATATGCCTAACTCCGTGCCTCTGTGCCTCTGTGTGAG
>JAFWPM010000055.1 GCA_017509565.1 Kiritimatiellia bacterium | reverse complement strand
GTTTTTGGGTTTCCCCTCACGGATGTACTTCTCCATGCGGGCCATATTCTGGTCGAGCCGGAGTTCTTTCATGTTCGTTTTTACGAATGGATTCATCCGAGGAGGTAGGCGGCGACGATTCCGCCGAAGTAGATGATGTGGTCGTCCTTGTCCGTACATCCGCCATTCGCTTTCCAGACAACATTATACCAAAAATGCCGGCCTTCAAGCGACCTCCCGATGGCCGGAACACGAGCCGGCGCAACCCCGTTGCCCGGGCATCTCCCAAGCCCGCCGCGCGACGCCGCGCCGGCGCATCCACGCCTGGCGCGATTATGCCAGGCACCGCGTGGAGTCGCTATGCGTCGGAGGGGCTTCAAATATGGCAAAATTTGAAAAAACCTTGCGAATCTGCCTTCGATATGGTAAATTATAAGCCTTGAATTTTGTTTTAGGAGAGAATAGACATGTCCAAGGTTTGTGAAATTTGCGGCAAGAAGCCCATGACTGGCAATAAAATCATCCGCCACGGCCTCGAAAAGGCAAAGGGCGGCATCGGCCTGCACACCACAGGCATCACCCGTCGCCGCTTCATGCCCAATCTTCAGAGCGTCCGCGTGAAGGAGGGCGGGACCACCGTCCGCCGCACGGTCTGCGCGGAGTGCATCAGGGCAGGCCTCATCGAGAAGCCCTAGGGGCATCGGCGCCCCATTGCCTAGCGGCGCGTGCCGCGAAGCCACAGCAGGCAAGTCTCTTAACCGGTAACCACAGGAGGAATCAGCATGGACGCATTTGGCCAAGACCCCGCAATGAGCGGAAACTCGGAGGACTTTGAACCCGCCATTGACTCCTCCGACGCGATCAGGGACACGGACATCGTGTTCGACTGCCCATATTGCGGCCATGGCCTTGTCATTGACAACCGTGGCGCCGGCCTGGTTATCACGTGCGCCAACTGCGGCAAACCGGTCCAGGTGCCCATCCCCGACGGGATGGACATTTCCGACCTCGACCAAGGGCCCGAGAACCTCCAGCTCCAGATCAGGACGATGCGCAACGCCCTGCTCAAGGCTGAAAACCGCGAACGCGAACTCCAGAAGCTCCTCAGCGGCGTCACGGAGCGCCGGTCCACCCTTGAGCGCGAGAAGGCCGGCAGGGTCGCCAGGCTCGGCGAAATCCTCAAGGCCTGCGAGCGCGCCCAGGCTCAGGTTTCCGAAGCGTCCATAATGCTCTCGCGGATCAACGAGATGATCCAGGCGGAGCTCAAGCGCTAGACCGCCGCGGCGGCGGTGGCCGCCGAAGGGAAGGGGACGGCTTTGTCCGTCCCCGTTTTGTTTGGCCAAACCCTGGCATGCGGGCGCATCCCCCGCGCATGCCGCAAGGGATTATCATGTTCACCGCTTCAATCCTCCTTTCGGTGTTCAAGTCGCTTTCGAACCTGTTCACCGAGCATCCCGTCATCCAGTCCGTGGGCTTTGTCGCCATGGTTGTCGGGAGCCTGAGCTTCCAGGGGCGCTCCGCCAGGAGCATTGTCCTGCTCCAGGGGCTGGCCAGCGCATTCTGGGCCATCCATTTCGGCTTCCTTGGCGCGGTTATGGGGGCTGTGGCGAATGCGCTTAGCGTCCCGCGCAACGCCATCTACGCATTTGGCAGGGGCAAGCCATGGGCCGAATCGCCATTCTGGCCGGCATTCTTCACGCTGGCGTTTGTCGCGGGAGGCGTGTTTTCGCGCCTGGTCTACGGGGAGTCCTGGATACTCCTGCTCTCGATTTCAGGCCAGGTCATTTCGACTTTCATATTCCGGCTCAGGGACGCGCAGGCAATACGCTGGCTGTCGATAGCCATGAGCCTTTGCTGGCTTGCCTACGACGCGCTCGCGGGGTCGCTCCCCGGCACGCTGTGCGAGGTGATGAACCAGATTTCGATTTATGCGGCGCTCTGGCGGTATCGCGGCGGGCGCCGGAACTAGGGCGTCGGGCCGCGGCGGGGCCGCCCCGCGTCGTCACGGCGCGGCGGGCGCGGCATGAACGGGAAGCCGCGCATGCCGTGCGCCCCGCTTTGCCTCAGGGTGTCGAACAGCGGGTTCATCGCGTCGGCGCCAATCCCGAAGAGGACGTTGAACTCCTCGTCCCGCTCGCGCCATCCTCCGGGCAGGACCTCGTCAAGCCCCGCGTAGGCGTCCATGACTGCGGCGCTCATGTTGTAGATCAGCTGGGCCTGCGTCTCGAAGTCGAACTTGGCGCCGTTGCCAATGTCTTCGGCGAAGACATTGGCAATTTCCCTGACCCGCTCGTCGAGCGCCGCAAGCTCGCCCTCGAATGCGGCGCTCTGCGCTTCGTCAAGCCCGGCCTTCTCGATGAAGCTTCGGATTTGCGCGGCAGAGTGTTCCTGCATGCGTTCCTGGAATTCCTTTCGCCTGGCCTCGAGCTGCTCCGGCGTTTCGTTTTCGCGCTCCCTTCGCCATGCCTCGCGCTGCTCCTCGCGCTCCCTGCGCATAGTCTCCATGCGCTCCGAGACGCGCTTTTCGACGGCCTTGTCGAAGTCCTCGCCGGTTTCCGCGGCTGGCTGCGGCGCAGCCGGGCGCGGGATGCCCTTGTCCTCGACGGCCCGCTTCCGGGGTGGAGGCCCGGGCTTCGCGCGCTCCGCGGATGCAAGCGCATCGCGCATCGCATCCAGTTCGGCCCGCGCGTTGACAAGCTCCCTGTCCAGCGCGCGGTTCCGCGCCGCGGCGACCGCGAGCGCCGCGGCAAGCCCGGCCGCGATTGCGAAAATGACGAGGTTTTTCATAATATGCTCCTGTCTTGAACTTTAAGATATTCTATCCGACTTGTTAGCCACAAGTCAATTGAAAAAAAACGGCGGAAAAGGTAAAATCTATTCAATCAGTTTGCATACGCGCTACACGCGCCCCCTCCAATCCATTAAACAACCCAACCGACCAACATATGCGCATCCTGACCGGAATCCAGCCTTCGGGCCAAATACACCTTGGCAACTACTTCGGCGCCATCGACAACATCCTGCGGATGCAGGCGCAGGGACACGAGGTGTTCCTCTTCCTGGCGGACTTCCACGCCCTGACGACCGTCCGCGACCCGGCCGCGCTTCGCGAGGGGACGATGAACGCGGCCCTCGACTTCCTCGCATGCGGCGTCGATCCGGAGAAGACCGTATTCTGGCGCCAGAGCGACGTCCCCGAAGTCCAGGAACTCGCCTGGCTCCTTTCGGTGGTCACCCCGATGGGGCTCCTGGAGCGCTGCCACTCCTACAAGGACAAGCTGGCGCATGGCAAGGAGGCCACGCACGGCCTTTTCGCGTACCCCGTCCTCATGGCGGCCGACATACTCCTGTACCAGTCCGACCTAGTTCCCGTCGGCAAGGACCAGAAGCAGCACCTTGAGGTCACGCGCGACCTGGCGATAAAGTTCAACAACGCCTACGGCGAGATTTTCAAGCTTCCCGACGCCTACATACCCGAGAGCGTCGCGATCGTCCCCGGCACCGATGGGCAGAAGATGTCGAAGTCGTATGGCAACGTCATACCCCTTTTCGACACCGCCAAGCGCATCAGGCAGTCCATCATGGGCATCGTCACGGACAGCACTCCGATGGACCAGCCCAAGGATCCCGAAACCTGCAACGTCTACAAGATCTACAAGCTGCTCGCAACGCCGGAGCAGGCCGGTGAGATGGCCGCGAAGCTGAGGGCGGGAGGCTACGGGTACGGCGACGCGAAGAAGGCGCTGCTCGCCGCGTACCACGAGAAGTTCGACGCCTGCGCGGCCCGCCGCGAGGAGCTTGCCGCCAATCCGGCCAAGGTGGAGGAAATCCTCGCCCGCGGGGCCGCCCGCGCCCGCGAGATCGCCGCGCCAACACTCGCCGCCGCCATCAAGGCCGTCGGACTCCGCTAGCTGGCAGCCGCCACGGGGGCCAGGCCCCGGCCATCAACCACACCAAACACAGGATCAAGCCGCAATGAAAGCCACGCTCGTATCCATTTGCCCCACCGACGCCGCCAATGCCGCGGGCCGCCATGCGCTTACCCCCGAACTGCTCGCCGCCACAGGCGCCAGGTATTCCAGGAACAACGAGGGCATGGAGTCCATAGTCGCCAAAATCGACCCGGCGCGCCTCGACGCATCCGTGGACTCGATTTTCAAAATGCTCGACTACGGCCACCAGTCGATAGCCGACATGGTGCCCGTCGCGATCTTCATGGACGGCATCTCCATGTGGCTGGCCTACCATGTGTGGTCGCTTGCGCCAGTCGCCGGCGGGCAGGAGAGTTCGACACGCTACATCAGGATGTCGCCGGAATCGGTCCTGCCGCCAGAGGACCTTGGAATCCCCGCCGAACTGCGCTGCGAGTGGCGCGCGTCGATGGAGGGGGCATTCTCCCACTACTCGCGCCTGGAGGAGGCGTGGTCGAACTTCGTCAGGGCAAACCCCGGCGAACTCCGCATCCCGGCCGCTCTACGCGACGACGAATCCGACAAGGCCCGGCGCCAGGTCGCCCGGATGGTGCGCAACTATTCCTTCGACCGAGCCCGCTATCTGCTGCCTACGGCGCTGTCCACAAACGTCATGCTTGTGATGTCGGCCCGCTCATGGGCCTCGTTGTGCACCAACCTCTCGTCGCTCCCGCTCCCGGAGGCGAACGCGCTCGCGGAGGCCCTGCGCGGCGAACTCTCGCTCGCCGCGCCGCATCTGCTGCGCCACGCCGTCGCCACGCAGGACGCCAGGGCGGGCCTTGCGCGCGAATTCGACGCTCGCCGCGCCATGGCCGCCGCGCTTGCCGGCACCCCATGCCCGCAGGACAGATGCTCCGTGCCGCACCTGGAAGTGTCCACGCCGCATGGCGTGGGCGGCGCCGAGCTTGCGTCCGCGCTTGACTTCCACTCCAACCGCTACGCATGGCAGGGGCCGGACATCGCGCGGACTGCCGTCCGCTTCTCATGGGACGCGATGGCATTCGCCGAAATGCGCGACCTCAACCGCCACCGGACCGGCACCAAGCATTCGTCATTTGTCCCGCGCGGATTCTACTGCGCCCTGGACCAGATCCCGCATCCAAATGAGTTCTTCGCCGCGCCGGTGGACATCGAGGCGGGCGACGCAGCCAACTTCGGCGCCCGTCTCTCCGCCCGCGCCCGCGACCTGCTCGCCGCCGGCGACCCGACCTACATATACTGGACCCTGCTCGGCACCGAGTTCGACTTTGAGCATGTCACTACCGCCGACAAGTTCATATACGAGGCGGAACTCCGGACCGGCACAGGGGCCCACTACCGGTACGCCCGCCATTTCCACGACATGCTCGCCCTCTGGTATGAGCGCTTCCCGGAGACGCGCGGCAAGGTCCTGGAGGGGTCGGCGGAACCAGAATGATGCCAGCTCCAGCGCCATTGCGTCCGCTGGCTGCCCGGCGCCTTGCGGGATTCATGTCCCGGGGGCATCGCCCTGTGGGCCGTTGGGTGAAAGCGCAGGAGCAATGTGGCGCGGCGCCTTGCCTTCGTGGTCGATTCTCAAGTTAAACGCAACATTGTCAGAGTAAACGCCACAAAGATGGGCGTGGAAGGCCGGAGAGGCCGTTTTAGCGTTGCGTTCAGTCTGCCAAAGGATGATTTTTGCGGAGTTTTAGTCGGAAGGAGGGCAC
>JAFWPM010000054.1 GCA_017509565.1 Kiritimatiellia bacterium | reverse complement strand
GTCGAGCGCGGGCGCGAAGCCGCCTTCGTCGCCGACGGCCGTCGAGAGGCCGCGCGCCTTCAGGACCTTCTTGAGGTTGTGGAACACCTCGGCGCCGCAGCGGAGGCCTTCCTTGAAGGACTTCGCGCCGACCGGGCGGATCATGAACTCCTGGAACGCGATCGGGGCGTCGGAGTGGGCGCCGCCGTTGATGATGTTCATCATCGGGACCGGGAGCGTGTAGGTGTTCGTGCCGCCGATGTAGCGGTAGAGAGGGAGGTCGAGTTCGTTCGCCGCGGCCTTCGCGACGGCCAGCGAAACGCCGAGGATGGCGTTGGCGCCGAGCTTTGACTTCGTCGGAGTGCCGTCGAGCTTGAGCATGAGCTTGTCGATGCCGCGCTGGTCGAAGACATTCTGCCCGAGCAGCTTCGGGGCGATGACCTTGTTGACGTTGTCAACGGCCTTCTGGACGCCCTTGCCAAGGTAGCGCTTCGGGTCGCCGTCGCGGAGTTCGAGGGCCTCGTTTACGCCCGTGGATGCGCCCGACGGGACTGCCGCGCGGCCAAGCATGCCGTTTTCGGTTATGACGTCGACTTCGACGGTCGGATTGCCGCGCGAGTCGATAATTTCGCGGGCCTTGACTTCAACAATTTGGATTTCCATGTTCCGGATTCTCCTTGGTGGTTGTTTGGAAATGAACGCTTAAGATTCTACCATTTCCCGCCCCTTTTTGCAATGATCGCCGCGCGCCCCCGCCCTCGGAGGATTTGCTATAATAATTTCATTCCAAACTATCGCGAATCCCAAAATCCAAAATTTCAAATTCCAGATTCCAAATCTCAAATTTCAAATCCTCTCCCCCCACTTCTCTTCTCCCACTTCTCAAATTTCAAATTCCCTCCTCCCGCTTTTCTTCTCCCACTTCTCAAATCTCAAATTTCAAATTCCCTCCCTTTCTCCCTTTCTCTAACCACTAACCACTAACTACTAACAACTATGAACCTCGACACCATCTGCATCCAGGGCGGCTGGAAGCCCAAGAACGGCGAACCCCGCCAGCTCCCCATATACCAGAGCACCACGTGGCGCTACTCCACCAGCGAGGAAATGGGCAAGCTCTTCGACCTGGAGGCCGCCGGCTACTTCTACACGCGCCTCCAGAACCCCACGAACGACGTCGTCGCCGACAAAATCCGCGAGCTTGAGGGCGGCGTCGGCGCCATCCTCACCTCGTCCGGGCAGGCTGCCAACTTCTACGCCATCTTCAACATCGCCCAGGCCGGGGACCATGTCCTCTCCACGGCCGCCATCTACGGCGGCACCTCCAATCTCTTCACCGTCACGATGGCGAAGATGGGCATCGAGGTCGAACTGGTGGACCAGGACCTCCCCGAGGAGGAACTCGCGAAGAAGTTTCGCCCCAACACCAAGGCCGTCTTCGGCGAAACCCTCACCAACCCCGGCGTCCGCGTCCTCGACCTCGAAAAGTTCGCGCGCCTCGCACACTCGCACGGCGTCCCATTCATCGTCGACAACACCTTCCCGACGCCAATCAACTGCCGGCCCATCGAATGGGGCGTGGACATCGTCACCCACTCCACCACCAAGTACATGGACGGCCACGCCTGCCAGACCGGCGGCGTAATCGTGGACAGCGGCAACTTCGACTGGGACGCCCATGCCGACAAGTTCCCCGGCCTCACCACGCCCGACGAGTCCTACCATGGCCTCACCTACACGAAGAAATTCGGCAAGATGGCCTACACGACGAAGCTCGTCGCGCAGCTGATGCGCGACCTCGGGTCGCAGGCTTCGCCGTTCAGCGCCTTCCTGCTCAACATCGGGCTTGAGACGCTCCACCTTCGCATGCCGCGCCACTGCGAGAACGCCCTCAAGGTCGCGAAGTTCCTCCAGTCGCGCCCGGAGGTCGAGTGGGTCAACTACCCAGGCCTTGAAGACAACAGGGACCACGCCCTCGCCATGAAGTACATGCCAAACGGCACCTGCGGCGTTATCGCCTTCGCCGTGAAGGGGACGCGCGAGGACGCAGGCCGCTTCATCGACCGCCTGAAATTCGTCAGCATCGAGACCCATGTCGCCGACTCGCGCACATGCGTCCTGCACCCCGCGAGCCACACCCACCGCCAGCTCTCGTCGCAGCAGCTGAAGGAGGCCGGCATCCCCGAGGGACTCATCCGCCTCTCCGTCGGCATTGAGGACGCCGGCGACATCATCGCCGACCTCAAACAGGCCTTCGGTTGAAAAAAAAGAGGCTTCGTGCATAAGTGTGGGTGCTAGTGACGGGAATCCATCATTGCGAGAGGCGCTAGCGCGCGACCACGAACGCCACCGTCGCGGCGGACTGCCATTGGCGGTCCTGCGGGCCAGGGACTGCGCCGACCCATGCGAGCATGGCCGCCGCCATCCCATGCCATTGCGATGCGCCGCATCGCCGCCGCTTCCGGCGGACACGAAACCCCGCTTCGCGGGACACGAAATCGGCCTTCGGCCTTACACGAAAGTTTCAGGTGCCGCATCAGTTGGCCCATTGTCGCGAACGCTTCTTCAGTATAGATTGCCGTTATCGTCCGCATGTGGGCTGTATGTCAAAAGAAGTGGCGGTGCGCCAGCCATTGGCCTTTTTGTGCAGACCGCGTAGCGGTCTTTTCGTGTCCCGCCGGAACGGCGGGCATTCGTGTCCGGCAACGGCTGGGGATGCCCCGCAGGGATGGGGCGGGCACATGGCGGCAGGCTGGGAACTTGTTCACCATGCCGCCGCCATGGTCGCGCCCCAAGTCGTCGCAGACGACACCCAGCATAGCCGGCTTTCGTGGTTGCGCGTAGCGCCATTCCTTTCGCGGACTTTACGTGAGATGCTGTTC
>JAFWPM010000053.1 GCA_017509565.1 Kiritimatiellia bacterium | reverse complement strand
GCCGCATGTGATCAAGCCCAAGCCCAAGAGCCTCCTCACCACCTGGATTTGGTTCCGCCTCCCCCAACGCGGCAAGGCCATCGCCGGCATGACCCTCGCCCAGACGCGCTGGCTTGTCGGGCGGTTGTCGGTTTTGCCTGTGACGTTCCCGGCGTCACGGGATTGCGTCCAGTCGTTCAAGCGCCTCATGTGGATTTACCGCGAAACGCCACGCACGGCGCCCGAACGCCGATTTCTCGTCCGCGAGGCCGTGATGCGCCTGCTTATGGATGTCCTCGATTCCTCGGAGTCGAACCGCCGGGCGGCCGATGACAACCGCCTAGTCGAAGTCCTGACCGAAATCCGGAATCACTGCGACCGCGACTGGCCACTTGATGAAATCGCCCGCAGCGCGGCGATGAGCATCCCAAAACTGACCGAATGCGTCAGGCGCCTTACCGGCCTCCCGCCACACCAGTTCCTCGTTTCCTGCCGCATGGAGCGGGCCAAGATCGCGCTCGCGACCACCGATTACGACATTGGCACGATCGCCAACTCCCTCGGCATAGCGACAGCCCAGCATTTCGCGACCATTTTCCGCCGCGAAACGGGCCAGTCCCCACTTGAATGGCGAAGGCGAAACCGCCATTCCCATTAGTTCGCATTTTTGTCAATTTATTTTTGCGAATCCGCCCCCGGACCTTAAATGGTAGGATTGTTCCACCATGATTGACAACAGACATCCTATGAAATCAACGCTTGGATTCGCCGTGGCCGCCTCCTTCTGCGCAGAGGTTTTGGCCGCCGCGCCTGAACCGTGGGCAATAGAGTGCTTCGACGCATTCCGCCGTGGGACTTTCGGCAATGCGGGCCAGAACATCTACGTCTCGCGCGCGGGCGTCCTCCAGCGGATATACCGGTTTGACGTCGACGGCGACGGCTTTTTCGACATCCCCTTCGCCAACTGCCAGGAGCACCATGAGTCGGCGCCAAGCTATGTCTACGACGCGGCCGACGGCGCGCGCGTCGCGACTCTTCCCGGACAGGGCGCGCTTTGCGGGGCTGTCGCCGACATCGACGGCGACGGCTGCCAGGATGTCATTGTAGCCGGCCACCATGACATGGTTTCGCCATTCGCAGCGGCGGACGTCTACTTCGGCGGCGCTGATGGGAAATGGGGGGAGCGCCACCACATCCGCCTCCAGTCGCCACGGGCGCTGGACTGCGCGACAGGACGATTCGACGCGACGGGACGCCCCGCCATTGTCTTCGCCATGCCGCGCTGGGGGTTCGTCCGCATCTACGCCCAAAGCGAAATCGGGCTTGAGTGGGCGCGGTTCAGGGACTTTGAAACGAAGTGCGACGCAATCGCCGCCGGGGATTTCGACGGCGACGGATTTGACGACTTGGCGTGCCGCGATGACGCCACCGGCTCGTTCTCCGTGTTCTGGGGGGGCGCGGACGGCCTCGATCCGGCGCGCTTTTCCACGACGCCGCCGGTTCCGGAAGGCGAACTCCTCGGCCCGGAGCAGAAGGCCGGGCTCCGGTCGGAATTGGAGGAGGAGTGCCCGCCGTCGCGTCTCGCGAACGCGGTGCGCCTTGGCGGGCGCACCTGCTTCACGCTCTCGACCGGCAGGAAACTCGTGTTCCTTTCGGCCAGGGCGGACCGGACTTTCGAGCGCGTTCTGGAACTTGACGCCCCGCTTGCGATGGCCGCCGCGACGGGAGACTTCGACGGCGACGGCTTTGAGGATGTCGCGATAGCCTCGCGCGCAGAAGACCGAGGCGGCACCGCCGCCCCGGCAGAAGTTAAAGGGGAGGGAGAGGAAGAAAGAGGCGGCAGCGCGGCAGAAGACCGAGGCGGCACCGCCGCCCCGGCAGAAGTTAAAGGGCCGGACGCGGAAAGATGGCAGACGAGCTGGATATGGCTCGGCTCCGCAGCCGGGTTCGTCCCGGAAAACCGCATCGCCGTCAGGACCCGCTCGGCCACGGACGTCGATGCGCTGGACGGCATGGTTCTCTTTGGGCAGTGCGCGTGGGACGGATTCTACACCAACGACGCGTTGCTGTACAGGTTCGAGGACGGGGCGCTTTTGCCGGAGCCGCTCCGCTTCGAGGGAGAGGACACGCGCCGGGCGCGCCTCTTCCGAACACCCGGCGGCGGAGTCCGCGTCGCACTCGTGAACCACTACGGCCGCAGGTCCGACGGCTACGACAAGGTCTACGTCTACCGTGGCGGCGAAGGCGGCTATACCCCGACGAACCGCATCGACGTGCCTGGATGGTGCGCGGTGGACACGGTCATTGCGGACCTCGACGATGACGCCCGGGCCGAAATGCTTGTCTGCAACGATTCGGAAAACTCCTTCCACAAGGATCCCGGCCTACTGATCCACCATTTCGGGCCGGATGGCTACGAGCCGGAAAAATCCGAGGCGCTGAGGGTTGACATCGGCTGGGGGGCAGCCGTCGCCGATTTCGACCGGGACGGATACCTCGACATCGCGAGCGTCTGCGACCACTGGAACGCGCTTGCCTTCTTTTCCGGCGGCCCCGATGGATTGCACCGCACGGGGACCATGGACCTTTACCCGCTCGATCCGGCGCGGATCCGCCACAATGTCGCCGGCGCGGGCCTCAAGCGCCCCGACGCCGGCCCGCTGCGCTGGATCGCCGCCGCGGACCTCAATGGCGACGGCTGGCTGGACCTCGCGCTCCCGACGACAGGCGCCCACTCGCTTGTCCTGTGGGGCGGGCCGGAGGGATTCGGCGAGAACCGGAGGCAGGAGTTCGCCGCGCCATTCTGCGCCGGCGTCCGCTTCGCCGATTTCGACAACGACGGGCGACCCGAACTCATATTCGGGGGCCACACGCGCCAGGCAAGCGGCGACGGCGCCACGCCCGCCCGCCAGCCGCACCACTCCTTCCTCCACATCTACTGGAACGGCCCGGACGGATACTCGGAAAGCCGCAAGTGCGTCCTCCGCGCCGATGCCGCCTCGCACCTCTGCGCCGGCGACTTCAACGGGGACGGCCTGCTCGACATATTCGCTTGCAGCTACCAGGGGGAGATAGACCGCGACATCCCCTCCTTCATCTACTGGAACGGCCCCGAGGGGTTCTCCAACACCAACCGCCAGGACATCCTCACGCACGCCGCCTCCGGCTGCATCGCCGTTGACTTCAACGAAGACGGGCGCGTCGACCTGGCGGTTGCGAACCACAAGGTATTCGGCGACCACGTGGGCTACTCGGAAATCTGGTGGAACGGCGAAGAGGGCTTTTTGCCGACGCGCACCACCAGGCTCCCGACGCGCGGGCCCCACTCAATCTCGTCCATGGAGCCCGGCAACGTGCTCGACCGCGGACATGAGGAATACTGGGTGTCGGAACCGCGCCGCGTCGACGCGGCGGCGACGGTCGATGGCGTGGAGGCCAGCGCGGAACTGCCGGCAAGGACGTGGGTCACCGCGACCGCCCGCGCGGCGGCGACTGCCGAGGGGCTTGACTCGGCCCCGTGGCGCGACCCCGCGGGTCTGGCCATCCCCGAAGGCGGCTATTTGCAGATAAGGCTTGCACTGGGCTCCGTAAACTCGCTGTCAACCCCGCGTGTGACGCGCGCGGTGGTCAACTTCAGGTAACCCGCACGGCATTTCGCAATTTTGTGTTTTTATTTTTACGAACAAATTCACGCTGGCATTCGTGTAGAATTGTTGGCAAGTTAGGAGTTTTTACAATCCCCCCGAGGAAACAGAATGGACATGAAACACATCGCCGCCTCATTGACCTTCGCAATCGCCACGTCCGCCGCCTGGGCCGGCATGACGCCTCGCGATTCGTCGCAATTCACGTACAAGTACGAGATGGACATACTGCCGACGGCGGAAACCCAAGCTAATGACGCAGCGAAAGATTTCACGGGCGGTGGAGCGTGGCTTTCCCTCGGCGGGGACGGGACTGTTTCGATGGACATGTCAACTGGCAATAAGTCGCTCACAAGCAGCGCCGATGTCGGGTCGGATGGCGATTTGTGGAAGGCCTTGGGCGCAACGCATGACACGGGTTATACCATCGAGACGCGGCTAAAGTATTCCGATGTCACGGGATCTGCCGGAGCATTCTTTTTGAACGCCTCTCTGTCAGGAGGGAAGCGCAATGCGTTTCTGCATTTTTATGACGGCAACTTGAAATGGGGTAGCACGGTTGTCACTAATAACATGACGACATCAGACTGGCACACATATCGCGTTGTCAGGATTGCAGGCGAAGAGCGGTATCTTCTCTATATTGACGGAACTCTTGTGAGTGCCAGCCTAGGCAATGCATACAATGGCGAATTGGATCGTTTCATATTTGGCGCCGGCGGCGGCAATTACAAAAGCAAGGCCCAGGTTGACTATTTACGCCTTACAACTGGTGCGTACGTCCCGGTGCCGGTGCCGAAGGCGTCGATCGACTTCCCCGTAAAATACGAGATGGACGCCGATGACACCAGGATTTCGGCTTCGGCGAACGCCTCCGACTGGACAATCAGCGGATATAGTGGCGCGACTATTGGCATGAACGGAGTTCTTTCCGTCGTTCCAAATGGACAGCAGACCTACTGGCGCACGACTGACTCCGCTTGGAAAAACCTCGTGACGGCAAATACGGCATTTACAGTCGAGTTTTCCGCAAAGATCAACAGCTGCACGATTTCCGGAGGTGATAGAACGCTTCAGTTCTGGGCCGCCACTCCGCGCGCCACGGGCAGTGGCGTTCTCAATATCGGAATGAACCATGTCTATTGGCAGCCGACATCCTCAATGGATGCCAACATCGAACTGGATTCTTCCGACAACAGCGACCACAAGCATGTCTTTCGCATCACGTACGACGGAGCTTCGAGCACCGGCTTCACCGTTTGGCGCGATGGCGTGAAAATCGGCGAAAATCTGGGCGGCAACCAAACATGGACCGGGGCAAATTTCAACATGGTTCGCTTTGGAATTCCCGGAACCACCGTTGGCGGAGCATTCGACATTTACTACATCCGCTGGGACACGACCGGCGCATACGACTGGAAGGAATCGTCCTCCCCGTTCGTGATAGTCGTCAGATAGCGATGCGCCTGAAAATATCCGCCATTCCGGCGATACTGGCATGTGTTCTCCTTGCGTCCTGCTCCGCGCCAAGGGAGCGGGCGGTCGCAAACGGCACGAATCCGGTGTTTTCGCCAGATGGCTCCCGCATCGCCTTCCAGCGCCTTGACGGCGACGTCTTCAAAATCGGCGTGGTCAATCTGGCAGGCGGCGCCGTCGAATGGGTGGAGGAAGGCCCCGGCAACGCCGCATACCCGGCGTGGACGCCCGACGGCGCCCTCGCCTACATGTGGGGCAACGACGCCGGGACCGCCCGCGAAGCGTGGAAAAAGGGATCACAAAGCGGCTACGGTCTGCGCATCCGCGAGCCGGACGGCACGAAGCGCGACCTCACGCGCGGCCGCTGCCGCGACTACACGCCCTGCGTTTCCCCGGATGGCAGGGCCGTCTGGTTCGTGACGACGCGCGGTGTGGAATCGGAAAGCGCGTCGTTCAGCAAGGCGGCCGCGACGCGAATCGCCAGATTGAACCTCGATTGGGCGAAAGCCTCACACAGAGGCACGGAGGCACGGAGTTCGGGGCATGATGGGCAGGTTTTGGATTTAAATCACCCAGAGGCGCAGAGCCGTGGTGAGGCGGGGAGCCATGCGGCCACGGAGGGCGCAAAAAGGGATGTGGAGATTGTCTTGGACGCGCCGAACGGCAGCAACTCCGGCTATGTGCAGCCAGCCGTGTCGCCGGACGGCTCGATGCTGGTCTGGGGCCAGATGGACAGCTTCTTCGACGGATGGCGCATTTGCGGGAAGAGGATGGACGACATGGCGCCGAAGGAAGTGGCGGCGAAGCCGCCTTGCCCGGTAACGCCATCGTCGCTCACGGCGCTTTCCCCGCGCTGGCACCCCAATGGCCGCATGATCTGCTTTACGGGCTTCCACGCCGGCGACGACGGCTGGGGCGTATGGGTAGAGGATGTCTACACTGGCAAGGTCCGGCGGCTCTGCACCGGCGAAACCCCCTGCTTCTCGCCTGACGGCGGCTCCATCGCGTATGACAGGGACGGCATGATATTCGTTCGTCCCTTCGGCAAGGGCGACATTCCAAACGAGACCTTGCCGGACGCGCGCGAGGAGGATGCGCCGGAACGCGTTGCCTGGGGATGCGAAGCATGCGAGCGCCAAGACCAGCCTGCCGCCCGCGACCTAGTTGCCAATGATTCACGCTTCGTCTTCGGCGACGACACGACAGTTTTCATCCGCGCAAAGGTCAGTCCCGGAGACGGCGCGCGGCAATTCCTCACCGCCGCCTACGCGGAGCATCCGCGCGCGCTCCAGCTCTACGCGTCAGGCGGCCAGATGTGGTTTGTGTCCTTCGACCACGCCGGAAAGTTCTTCGCGGCGAAGGCGCCGGTCCCCAACGGCGGTGATGTCCGGGTCCTTGCCGTGCGGACGCCGACGCGGCTGCTGCTCTCACTGGACGGCGGCTCCCCCGCCGTCGTGCACACGGGCGGCGCAATTCCGCTTGACACGCCCCAGCGACTGAACGTCGGCGCTGGCGCCGCCGCCGTCGAAATCGGCACCGGCTGGCCCCGCGAACTTCCGAAGCCCCCGACAAGGGAGGACCTCTTCAAGTGACACAAACGCCAAATGAGCACAAGCGACACAAATGAAAACACCAATCCGCGCCACTGCGTGAAAACCCTTGGCGCGGCGCTTTCCATGGCCCTTGCGCCCATTGCGCCCCTTGTGGCTGCCGCCACACTGCACGCTGGCGAGCCGCCCGCGCCACGGCGGGACTTCGAGGTGGTGGCGCTGGTGGACTCCCTGGACTTCGCGAAGGATTTCGACATCGAAACGCCGACCGGCACCGTGCAGGTTCTGGAGCATGTCATGCTCACGCACCCGACCGACATCTGGTGGCGCGACAAGGGTGGCGGGCGCATGCGCTATCCAAGCGAATGCGAGGCGTGGCAGGTCTCGGAGGCGCCGTTCGATCCGAAGCGGCTTCCAAGCGAGGACATCTACGGCTGGCTGCGGCTTGAATCGCCGCGCGCGGACTTCTGGCCGCTGATTCGCGAAGAATGCTCGCGGCGCGGGCTTCGCTTCGGCATCCACACCACGCTGGAGGAGAACCACTGGTATTCGCCGCTATCGTCCAACTGGACGCTGGCCCATCCTGAGTACTGGAGCCGGACGCGCCACGGCGAGCCGTGGATGGGGTGCTGCTCGATCTTCCATGACGAAGTCATCGCGCACAAGCTTGAAATGCTTGACGAGCGGCTGGCCATGAAGCCGGAGGCGATAATGCTGGACTTCTGGCGCAACGGGTCGTGGTCGTTCGCGCGGGAATATTCGGCGCCGGCGCTTGCGGAGTGGGGGCGGATGCACCCCGGCGAGCCGGCGCCGGCGCACACCGACCCGCGCTGGCAGGCGATGGTCGGCGGACGCTTCGCCGACTACCTGCGCGCATTCTCGGCGAAGTGCCGGGCCGCCGGGGTGCGCTTCGTCGTGGGGCTTCCCGGCATTGACGACAGGGACGACGCGGCGCTCAGGGCGCGGATTGGAGATTTCGGCTGGCGGCGGCTGGCCAAGGAGGGGGTGTTCGACGCAGTTTACGTCCTTAGCGTCGCGATGGATCGGGCGGACCCATTCGGCTCGACGGAACGCATCTACAGGGGCGTCAGGGAGGCGTGCGGCCAGACGGACGTCTACTTCCCCCTTGCGGCCTACAACATGGAAAAGTGCGGCATCGCAGAATACGCGCGACTTGCCGGGATCACCGAAGACGAGGCGGCCGCGCGGCTTCTTGGGCTTGCGAGGGACTGCGGCGGGCGCGGGGTCGTCCTTGAATGCGTCGATTTCGGCAACTACAAGCCGGCGGTCTGCGGTGAGATCGGGAAGTTTTGAGGGGCGGAGGTTTGGAAGTTGGGAGTTCCGGCCCGATTTTTGGTAAAATCTTCTTGTGAAGACAGCCGAAGGGACAATTTTGAAAATGGCAGTGCCGGCCATGGCGTTCTGCGCGGCCGGCGCATTGGCAATGGCCGGCGACGCGGTTTACCGGCGGACAATCGAGAGGGTCACGTCGCTCGACCCGGCGGATGCGGCGAGCGTATATGCCTCGCGGTGCGTGGCGCTGGTGTACGAGCCGCTTCTGGAATACGACTATTCGGCGCGGCCATACGCGCTGCGCCCCTGCCTGGCCGCGGAAATGCCGGAAGTCTCGGACGACGGCCTCCGCTACACATTCCGGATCGACACCAACGCGACATTCACCGCGGACGCATGCTTCGGGCTTGACGAGACTGGCGCCCCGCTCGCGCGCCATGTCGAGGCCGAAGACTTCGTATATTCCTTCAAGCGGCTTGCGGACGCCAAGCTCGCATCTTCTGGATACTGGATACTTGACGGGCGGGTGAAGGGGATAGGCGCATTCCGCGAGGCGTCGAAGGGGGAGGGCCCGACGGACTATTCGCTTGAAGTCGAGGGGCTCCGGGCCGACGGGCCGGACAGGCTCGTGATAACGCTGGAGGCGCCATCGCCCGTGTTCCTCTGGCAGCTGGCGATGCCGTATGCGGTGGCCGTCCCGCGCGAGGCCGTCGAGCACTACGGCGGGCACTTCCGCGACCATCCTGTTGGGACCGGGCCATACCGGCTCGCGAGGTGGCGGCGCAACTACTCGCTGCGCTTTGCGAGAAATACTGGGTGGGAGCGCTGGAAGGGGTGCGCCGGCCGGCCCTTCGACGAGCTGTATTTCCCGACCATGGACGATCCATCGACCCAGTGGCTCGCCTTCCTTGCGGGCGAACTCGACCTCCAGGGCGAAATTCCGCGCGACAACTGGGAGGAGGTCGTCGATGGGGACGGGGCGCTTGCGCCGGCGATGGCCGCGCGGGGGATATCGCTTGAGACGGCGCCGACGCTGGAGGTCGGCTACATTGGCATAAACATGCGCGACCCGCTTCTCGGGCGGAACAAAAAGCTGCGCCAGGCGCTGAACGCCGCCTTTGACCAGGAGCGCTGGGAACGGTTCAACCGTGGCCGCGCCATTGGGTCAAACGGCCCTGTCCCGCCATCCGTTGCGGGCGCCGACATGTCGCCGCTGCCTTTTGGACGCGGGGTCGAGGCCGCAAGGCGCCTGCTGGCCGAGGCCGGTTTCAAGGACGGCATCGACCCGGCCACGGGGAGGCGCCTAAGGCTTGTGCTGGACATAGGCAAGACAACGCAGGAAATGCGCGAATCAACCGATTTGATAGTCGCCTTCATGGGGGAGTGCGGCATAGACCTGGTACCTGAATACCAGACGTGGCCGTCGTTCCTCAAGAAAATATCCGAGGGACGCTCGCAGCTTTTCCGCATAGCCTGGGTCGGCGACTACCCCGACGCCGAGAACTTCCTTCAGCTGTTCTACGGGCCGAACGCGTCGCCAGGGCCCAACCGCTGCAACTACATGAACCCGGAATACGACGCAATGTTCCGCGAGGCGATGGCGGCGGGGCCGGAGCGGAGGCTTGAGCTCTACGGCGAAATGCAGAGGATGCTCAAGGAGGAGTGCCCGTGGGTGTTTGTCAGCCACGCGATGTCGGCCGCGCTTGCCGGGCCCCGCGTCGCCGGGTACCGGGCGCATGACTTCCCCTACGGGATGGAGAAGCACCTTAGATTTCAACGCAGAGACGCAGAGGCGCAGAGGTTGTCTGGAGGGGATTGACAGGATGAACAGGATGCTTTAAGAATGGCAGTCTTGTAAATCCCGTTAATCCTGTCAAAGTGGAAGGACTCCGACATTCGACTTTAGAGTTCCGGCGCGGAGCGCCCGCCGGCCTGTCACGCGGGCCATTCCGTGGCCAGGACGCAGAGGCCGAAGACGGCGGCGGTTTCGGTGCGCAGGACAAGCTTGCCAAGGGAGACAAGCGAGACGCCTGCGGAGCGGAGGAGGTCGTATTCGCGGGGGGAGAAGTCGCCCTCCGGGCCGACCAGCCAGACGGCCGAGGACGGCGGGGGCAGTGAACGGCGCGCCGACAGGGCGTCGCGGAACGGCATGGCGTCGGGGACAAGGCCGCCCGCGAAGAGCGCGGCCCCGTCGTGCGCCACGGAGGCGAGAACGGCGGCGAGCGGCGCGGGCGGGCTGATTTCGGGAAGATGCGAGGCGCCGCACTGGCGCGCGGCGTCGATGGCGATGCGCTCCCAGCGGGAGCGGTGCTCCTCGCGGTCGCAATCCCCGGCGAACCTGACGACGCTGTTGTCGGACGCCACCGGGAGAATGCGCGTAGCGCCCAGTTCGACGGCCTTTTCGACAGTCCAGTCCATTCGCCTGCCCTTGCTGACGCATGGGCAGAGAACAATCCGCGTGGAGCGCCGCGGCTCCATGCGGACATCCCCAATGCGCCGGAGGACCAGCCGCCCCTCGCGCAAAAGAATCCGCGCGGGCGCGGGTTCCCCGTCCGCCGCGAGGCGGAAGGTCGCGCAGCCACCGCGCCCGTCGAACAACTCGACATCGTCGCCGGCCTCAAGCCGGAGGACCGTGACGAAATGGCGGGCCGCATCGCGCGGAAGGGGAAGGCTTTCGGCGGCGACCTGCTCCGGCTTGGCGAACTGGCGGTGCATGGCCTATTTCTTCAGGAGCGCTTCGCGCATCTTGAGGAAGTTCTCGGACTTCTTGGCGAAGTCCCGCATTTCGGGGTAGTTGCCGTCCTTGCAGGAGTCCGCGAAGGCCTGGAGGGCCTTTTTCTGCGAGGATGAAAGCCCCTCCGGGACTTCGACGAGGACGCGCACGAGCATGTCGCCGACATCGCCGTGCAGGGAGGTGATGCCCTTGCCGCGGTAGCGGAAAACCTTGCCGTTCGCCGTGCCGGCCGGAATCTTGAACTGCGCCTCGCCGTCTGGCGTGGGGATGGACACCGTGCCGCCGAGGGCCGCGATGTTCAGCGGCACGTGGATCTCGCAGGCGAGATTGT
Organism: Kiritimatiellia bacterium; assembly: GCA_017509565.1. Classification (GTDB taxonomy): domain Bacteria; phylum Verrucomicrobiota; class Kiritimatiellia; order RFP12; family JAAYLN01; genus RGIG5952. The sequence goes on along the minus strand of JAFWPM010000053.1, from coordinate 6,354 downwards.
TGCCCTCGCGCTCGAAGATGGGGTGCTCCGCGACGTTGAATACAACCATGAGGTTGCCGTTCTCGCCGCCCCGCAGCCCGGCGTTGCCGAGGCCGGCAAGGCGCATCCTGTTGCCGGAGTCCACGCCGCGCGGGATCTTGACGTTGATGCTGCGGCGTTTCTTCACGCGGCCGGTGCCGTGGCATGTGCGGCATGGGTTGGTGATGATCGTGCCCTCGCCGTGGCAGATCGGGCAGGTTTGCTGGAACTGGATGAAGCCGCCGCCGGCTACGACCACGCCGCGGCCGCCGCACTGCTTGCACTTCTCGCGCTTGGCGCCCTTCGCGGCGCCCGTGCCGTGGCAGTCCGGGCAGTCCTCGCCAAGGGCGATCTCGATGTCGCGGCTTCCCCCGAAGATCGCCTCCTCAAGGGTGATGCCCATTTCGATTTCGACATCGCTCCCGCGTTCCGGCCCGTTGGGGTCGCGCTGGCGGGCGCCGTGCCCGAAGAAGGATCCGAGGCCGCCGCCGAAGAGCGAGCCGAGAATGTCGGCGAACTCCGAGGCTCCGGAGAAGTCGCGCCCGAAATCGAAGCCGCCGGGGCCGAACTGGTTGCCGGCGTGCCCGAACCGATCGTAGCGCTCGCGCTTTTCGGCGTTGCCGAGAATCTCGTATGCCTCCGAGGCCTCCTTGAACTTGTCGGCGGCCTCCTTGTCGCCCGGGTTCCTGTCCGGGTGGTATTTCATCGCAAGCTTGCGGTATGCTTTCTTTATCTCGTCCTGGGAGGCGTCCTTTGCGACGCCGAGGACTTCGTAGTAGTCTCTTTTTTGATCGGCCATTTTTTATTTTCCTTTCCTAGCCCGCATGGGGGAACGTGTTTTGGGCGCGCTACTGGGCAGGGGCGCCGCTGGATACAATCACGGATGCCGGCCTCAGGACGCCGTCGCCAATGCGGTAGCCCTTGCGGGTTTCGTAGATGACGATTCCTTCGGGGGCTTCCGGCGAGGGCTGGTATGCGACGGCCTCGTGGATGGCGGGGTCAAAGGCCGTGCCCACGGCGACGACTGGCTCGACGCCATGCTTCTTGAGGAAGTCGGCCATGCTGGCGTATACCATCCTTACGCCTTCGGAGAATGGGTCGTCGCCGGCCTGGGCCATGGCGCGGTCGAAGTTGTCGATAACCGGCAGAAGCCCGGCCAGGACGTCGCGCTCCGCGCGGCCCCATGTCTCAAGGCGTTCGCGCTCCATGCGGCGGCGGAAGTTTTCAAAGTCGGCGTACAGGCGGACGGCGCGGTCCTTCTCGGCGGCGAGGGCCGCCTCAAGCGCGGCCTGGCCGGGTTTGTCCGCGGCGGCCTCCGGATTGCCGCCGGCCGCACCGGGTTCGCCGGCTTCGCCGTCCGCTGGCGCGGCCTCCCCGGCCTCTTCGGCCCTGGGTTCGACAATGGTGTCCCCGGGCGCCGCATTTTCCTGCTCGGCGCCATCATTGGCTGCATTCTTCGCGATGTCTTCTTCGTCAGGCATTTTCCGTTCCTTTGAAAAACCGAAACCCCAATCCGGCCGGGAGGCCGCATCGGGGTCCTGAAGATGGTGGTGGGGCTTGGATTCGAACCAAGGAAGGCGGATGCCAGCAGATTTACAGTCTGCCCCGGTTGGCCACTTCGGTACCCCACCAGAAATGTGAAATAATTATCTCATAATGTGCCGAAAAAGTCAAATTTGGCAAAGTTGAAGTCCGGCCGCCAGAAAGGGGAACTTGAAATCGTGGAGGATTTTGAGTAAACTTTTCTATGTGGCCCCCGCGACTGCGGGCAGGCCGGCAACCTATCCCCACAAGTGTCCCGCATCTCCTACATAGCCCGAAGACTCCTCCTCGCAATCCCCACCTTCCTGGGGATAACGCTCGTGTGCTTCGCCCTCACGCGCATCCTGCCCGGCGGCCCCGTCGAAATGCGGCTTGCGCGGCTCCGCGGCATCGGCGGCGCAGAAGGCGCCTCGGGGCGCATGGCCTCCGTCTCCGACGAGCAGCGCGTCGAGCTCGTCCGCCAGTTCGGCTTCGACCGCCCCATCCCCGTCCAGTACGCCAACTGGCTTTTCCGCGACGCCATGGGCCTTCGCATGGCTTCATACGACTACCCGGAAAGGACGGCCGGCGAACTCATCGCCTCGCGCATCCCAATCTCGCTCTGGTTTGGCATTACGGGCTTCCTGCTTTCGTATCTCGTATGCATCCCGCTCGGCATGGCCAAGGCCGTGCGCAGCGGGTCGCGGTTCGACTTCGCGACATCCCTCGTGGTGTTCGCAGGCTACGCCCTGCCGACATTCGCGCTGGGGACGCTCCTGAAGCTCCTTTTGTGCGGGACAATCGACGGCCTGCCGCCGCTGTTCCCCCTCGGCGGCGTCGAGTCCCTCTCGGTTCCGGCGGGTTCTGGCTCCGCCTTTGCCGACCGCCTGCACCACATGGTCCTTCCTGTGGCCTGCTACGTGGCAGGCTCCTTCGCGATGCTAACGCTGATGATGAAGAATTCGCTGCTTGAGCAGATTTCGGCCGACTATGTCCGCACGGCCATCGCGAAGGGCGCCACCCCGTCCCGCGCGCTCTGGGGCCACGCCTTCCGGAATTCGCTCATCCCGATTGCCACGGGCTTCGGCTCGATTTTCTCGCTTCTCTTCGCCGGCTCCGTGATAATAGAGCGGATTTTCGAAATACCCGGCATGGGGCGCCTCTCCCTCGACGCCCTCGCGAGCCACGACTACGCCGTATTCATGGCGATACTTGCCGTGACCTCCCTTTTCCAGCTCCTCGGCAACCTCCTGTCGGATTGCTGCTACATGCTGATCGACCCGCGCATTCACTTTGGAAAGTAGGGCGGCGTGCAAAGTGCGGTGACAGGCAAATGGAGACGGTTCCTGGCAAACAGGAGGGCCGCGGCGTCGGCCGCGCTCCTCGCGGCCATCATGCTCGGGTCGCTCTTCGGCGGCATTCCCCTGCCCCCGCCGGGCGAGGTTGTGGATCCCGCCTCCCTTGAGCCATACCGCAGGGTGACGCTCCGGATTGTCCCGGACCGCCGCGCCGGGCGGCTCGACATCTCCCCGGACATGGCAATCGTGTCCGAGTCAGGATGCGGCGCATTCGACGCCGGCCTCACAAATGGCGCGCCGGTCACGGCGGCCCTGCCCCTTGGCCCGGAATTCGACGCCGCCGTCGCCGCCCGCTTCGCCAACTCCCCTGCCCCGCCGGAATCCTTCCCGCTCATCCTCCCGGATGGCTCAGAGGCCGTCGTTTCGCTTTCGGAATTCAAGCCGCGGCAGTCGCCGCCGCGCACTGTCCGCATACGCCTCCGCGACTCCGACAGCCCCGACGCCGGGCGCACGGTGACTCGCTCGATGACGCGCGGGGCCTTCGAGGCATCCGGACTGGGCGGGCTGGCGCTCCCGTCCTCGGCCAGGCCGGGCGACGACTTCTCGGCCCTGGCGGCGGCCTTCGGCATCCCCGCCCCGCCCGCGCATGGAACGGCCGAGCTGGCGCTTGAGCCTGTCGCGTGGCCATTCCGCCCAGTCCCCGGGCACCCGCTTGGAATCGACGCCGCCGGGCGGGATGTCCTTTCGCGCATCGTGGCCGGGACGCGCATCGCCCTCCTCTTCGGGATGCTGCTTGTAGTGTCGTCCATGGCGGCCGGCATAGCCGTCGGCGCAATCCAGGGCTATTTCGGCGGAATCGCCGACATGGCCTCGCAGCGCATTATCGAAATCTGGAGCGCCCTCCCGTTCCTCTACGTCATGATGCTCGTAGGCTCCGTACTGGGGCGCAGTTTCGGGCTGCTCCTGCTCTGCTACGGGCTTTTCAACTGGATTGGCATATCGTACTACGTCCGCGCGGAGTTCCTGCGGCTCCGCGGCAGGCCGTTTGTCGAGGCCGCGCGGTGCCAGGGCTTTCCCGCATGGAAGATCATGCTGCGCCACATCCTGCCAAACGCCATGACACCGGTGGTGACGCTTCTGCCATTCTCGCTCATCGGCGCCATATCCTCGATTTCGGCGCTCGACTTCCTTGGGTTCGGACTGCCGCCGCTGACGCCATCGCTCGGCGAACTTCTCGGACAGGCGCAGTCCAACGCCGCCGCGTGGTGGCTGGTGGCCTACCCGGCATCGGTGCTTTTCACGATCATGCTGCTTGCGGTCTTCATAGGCGAAGGCCTGCGCGACGCATTCGACCCCAAGCCAACGGCCCGCTACCGGTAGACGGCGCGCCGGCGCGCTAGGCCCCCCTGCCGCAGGCCTCGCAGGCGATGCCGAGCCCCGCGAGCGCGAGCACCGCCCACTGGACGGCCGGCCATGCTGGCAGGCGGGCGACGTTGGTCACTACGATCTCGTGGCTGCCGCCTTCGACGTGGATTGCGCTTTCCTTGTAGCCGGCCGTGAATATCCGCGCCGGCTTCCCGTCCACCGTCGCCGCGGTCTTCGCGTCGTGCGCCATGTGCAGGAGGACCATCCCCGGCGCAGGGGCGTTGATGGAAAGCCGCGTTGCGCGCGCGCCGTTGCGCCCGAGCGTCGACGTGAACTCGGCCGTGGCCGAGAAGTTCGTGGCCGCGCCGCCTGGCGGGGCGACGTCGCAGCCTACCACGGGGAGGCGCCAGGCGCCGCGCGGGCCGGAGGTCCAGCGCGCCAGGTTGGGCAGCAGGTCCTCCTCGCTGGAGTCAGCCCAGTCCGCGAAGAAGGCGCCGTCGGGGATTGCGCCGGTCACCCGCATGGCGACGGCCCCGTCGGGCCCCGGCGCCATGGTGCGTTCCGCAAGCGCGGGCGGATTGCGCCGCGCGAACCCGAACTCCGGGGAGAAGCGCCCGCGGGGAAGGGCCCTGGCCTGGTCGGCCGACACTATCGCGAAGGAGCATCCGGTAAGTTCCATGATCCTGTAGGGTGCGTCCGGGCCGGCCGCGGCCGCGAATCTGGCATGGGCCAGATCCGTTCGCGGGTGGACTTCGACGCCGAAGTATTCGAGATTGTCGCGCACGGCCTGGCTGTAGGCCGCATCCGGAAGGGTCAGCCAGACGGCGGGCTTCATCCGGGCCGGAGTCGCCTTTAGGATGGAGGCCGTCACGCCGTTGGAAGGCGCGTACTTGTGCCGCATGTCCCGGGCGAACATGTACGGGCGCGCGACGGTGGTCGCGTCAACCGCCACCGAAACGGACAGTATGGCGATGGCCGCCATTCCGGGGAGGACCGGCCTCTCCAAGGAGCGCAGCCGCAGGACGCATCCGGCTATTCCAAAGCCGACGGTCGCGTGGAGCAGCGCCAGCGAGGCGTTGCGCGCCATTGCGGAGACCAGGGCCGGGCCGGCGCCAAGTTCCGCGAGCGGGGCGGTGTAGAGGCCGGGGCTGGCGGAGACCGCGCAGGCGAATGCGAGGAACGCGGCCGCGAGCGCAAGCAGGGCGGAGGAAAGGCGCCGCAGCAGCCCGCGCGGCGGCTCATGGCAGGCAGCGACGCACACGCCGACGGCGGCCATGAATGCCGTCGAGAACTCAAGGAGGCGCACGAACTTGACGGGGGCGCGCATCATTGAGACGTATGGCAGCGCATGGAAAAGACGGTAGAACGGAGTGTAGCGGCCGAAGCAAAGCAGGAGCGCAACCAGCCAGACGACCCCCCAGAAGCGCACGTCGTGGCGCAGTTCGGCGTATGCGCCGCCCTGCGCGCCGGAACGCCCCGCGCCGGGCAGGAATGCCCATATCGCCGCAAGGAGCGCAAGCGCCAGCGGGATTGCGCCAAGGTAGACGACGTGCTGGCGGAAATTCACGAAGCCCTCGTGCGTCTCCTCCCACTTCCAGGTGCGGCCAAGGCGGCCCCAGTACGGCGACACGGGGTCGCCTGTCTGCCTGCCCTTTATTGCCGGGGCGACGAATTCGAGCGCCTCGTCCGGGGGGAGCGACCAGTTGGTCGTGAAAATCCAGCTCCCGTTCGGGGCGCCAGCCTCGCTGGACGCCGCCGTCCCGCCGCCCGCCTGCGCGTCGGCGATGTCCAGGGTCTGGCTGCGCTCGCTGAATATTGCGCCGAGGGAGCCGCGGAAGGCCGGGATCGCCGAAATCGCGAAGGTGGCCGCGGCAATCGCGACGCCGAGCGCGGTCCGGGCCGCGATGCGCCCGCAATGGCCGTCGGCGCGGAGCCTGCGGATGGTCAGGTGGACGCCGTAGATGGCCGCCGTGATCAGGTAGATCGCGGCGAAGTCGGGCTGGCGCCGCAGCGCCCATGCGCCGCAGCATCCCGCCAGCGCCCAGTTCGCCGCGCCGCGCCCCGCGACGCCGCGCGCCATGAAGGCGAATGTCAGCATCACGTATGCGGTCATGAAGAAGAAGCCGCGATGCCCGGCGGCGACGAGCGTCAG
>JAFWPM010000005.1 GCA_017509565.1 Kiritimatiellia bacterium | reverse complement strand
GCGGCGCCAGCCCCGCTGGCCTGGCCGCGGCCGCGGCGGTTGCGGTCGATGACGATGCGCTTGACGCTCCCCCACGCGTCGACATTGCCTTCGGGGATGTCGCCCAGGGCGCGCGCCGCTATGCGCGCGAGGACGATCAGGTCGGAGAACTGGCCCTCGCGGTCCTTGACGACCTTTCCGGGCTGCGGGGGCTCCCTGAAGTCCTCAAGCCCCGAAAGCAGGTGCACCGCGTGCTGGAGGGCGATGCGCGGCATTTTGTATTTCTCGTCCATGGTCCGGATTGCGCCCTCGGCGATTTCCATGCGGCGCCGACGACGCGGCACCTCGCGCTCCGCCTTGATCGCGGCCATGTATGGGGCAAGGTAGATCGCCGCTATGCGCAGCCCGTATGACGGGTCGGCGCCCGTCTTCGCGACATGGGCGTCAAACTGGTCCAGGCAGTCCCAGACCTTGCAGCGGCGCCCGCCGTGCGAGTCGATGAACTCCGCGAGGCGGGGCATGAGTATGCCGAGCAGCTTCGTGTCCCACATCATCCTGAACGACTTCGACGACGCCCCGAACGGGAACATCCTGAAAAGCTCTTCGAGTATGCGCGGCTCGGACGCCTTCTCGATCTCCCTGTAGTTGCGGGAAATGGCGCGGCGCGTCCCGCGCTCGATGTCAAGGCCCAGCTTGCAGGCAAGGCGGATCGCGCGCATCATGCGGACTGGATCCTCGCGGAAGCGGAGATTGGGGTCGCCGATCGACCGCAGCAGTCTCTTTTCAAGGTCGCGCAGCCCGCCGACGTAGTCGATGAGGTCGAAGGTCTTGATGTCGTAGAAGAGCCCGTTCACCGTGAAGTCGCGCCGCATGGCGTCCTCCTCCGGCGTCCCGAAGGTGTTGTCGTCGGACTGGTAGAGCTCGCCGTCCGGCACGTTGTCCTGCTGGGACGGGGATTTGCGGAAGGTCGAAGTCTCGATCACCGTGTCGCCGAAGACGACATGGACCAGCCTGAACCTGCGCCCGATTATGAAGCTGCGCGAGAAGAGCCGCTTGATTTCCCTGGGAAGGGCGTCCGTCACGACGTCGAAGTCCTTTGGCTGGCGGCCGAGGAGTATGTCGCGGACCCCTCCGCCGACAAGGTATGCCTTGTAGCCGCTGCCGGAGAGCCTGTAGAGGACCTTGAGGGCCTCCTTCGAGATGAGCTTGCGGGAGACGCAGTGCTCCGGTCTGTGCCGGACCACGACCTTTTTTCTTTTGAGGAACGAAAACATAGTTCCGAGCATTTTCCTAAAACCGGTGCGGGTGCGCCGCTGGCGCGCGGGCGCCACCCTCTGGCGTGATTCAAAAAAAAGCGGCGGGAACGCCCCGCCGCCTTTAGGGCGCGCTAGCGCGCCTTTGCCATCGCGGGCTTCCGGCCCTTGTACCAGGCGAGCATCACCGGCGTCGCGATGAAGATCGTCGAATATGTGCCGGCGATCACGCCAATCGTCATGCAGAGGGCGAAGTCGAATATCGCGCCGCCGCCGAAGACGAGCAGCGAGAGGACCGCCAGGAGCGTCGTGAGCGAAGTGAGCATCGTGCGCCCGAGCGTCTGGGTGATGCAGCGGTTGCAAAGTTCCTTGAAGCCCATGTTCGGGTTCTTGCGGAGGTCTTCGCGGATGCGGTCCGATATCACGATCGTGTCGTTCACGGAGTAGCCGACGATGGTGAGGAAGCAGGCGATCGCGGTCACGCCAATCTGGCGGCCGAGGAAGGTGAAGAGGCCAAGGGTGATCAGCACGTCGTGCAGCAGCGCGACGACCGCGCCGAGCGCGAAGCCGAACTCGAAGCGGACGCTGATGTAGACCAGCATGCCGATCAGGGCGAAGATCACGGCGCGGGTGGCGTCGCGCTTCAGGTCGTCGCCAATTTGGGAGCCGATGGACTCCTGCCCGTTGTTGACCATTCCGGAATCGGGGAAGTTCTCGGAGAGGACCTTCGTGATGGCGGGGCCGACCTCCATGTCGCCCATGTCCTTGACTGTTTCCCAGCCGGACTTAACCTCGACGGCGTCGGAGACGCCGTCTGCGGACTTCTGCACGCGGACGACCGCGTCGGAGACGCCGGCGTCGTGCAGGGCCTTCGCCATGGCCTCGACGGATGGCGTTTTCTCGAACGAGTAGTTCATCACCGTGCCGCCGGTGAAGTCGATGGCCATGACGCCGCGCGGCGCGACCTTGCAGCGGACGGCGAAGAGCCCGACCGTGGCGACGATGATTGCGGCGGAGACGGTCATTGCGGCGCGGCCCTTGCCGACGAAGTCAATGGTCTTGAACCTGAACCAGTCGGCGATCGACAGCGACTTTGTCTTCTCCGTCACGCAGAACTTGAGGATCATGCGGGTCACGACGAGGGCCGTGTACATGCTCACGATGATGCCCGCCGAGAGCGTGATCGCGAAGCCGCGTATCGGCCCGGAGCCGAACACGAAGAGTATCAGGCCCGTGAGCAGCGTCGTGATGTTCGAGTCGAAGATGGCGAGGAAGGCGCGGTCGTAGCCGGCGGACACGGCCGCAAGCATCGACTTGCCCTGGTGGGCCTCCTCGCGGATGCGCTCGAAAATCAGCACGTTGGCGTCCACGGCCATGCCGATCGTGAGGACTATGCCGGCGATGCCGGGCATTGTCAGGACGGGAAGCTGTATTACAGACTGCGAGCCGGGCGCGGAGTCGGTGACGCGGATCGCGTTGAAAAAGCCGGCGATCAGCACCGCGCCAAGGGGCATCAGCGCGAGGTTCAGCACAAGGGCGATGTCGGCCACGGTGCCGAGAAGGCGGTAGTAGACGAGCATGAAGAGGATGACGAGGGCGCCGCCGATCAGCGACGCGCGGATGCCGCTCCGGATCGCGTCCCGCCCGAGCGACGGGTCGATCATGCGCTTTTCCAGGATCTTCATCGGCGCGGGCAGCGAGCCGGCCTTCAGGACGTTGGCCAGCAGCGCGGCGTCGTCGCGCGTGAAGTTGCCGGATATTTCGGCGCTCCCGCCGAGGATCGGCTCGCGAAGCACAGGCGCGGAGTAGAGGGTGTCGTCAAGCACGATCGCGAGCTGGCGGCCCTGGACGCTGTTGTTGCGGCGGCCGTGCGGCGCGTAGTCGCCGGTGAGCTTCGCGAACTTCTCGCGCCCTTCGCTGTTGAACTGGATGTGGACGACGAAGCCGCCCCTGTTGGGGTCTATATTGAAGTTGGCGCTGCGGAGCAGCTCGCCCTCGAGCTCCACCCTGTTGCGGACGAACGCCGGCGAGAATACCTCGCGGCCGTCGTCGAGGCGGTCGCGCTCCAGCATGAACGAGTAGCCGGGGTCGGGGTTGCCGAACTGGCGCAGGCGGCGGCGGTAGTCGGGGTCGCGGACAAGCGCGTTGTAGCCGGGCTCGCGCGCATAGTACTCGCGGCCTTCGGCATCCTGCACGATGCGGTAGCCCTCCGGCGCCTTGCCGGACGCCATCAGCGCCGACGAGAGTTCGGCGTTGCGGACATGGACGAGCCTGAACTCAAGCTTGGCGCGGCTCGTTATCTGCTGCTCGGCGATCTGCCGCTGCTCCTCGTCCGCGCCCGGTATCTCGATGATGATCCGGTGGTCCTTGCCCGGGACTATCAGCGGCTCGTTGACGCCAAGGCCGTCGATTCGGTTGCGGATGACCTCCACGGTGCGGGCATCGGCGTCGGCGAGGGCGGCGGCCACTATTCCGTCGACGCCCCTGAGGCGCTCGGCGACCTCCGCCTTGACGCGGATTTCAAGCTCGGCGGCGGAAATCGTGGGCTCCGCCTTCTTGATTTCCCTGGCGATCTTGTCGGCGGTGGCCTCGCCTGCAATTTCATTCTCCTTTTCGGCGCGGAGCCGCGCCTCGTCGATTTGCGCCGTAAAGCTCATGCCGCCGGCGAGGTCGAGGCCAAGCCTGACCTTCTGCGAAACCGGCGTGACGCAAACGACCGATGCCGCCAAAAGCGCAATGAATATCAGCCACTTGAAGATTGTGTACCTGTCGTTCATTTGAAAAATCCTTTCCTTCCTTCAGGGAGCCCCGGCCACCGGGCTGTGCGGCCGGGGGCGGCCGCGGCGCGCGGGATCCCGGCGCCGCGGCGCCTTATTCCGCGATGCCGTTGGAGACCATGTAGTCGTAGCTCTTCTGGAGCGCGGCGTACATCTCCATCGAATCGCAGTAGTCCAGCTCGACGATCACGGCCTTGGCCTCGGTGGCCGTCTCCACGAGCCTGGCAATCGGGAGGTCGCCGCTGCCGAGCGGAAGCAGGTCGATCTTCATGTCGAGGAGGCCGTTCTTCATGCCGGCGTTGGCGGCGCTCTGCTTGCAGACGCCATCCTTCATGTGGAGGAGAATCGTGTCCTTTACGAAAGGCTTGAGCATTTCGACGGGATCCTCGGCGCCCTTGTTGGTTGACCAGAAGCAGTCAATCTCGTACTTGACCTTCGGGCAGAGCTCCTTGAAAATCTCGTACTTGACCCTGCCGTCGATGCGCTCGAACTCCCAGTAGTGGTTGTGCTGGAAGAGCGTGTAGCCGTTACGCTCAAGGACCTCCTGTATCTTCGAGGTCGTCTCGGCCGTGCGCTTGATTGCGTCGAGGTCCTTGAAGTCGTCCGGGCCCCAGCCGCAGACCATGGTCTTGAGCCCAAGGGCGTCGGCAGTGTCCATTTCAAGGCCAAGCGATTCCGGGTTGCGCGCCCACGGCGAGTGCGACGAGCATACCTTTAGGCCGAAGTCCCCGCAAACCTTCAGGAACTCGGACGGGCGAATGTTGAAGAACCCCGCCGGTTCGACGTACTTGAAGCCGATTTCCGAAATGCGCTTCAGCGTCGCGACGAAGTCCTTGGCTGCATACTGGCGGACAGAATAGAGCTGGACGCCCAGTGGCTTTTTCATGTTTTCTCCTTGGGGTTCTGGGGGGGGTGGGGGCCATCCCGCCCCCGGGGGCGGGATGGCGGCGCCGGCGCCACTAGTGCTGGCCGAGCTGGAAGCGTGTGTAGCGGCGGATCGTCAGAGTGTCGCCAAGGGCCTTGCCGACATTGGCGGCGTGCTGCTTGATCGACGTCTTGGAGATTTTGACGAACTCCTGGTCGACGAGGCAGTTCTCGGCCGCGAACTTGCGGAACTTGCCGGAGATGATGCCCTCCTTGATCTTCTCGGGCTTGTTGGCGTTCTTGGGGTCGGCCTCAAGCTGCTGGAGGTAGAGGGCCTTCTCGGACTCGACGATGTCGGCGGGGATTTCCGAGTCGTCGAGCCAGCGCGGCGCGAGGGCCGCGACCTGGAGCGCGATGTCGCGGGCGAATTCGGCGAATTCGGGCTTCGCGACGGTCTCCTCCTTGGTGCAGCCGACCTCGACGAGGACGCCGATCTTGCCGCCCATGTGGATGTACGCCTCGATCTTGCCCGTGCCCTGGAGCGTGTAGCGGGCCGTGCGGGTGATCTTCATGTTCTCGCCCGTGGAGGCGACAAGCGCGGAGAGCTCCTCGGACATCGCGGCCGCGACGTCGGCTTCGCCGGCGGCGGCCTTTTCTGCCGCCTTCGCGACAAAGTTCTTGAACCCGTCCGTCTTGGCGACGAAATCGGTCTCGCAGTTGACTTCGACGAGCGCGACGGCCCCGCAGGGGCAGGACGCGGTCGCGACGAGGCCCTCCTTGGCCTCCTTGTCGGCGCGCTTGACCTGAATGGCCTGGCCTTTCTTGCGGAGGACCTTGATGGCCTCCTCCATGTCGCCGTTGGTTTCGATAAGGGCCTTTTTGCAGTCCATCATGCCGGCGTTCGTAAGGGCGCGCAGCTCCTTGATGGTTTCCATTGTGACTTCTGCCATGGTTCTAATCCTCTAAAATGCTGGGTTCTTCGATT
>JAFWPM010000052.1 GCA_017509565.1 Kiritimatiellia bacterium | reverse complement strand
CGCCAGAGGCTTGGGGACAGTCCCGTCGCCCAGCGGAAGCGATTCGACAGGTAGGATGCATGGCAGAAGCCGCAGCGTGTGGCTATGGCGTTCAGGGCAAGGTCAGTTTCGCGCAGGAGTTTCTGCGCCATGGCGATGCGACGACGTAGGATTTCGTCGCCCGGCGTTCGCCCGAGGTCGTCGCGGAAGTGGCGCTCCAGTTTCAAGACCTGCACCCCAAGTTCTGATGCGAGCTGGGCTACCCCCCATGTCCGCCCGAGGTTTATGTCGATAAGCGCCAAAGCGCGCGCGACAAGCGGATCGGCCGATGCAGTGTGGTCTGTGCTGGCGCGGACGGAGATCGGGTCCGGTGAAATGAGAATCGGGCTGCGCGGGGGAGGCTCGCCGTCCATGAGGCGCTGAAGGAGGGCTGCGGCTTCGTAGCCATGGCGCTCTCCGGCGATGCCTACGGATGAGATTGGCGTGGATTGGACTCCGCAAAGTCCAACATAGTCGCCGGCGCTCAAAATGGCGATGTCTTCAGGAACGGCAATGCCAAGCATGCGGCATTCCGCCAGGACACGGGAGGCGTCTTCGCCGCAGTGGCAGAGCAGGGCAAGCGGCTTGGGCGCAGCGCGAAGAATTTTCTCAAACCAGCGCGCGACGGCCCGCTGGTCGTTCTGGCGGGATGCGGGAATGGATTCGCACAGTATCCAGCGCCGGGGCCCGGGCTTGGAATCCGCGCCACCGCTTCGCCATGCTTCCTCGAACCCCGCGAAGCGTTCCATCTGGATGTTCGTCCAATATGTCGAAAACCATGCCGCGTTGCGGTAGTTGCGCTCGGCGAAGTGCTCTGCAGCCATCCGGCCGACGGCAATGTTGTCGAGGCAAACGCGCGGTATCCTGATTTCAGGACGCTGGTTGGAAATGTCCACGACCGGGACGCCGGCGCGGCGCAGGCGCTTCGCGAAAAGGACCGTTTCGCTATCGTTCCGCAGGGTGACAAGCGCGCCGTCGCCTCGCCATCCGCCGAGGCCGGCCGTGCCGCCCACCAGGCGGGAAAGATCGATGAGATTCCATCCGGCCTCCCGCGCGAAGCGGCGAACGCCGTCATTCCGGCATTGCACCATCGGGGCCGTGGCCATCAATACGTCTTTTCTCGCCGTTCGCTTTTCCATAATCAAATGATGCCAAATTGGCGCGTCCATGTCAAGCCATGGTGATGCAATCATGCATGTCTTTAATGAAAAATTGCGATTTGTTTTGCAGGTACATTTTGTTAAAATAATCGCAAGGCTGGCACTAGTGGCGTCAGCGCCGGTATCTTCAACAACGGAATGTACTCAGCACGCGGATTTTCTTTGCACTGAACACATGCTGCCACGCGGGGCACAACATAATCATGGCATACATGCGCATAACCTTCAATTTTGCCGTATTGGCCGTCGCATTAGCGGCGGTCGCACCGAGGTGTCCCGCCATGGGCGCTGATTCTGGAATTCAAGGGAACGCGACGGGTTATTTCCATGCGCAGGAAATCGGCGGCGCGGCCTGGATCGTGGATCCTGCGGGCCGGGCGCCGCCGCGTCACGCCAATATGGAAGTGAGTGTCGCCAGTAGGTGGAGGCGCTCGTGATGGCCGCCTTTTCTGGTTACGGCTCCACCTTGTCGATTTCCGCTTCGGCCGACCGCAGGATCGACTCGACATCGGCACCGACGATGTCGAGTCCCGTTGCCGCGATTCGGCGGACTTCGGGAATGCCCCAGTAGTTTTTCGCGAGAGTCGCCACATAGCCGAACCCGAACGGGTCGGTTTCCGCGGGACCGCCGGACGTGCTGACGTAGAAAAGCCGGCGGGCGCGGCAAAGACCGACTGGATGTCCGTCATCCGAATACCGGAATACGACGCCGAGGACATTGATCCACTCGACGTAGGTCTTCAGGAGAGCCGGGAAAGAAAGGTCCCAGAAGGGCGCCGCCATGACAATCTGGTCCGCTGCCGCGAATTCCGCGGCCCTCACCAGCGTCTGCGAGTCGCGCTTCCCGGACTCTATTTCCCGGTTTCTCTGGTCCAGGGATGCCGCGTCGAACGGATGGAGATGTTCGTCTTGGAGACGAATCGTTCTGACCTCACCGTCTGCGATTCGTGATGCCAGCCGGTCGGCCAGCCGCTGCGTCCGCGAGTCCTCTCGGACGGTCGAGTCAATGTAGAGAGTCATGGCGTGTTCCTTGTCTCTTTTGCTTGTGATAAACTAGCTGCATGCGTGGCTTGGGAAGGTTACACCCGCAACACATACATTGAAATTATACACGATCTCGCGACGGAATCAATATCTTTCCCAAACATTCCGTCACGATATCTTGAATCACTTGACTTTATCTGTCGAATTTAATACGATTCTGTCACTCTATCTATCCGCCGAGGCGCGTCAAAGCCAAGGCGGCGAGAGTTGAATCATGAGTCTGGAAATCCTCTTCATCTTCAGCTTTTTGCTCTTGCCTCCACTTGTACTATGGAGGTGTAGTCGGTTTTGCGAGAAGCATCCATCCACGATACCGTTTCGGATAGTTCCGCTTGGATGCTTGACCATGTTTGTTGTTGCGGCGCTGTTAGAACGTGCCATTACATTGCTGCTCAAAACAGTGCTTGAACGAAACGTCCCGCATGTAGTGTCCCGCTGGGGAGGATTGGTTGTCTGGCTTTTCTCTATTCTCCTCGGTCTTGCGGTGATCAATTCCCTTTCGAAACGCCTCAAAAGAGGCGGAAAGACCCCGCACTGGTGGCTGTTTCCGGCGGTATTCGCGGGTTTTGCGGCAATCACCACGGCTATTTCTGTTTTCTTTTCCGTTTTCTTTCTCCCTGTATCCTTCGACAGGGAATCGGATTCGTGGAGTACAATCTTTCTGCCCAAATTTCAGAACAGCCCGATTGCGTTTGAGCAACGTCCAATACATCCCTTCCTGGCGGAATACGACTACCGCATCCGATTGGGCAAACGGAACAACCGGAGATATTTCAGGCTGTGGACCAACACAGGTGGACGCACATACATCAATGTTTACCGCCTGTCGGAAGACAAACTACTCCTAAAGGACAAAGACTGCTCATATTTGATTGACACCGCGCGAATGCAGGTCTATCTAGTCCACTGCGGACATGGAGCAGACGGATCGGAATCGACAATTCTTTCAGCAATTCCTCTTTCCGAAAAGCCGTTCGACGGAATGGGCTCCAGTGAGGTGTACTTCACCGATGGAACATCAGCACAGGCCATCCCCTACAATCTCGATTTAGGGACTTGCGAATATATGGGATGTATCATGGACGATTCCTTCTACACTCCGGCCGTGCAACCTGAAGGGGAAGGACACCCACGGTATCGGAGAAACAGCTCGCCGCAGGATGAATAGCACTATGAAGAAGAAAATCCGCTGCCCGTATTTCGAGCTGAACGACAAGGAGCGCGCCTACCATGACAAGGAATGGGGGACGCCGTGCCGGAACGACCGCAAGCTCTTCGAGTACCTCATGTACGAGGTGCTGCAGTGTGGTCTGAGCTGGAACACCGTTCTGCTGAAGCGCGAAGCATTCCGCGTCGCCTTCGAGCGCTTCGACTTCGAGAAGATCGCCCGCTACGGAGAGGGCGACATCGCGCGCGTCCTCGCCGTGCCCGGCATGATCCGCTCGCGCCGGAAGGTCGAGGCCATCATCCATGACACCAAATGCTTCATCGAACTCCGCCGCGAGTGCGGCACCTTCTCCAAATGGCTTTGGGCCTTCACGAACGGCAAGACGCTTCACAACCCCGACAACGCCAAGTCCGACATGTGGACCGCGCCGACGCGCACGGAGCTTTCAGACCGCATCGCCGCCGAACTCAAGGCGCGAGGCTTCAAGTTCCTCGGCACCGTCACCATCTACGCCTTCATGCAGTCCGTCGGCCTCGTCAACGACCACGCCCGCTTCTGCTTCCGCTACAAGGAGCTGACGCAGACGCGCTGCACCAAGAGGGAGTGAATGTAACGAGTAGGCGGAGGCGCGCTTATCGCCTCTTCCGGTCTTGGAGCCAGTCTGTCGATTCCGTGGCGAAATCAGTATATTACATTCCGTCCCCTATCTGGCATTGCTTGACTTTTGACGGCGATTCCGTCATTTTGTCGCGCAAACTGGCGGAATCGCCGTCATTTTTCTTCGTTGACTGACTGCGGGTCATTGACTTTCGGTCGGCGATGTAGTAGAATATAACACATCGGAAATGGAACCTGAACGCGGAAAACACATGACCCAAAGGCAGCAGGCGGCGCTGGAGACGCGGCGGAAGATCGTCGAGGCGGGATTCGCGCTCGTGCGGAGCGGTGGATTCACCGAGGCGTCCGTCGAGGCAATCACGCACACGGCGGGCGTCGCCAAGGGCACGTTCTACGTCCACTTCCCGACAAAGGAGCATCTCGCCGCCGAAATATGCCGGGAACCCTACGAGAAACTCTCCCGCGACGTGATGGCCTCGGGCGGATCCCTGCAACGCCGGATCGCCCGCCTCTTCCTTGGCTGGGCGGCCATCGCGGACGAAACGGGCGTCGAGTGCATCCGTGAACTCTTCCGCATCATGCTTTCCCCGGCTCTCGCCGCCGATATCGGCCTGACCCTTTCCGAACGCGACCTTTCCGTAGTGGAATCGCTTCTTCGGGACGCCGTGGCCTCCGGCGAACTCCGCGCAAAAACGCCCGTTCGGTCCCTCGCAGAGAACCTGTTCGCACAGATTCGCGGCCTCGCCACGGCCTGGTGCATGTCCCCGTCGGGGAGGCGCAGCCTCCACGCGGCGGCGGGCCGCTTTCTCCGAAACCATCTTCCGGCGCTTCTCGCGCCGTTTCTAAACGACCCCGAAAACACGGCCGTCCGCAATCCTCCCGGATGAGAAGTCAGGCCGCACGTTTTCACCAACCCCGGCAACCAGCCACAAGGAAACATACGGACATGTCCATCTACGACTTCACCGTCAAGGCCCGCAAGGGCGCGACGCTCGACCTCGCCACGCTCAAGGGCAAGGTGCTGCTCATCGTCAACACCGCCACCGGCTGCGGCTTCACCCCGCAGTACAAGGGGCTTGAGGAACTCTACGAGAAATATCATGAAAAGGGGCTGGAGATCCTCGACTTCCCGTGCAACCAGTTCGGCCACCAGGCGCCGGGCGACGATGCCGAGATCCACGCCTTCTGCACCGCCAAGTACAAGACCACCTTCGACCAGCTCGCGAAGATCGAGGTGAACGGCCCCGGCGCAGACCCGGTCTTCGCCTTCCTCAAGGCCGCCCGACCGAAGGACGACGCCCCCGAGGCCGCCATCGCCGGCCTGCGCGACCTGATGAAGAAGCACGGTCTTGCCGGCGCCGAGGCCCCCGGCGACATCGAGTGGAACTTCACCAAGTT
>JAFWPM010000051.1 GCA_017509565.1 Kiritimatiellia bacterium | reverse complement strand
GAGCTCCTCGACCGTCGTGTTCCGCTGTCCGGCCTTCACGCCGGGAATCGCGAATGAGGCGAGGAATCGGTCGCCCTCGCGCTCAAAAACGTCCGCCCAGCCGGTGCGGATTCCCTTTTCGATGACGGCGACGTCGCCGATCACCTGCCGCCGCGTCTGCGACGTCTCGAACGTCGGGGCGGGCGGGGTGCCATTGGGGAGAAGGGACTTAAGGGACAGGAGGGACGCAAGGGACACGAGCGCGGCAATCGCCGCGACGACGGGGACGAGGGACGTGAGACGCGGGACGCGGCGAGGCGCGCCGTTGGCCTTCGAGCCGTCGGCCGCGACCACCTTGATCGCCCTGATGCCCCGCGCCCGCAGCGCCTCGAAGACGGCCTCGCGGCTCTCGGCCACCATCGACGCCTCGTGCCGCTTCCCGTCGCTGGTCTTGTAGGCGAAGGTGTACTTCATCGGCCCTTCTTCGGATCGAACTCGATCTTCATGGGCGTCTTCGGGATGGCGTGAACCTTGTCCCAGATCGCCCTCTGCACGTCGTTCGTGGGCGGCGGCGCCCAGCCCTCGCGGCAGGCTGTCCGATATGTGGCGAACCTGCTGGGAATGACGCCGCTGGCCTTCAGATGCTGCCTGACCACGCCCACCTTGTCGAACGGGACGAACTCCTCGCACAGATCAAGGTCTTCAACCTTGGCCACGTTCATTATGTTGCCTGGAAAGCTTGATCCGACGCCTCCCGCCGCGCAGACGAAGCCGCGCATGATTTCCTTGCGGCACCTCGCCTCGTAGAACTTGGCCTTGGCCGCCTCCGTCTTCAGGTTCCTCGTCAGCGCACGGACGTTGACCACCGCCCAGCCCTCGTCAGGCGCGGCAAGCAGACCCAGTGCATCGGCTTCTGCGGCAACGATTACGGCGATGTCCGCCTTGAATCTCTCTTTGAGTTCGTCGGCCTTTGCGGGATTTGCCTCGACGATTTCGACGGGATACTTGGCCAAAATGTCGGCAAGCGACTTGACGGCCAGCCGTATGTTCGCGGCGGGCATTTCGTTCTGCGTGTTGACGAACACGATCCTCCCCTTGGAGGAATTGGGCTTCTCCAGCATTCCGCCAGCCTTCGCGGCCATTGCCGCATGTCCCGCGGCGAGGGCGTTGGTCTCCGCCGCCGCAAGGGCGGTCGCAGACGTGACAATGGCAATTGCCGCCAATAGATTATGTCTGTTCATTTTGCTTCTCCCTGATGTGCTGCCTCTGTCGCCTGGCCTTGCCCTTGCCGCCGGCGCTCAAGCAGAAAGCGCCTTGCCGCGAATCGCGGCATCTGCAGCGGAGAGGCGCCGCGTGCCTCAAGCATCATGTTGGCCGCCTTCACGAAATCCTCCATGTCCTCCTCGCGCAGGGTCTTGTCACGCGCAAGCTTTGCAATCTGGTCCTTCAGCTCTTCCCTGTAAAGCCCAAGGGTCTGGAGTTCCTTGTACTCCTTGGCCATCAGCGCCCCGATATCCTCCCCCGCGTCATGCCGAGCCTTGATCTCGATCTTCGAGTCGATGACGGCGCGCTTGAGCTCCGCAGTCGCCTCGTCGTCGTCCTTGCTGACTATTATCGGAGATTCGATGGACTTCAGAAACGCTCGGGCGAAGCCCCTGCCGAAGAGGCTCGACGGGTCGCCGACCAGCATTTCACCTGGCTTGAGGAGAAGAAGCCCCGCGATCTTCTGGTCTGCCGAGTTCTTGAATACGCGCTCCTCGAAAGGCCTGTCCGCGTCATCCACCTTGTTTGTAATCACGACTGCCGTGCTTGGACGGTTGATGACGTAGCCGTACAGGTTCGTATGCATCACCTGCTGTTCCGGCGGGACATTCGAGCGCGGCCTTGGGCTCTCGGCATCCGGCTGCGAGTTGCCGACAGTCATTTTTGCCGGGTGCGCCTCGGCGATCGGCCGCGACGGGGCGCGGCCCTCCCTGTCTGGTAGGGTCACGCGTCCCGCGGGACCGCGCACCGCCCACCAGACGCCGGCGGCAACGACGAGCAGGACGAGCAGGACAAGCAGGACGGGCGGGACGCGGAATCGTCCGCCGCGCCGCTTGTTTTTCGCGTTTTCGCTCTTGCCTTCTTGCCTGTTCCAGGACATCTTGCCGCTCCTTTACAGGGCGGCGAAAAGGAAATCAATACCGTTGGGCAAATTCCCAGACGTCTTCGGGGCCAATGTCGATCTCGTCTGGCCACACCAGCGTACCGTATCCGACAAACACCTGACGGAAAAAGTCCATGTCGTTCAGCTTCTTCCAGTATGGCTTGTCAAGATAGCGCGTACAGTCGAAAATGCCGCGTTCGCCGGTGTCGAACTCGACATCGACTTTGTAGCCGTCAAGCGGCTTTGCCGCGACAATATCGTGTATCGCCTCCATTTTCGTCTCAACGCAGCGGATCGATCTTGAAGAATTTGCCCTCGGTGATCAGCAACTCCCAGTTTGCGAAGAGGTCTTCGCGGTGGATGCTGATCCACGCCCTCACCTTGGCTTCGTCGTCGGCATCCATTTCGCCGGCAAGGCGCTCACCAGTCGCGATGTCAAAAGACGCCTGACGCCCCGCATGCCTGGCATGGAGATGCGGCTTCTTGTGACGTTCTCCCTCTTCGGGACGCATCGTGATGAGAATGCCATAGAAAAGCGACAGCGTTGCCATTTGGTTGTTTCCCTTTGTGCCGCCTATTATACCATAATTTTATTTAGCTGTGTCAAAAAGCCCGCCCGATTGCTCGGACGGGCTTTTGTTTCGGTAGGGCGCGGACTCCGGCCGCGCCGCTTCCCTCGTTACGCGCGCTTCCTGCGGAGCGCGAGGCCCGCGACGCCGAGGAGCATGAGCAGCCCGCTCGTCGGTTCCGGAACCGGGGACGCCGCCTTGGTCATGTACCAGCCAGCGCCAGTGCCCGTCGTGTCGATGTCCTTGAGCGTCGTGGACGAGATGTCAAACGCAAGTTGCGCTTCACCGACATCCATGCCAGTCGCATT
>JAFWPM010000050.1 GCA_017509565.1 Kiritimatiellia bacterium | reverse complement strand
CCGTAGCCGTTGTGGTAGAGTATGCCGAGCAGGCCGAGCAGGACGGGGAGGTTGCGCTCGAACGGGGCGGTGCGGAAATGGCGGTCCATCTCGTAGTAGCCCTTGAGCATCCGCTCGAAGTTTGCGGGGCCGATGGCTATCATCAGGGAAAGCCCGATCGCGGACGGCAGCGAGTAGCGGCCGCCGACCCAGTCCCAGAAGCCGAACATGTTGGCGGTGTTGATCCCGAACTTCGCGACCTCGGCGGCGTTCGTGGATACCGCGACGAAATGCTTCGCGACGGCGGCGTCGCTTCCGAGCTTTTCGACGAGCCAGGCGCGGGCGGATACGGCGTTGGTCAGCGTCTCAAGCGTCGTGAAGGTCTTCGAGGCCACAATGAAGAGCGTCTGCTCGGCCTTGACTTCGCGCAGGGCCTCCGCAAGGTGCGTGGCGTCGATGTTCGAAACGAACAGGCACTTGATCGAGCGCTTCGAATACGGGAGAAGCGCCTGGTAGGCCATGGCCGGGCCGAGGTCCGACCCGCCGATGCCGATGTTCACGACGTATTTTATGCGCTTGCCGGTGTAGCCCTTCCATTCCCCGGAACGGACGCGCGAGGCGAAGTTGGCCATCCTTGCGCGGACTTCGAGGATCCCGGGCATTACGTCCTCGCCCTTGTCGAATACCGGCTCGCCGGAGAAATTGCGCAGCGCGGTGTGGAGGACGGCGCGGTCCTCCGTGCGGTTGATGTGCTCGCCAGTGAACATGGCCTCGATGCCGGCGCGGAGGCCGCTCTGCTCCGCAAGCGCCACCAGCGACTTCATCAGGCGCGCGTCGATCCTGTTCTTCGAGTAGTCAAGGGTCCACCCCGCCGCGGACGCGGTGAACTTCCTGGCGCGGTTTGGGTCTGCGGCGAAGAGTTCGCGGAGGGTCTTGCCCCTTGTCCTCGCGATTTCGGCCTCTACGTTCTTCCAAGCTTCGTTGTTCATTGTTTTGTCTAAACCTTTCGCCTTCTAGTGTAGCATATCGCCGCGCCGCTTGCTATAATATATTCTTGGCTATTTATCCACAGCAACAGTTAGGAACCCACCAATGAACCACACCCCACAGTTTCCCCCAAAAAGGCTCCTGAGCATCCAGGATATTTCGTGCGTCGGACAGTGTTCGCTCACGGTCGCCCTCCCGCTGGTTTCGGCTTGCGGCGTCGAAACTGCCATCCTGCCATCCGCGGTCCTCTCGACGCACACCGCGCCCGGCTTCAGGGACTGGACGTTCCGCGACCTGACGGAAGACATGCCCGGGATCGAGGCGAGCTGGCTTGGGAACGGCGTAAAGTTCGACGCCTTCTACACGGGATACGTCTGCGCCAGCCAAATCGACCCGATCCTTTCCATCATGGGCAGCTGCGCCAATCCTGGCGCGGTGCGCGTCGTCGATCCCGCAATGGCGGACAACGGCGCCCTCTACCCCGGCTTCGCCGACGACTTCCCGATGGAGATGCGCAGGCTCTGCGCCGCGGCCGACTACATCCTCCCCAACCTTACGGAGGCCGCCCTGCTTCTTGGGCGCAAACCCGTGCTCGAAGGATACGACAGGCCATTCATCGAGACGATGCTCCGCGACCTCCGCGGCATCGGCGCGCGGACAGTCGTCCTCACAGGCGTCTCCTTCGAACCCGAAAAACTGGGCGTCGCGACATTCGACGGCGAGCGCGTCGAATACTACTTCAACGACAGAAACCCGCACTCTACCCACGGCACCGGCGACATCTACGCCTCGGTCTTCGCCGGCGCGCTGCTTCGCGGCCTTTCCGCCCAGGCCGCCGCGGCGCTCGCGGCCGATGTCGTCTGCGACGCCCTCGCCCGCACCCCGGAAAGCCACTGGTATGGCACCTGCTTCGAATCTTCAATCCCATACCTGGTCGGTCGCCTGGCCGCGTCCTGCAAGCCATGAACCTGAATCCCCAGTCAAAGCCGCTCCCAATCCCGGAGGCGGAACTAGCGGACCTGGCATCGAGGGTGCCGACGCCATTCCACGTCTACGACGCCGCCGGCATTGCCGCCAGCCTCGGCCGCCTCCAGCGCGCTTTCGCCTGGCACGGCGATTTCCGCGAGTACTTCGCCGTCAAGGCCACGCCTATCCCCGCAATCCTCCGCCTGCTGGCCTCCTGCGGCGCCGGCGCGGACTGCAGCTCACTCGCCGAACTCGTCATGGCCGAACGCTGCGGACTCTCCGGGGACATGGTGATGTTCACGTCGAACGACACCCCCGACGAGGAGTTCGCCAAGGCCAGGCGGCTCGGCGCCATCGTCAACCTTGACGACATCTCCCACATCGGGGCCCTTGAGCGCTGCGCCGGCCTGCCTGATCTCGTCTGCTGCCGATACAACCCCGGCCCGCTCAAGCAGGGCAACGCGATCATAGGCAAGCCGGAAGAGGCCAAGTACGGATTTACGCGCGCCCAGCTTTTCGATGGCTTCCGCATCCTGCGCGACAAGGGCGTCAGGCGCTTCGGCCTGCACACCATGGTCGCCTCCAACGAGCTCAACCCGCAGTACTTCGTGGAAACGGCCTCAATGGTTTTCAAGCTCGCCGCGGAAATTTCCCGGGAACTGGGCATCACCTTCGAACTCCTTAACTTCGGCGGCGGCATTGGAATCCCGTACCGGCCCGGCGACGTGGCGGTGGACCTCGACGCCGTCGGCGACGGCATCCGCGAATGCTACCGCGCAGACTGGGAGTCCGCGGGCCTGCCGCGCCCGCGCCTCTGCCTCGAATGCGGTCGCATGGTCACCGGCCCTTACGGCTGCCTCGTCTCGCGCGTCCTCCACATCAAGCATACCTACCGCGACTACGCCGGCCTCGACGCCTGCATGGCCAACCTCATGCGGCCCGCCCTCTATGGCGCATACCACCATATCTCAGTCCTCGGCAAGGAGGACCGCCCGAAGGACCATGTCTACGACGTCACGGGCTCGCTGTGCGAGAACAACGACAAATTCGCAATCGGGCGCGTCCTGCCGGAACTGGAGCGCGGCGACCTCGTCGCCATCCACGACACCGGCGCCCACGGCTCCGCGATGGGCTTCCAGTACAACGGCAAGCTGCGTTGCGCGGAGTATCTCAGGACCGCTCCCGGCAAGTTCGAGCTGATCCGGCGCGCCGAGACGCTCGACGACTACTTCGCCACCCTTGTGTGGTAGCGGCGCCTGGATCACCCCCAGCCGGGGAAACGAAGTCAAGACACCCATCCGAACTCAATCCGCCATGGCCAATCCCGAACCCCGAAGTCAACTCGATCCGATGCGCGCCCGCCGCCTCGCGGCGGTTACCGCGATCACATGTTCGCGCGCCCCGCTGCTTTTCGCGTTCCTGGCCCTCACGGTGTGCGACATGCTCGTGCCGGTGACATTGTCGAACATATCGCTGCACATCGCATCCCGGTGGATTGCGCTCGCGCTGCTCCTGGCCTCGTCGCTTACCGACCTGTTCGACGGGATGCTCGCGCGCAGGTGGGGGGTCGTGACGCGCTTCGGCGCCGTCTGCGACCCGCTGATGGACAAGATTTTCTTCGCCGTCGTTTTCCCGACCGTCACCGCGCTGTTCCTGCTTGGTGGCGAGATCGCCCTCGGCGCGCTTTCGCTTGTGTTCACGGCGCTGCACCTCGTGCGCGACATGTGGGTGGTCACCCTCCGCTCGCTCGCGGCCGGCAAGGCCGACCTGAAGGCCGACTTCGTCGGCAAGCTGCGCACCGCAACCAGCTTCCCGATCGGCCTGGCGGCCTACTGCCGCATCGCCCTGGCCTACAAATGGGACTGGCTGGCCTCCGAACGCGCCGGATGGATTGTCGCCGCCCTTTTCGCATTCGGCCTCGTCCTTAACGTCTACTCGGCCATTTCGTACACGCGCCGTTTCCGCTTCGCCATCGATGACGCCCTCGTGCCCGGCGCCCCCTCGTCCAGATGAAACACTGCTTCAGGGCCGCCGCCGCGGCCATCCTTTCAATGTCGGCCCTAGCCCATTCCGCGCAAATCCCGCTCTCCGCGCTGACCAGGCGCGACGTCTCCCTCGCCGCCGGGGCGATGGCCTCGCCTTTCGCCGCCCAGGCCGGAAGCCTGCTGGTTGTAGACGGGGCGGCGCAGCGGCTGGTCCTGTGGCAGGGCGGCGAGGCGAAGTTCGCCTGCGATGTCTCGACCGCGCTCGCCGGATTCGGATGCGATGCGGACTCCGGCAGGACGCCGGTTGGGTGGCACCGGGTCGCCCAGTGGATCGGCGGAGCCGCCGCGCCGGGCCAGGTGTTTGTCTCGCGCGTCGCGACAAGCGAGGTGATCCCGCCGGAAGGCTGGCGCTCCTCCTCGGGCGAGGACAAGGTCCTTACCCGCATCATGTGGCTGGAGGGGCTTGAGCCCGGCCGCAACAGCGGCCCCGGCGTCGATAGCCATGGCCGCTACATCTACATCCACGGGACGAACCAGGAGCATCTACTTGGCGCTCCGGCGTCGCATGGCTGCATACGGCTGGCGAATTACGACGCCATGGCGCTTTTCGACCTGACCTGCGGCACCGAAACCCGCTGCGTCGTCATCCCATAGCGCCGCACGGCCGCGCCGCCCTAGGCCCCGGCGATTATGCCGGCGGCCTCCTTCGCGCTCCTGGCCGCAAGTATCGCGCCCCGCTTCGCGTCGTCGGAAAGGACGCGCGCCATGCGCGAGATGAATTGCAGATACGGCCCTGGCTCGTCCTTGGGGCAGACTGAAAGTATGACTATGTTGGCGACGTGGCCGGGCTCCCCTTCGTCGTATTCGAAGCCTTCGGGCGAAATGCCGATCGCGGTCGCGAAGGTGTTTGCCCCGTCGGTGCGGGCGTGCGGCATCGCGATGCCGCCCCCCTGGTAGGTCGAAACGATCGCGTCGCGCTCCATTACGTCGGAGAAGCATTTGGCGGGATCCGTGAGCTTCGTCGTGCGGCCTATCACGGCCAGCAGCTCGCGCACGGCGCCGGCCTTGT
>JAFWPM010000049.1 GCA_017509565.1 Kiritimatiellia bacterium | reverse complement strand
GCCGGGTTCGGCCGCGAGGGCGGCTGCGCACGACGCGGCGAGCAGGGCGGCCGCGGCGGCGGCTTTCGGATCCATGCGTCCCATGGGCAAATCAACGGAAGACCAGCACGAAGGCCTGGGGGGACCAATCCCACGTGAGCCGAACCTTGTCCGGGGAAGAACCGGCGACGTAGGTGTAGGTCGGTTCGTTCACGAAGGAACTGGCCGCCCAGTCTCCCGTCGCGGCATCCCATGCGGAGAGCTTGTATCCGGCCAGGCGCACCCGTTTGCCGGTTTCCGCGTCCGTGGCGTCGGTCGCGGAGAACGTCCAGGAGCCTTGCACTTCGTATGCCCCCGGCGCCTCGGCCTGGGTGTCGTAGTCGCCGGCCGCGACCACGACGTTCGTGACGGGGAGGTTGCCGAAGAAGCGCGCCTCGTCGACGCCGCGGTTTTGCGCCAGTTCGTCGTCCGTCAGCGCCCGGTCGTAGACGCGGACCGCATGGATCGTGCCGGTCAGCCAGCGCAGGGATTTGTCCGCAAGCCCCGTGCCGAGGTAGAGCGAACGCGTCCCGATGGGGGAGCCGGACGTTTTCGAGCGGGTGTCCGTGTGGCCTTCGTCCGAACGGGGCGTCTGGAACACCTTCGCCGTGAGGCCGTCCCGGATGCCGGTGAAGTAGCGTCCGTCCCAGTCCGTGACGTAGGCCTGGACCAAGTTGGGGTTGAAGCACATGCGGTGGTAGTTTTCGCTTTTCGATGCGTAGGCGTGGTAGAACAGGTTGAGGATGTCGCCGCTGTCCGCGCTGAGGAAATGCGGGAATCTCACCGTGTCGCCATTGGCGCGGAGGGCATCGAGGTCCACGTCGCAAACGACCTGCGCGGTGGCCGTGTTGGTGAAGGCGATTTTCTTCACGAATCCGGCGTAGGTCCCGCCGCCGAAGTAGAAGCCGTCGGAGAGCCACGTGCGCGCCGTGTCGGCGGCGCTCGTCGTGAAGACGCCGACGTTGTTGCCGGAGACGGCGGGCGAGGAGAGGTCGCGCCACAGCATGAGAAGTTCGCCGTGCGGCTTGTCGGGGCCGACGTTGCGGATGCCGTCGACGTGAAGGACGAGGTTCTCCTTCACATAGTCGCCCACGTCGTAGTCGGCGGCGGTGCGAAGGCCGCGCGAGACGGTCCAGCGCCAGGTGATGCGGCGGCTGGGCCATCCCGTGCCCGACGGCGACGCGTAGCTCCCGCCCTCGCATGCGACCGGCGCCCCCCACGTGCCAGCGGCCGCGTCCCATTCCTCGACGGTGTAGCCAGCGGGTTCGTAGTCCTTCTCGGCTGTTTCGACCTTCGACGCGGTGAAGGCGAATGAGGCGGGGCGGTAGAGGCCGCAGGGCTGGTCGCCCTCCACGCCGACCGTGTCGGTCGCGACGATGATCGCGTCGGTCGGCGGGGGGATGCCGAAGAAGCGCGCGTCGTCGAGTTCGCGGTTGGCCGAGAGCTCCGCGTCCTCAAGAATCCGGTCGTAAACGCGCACTGCCTTGACCGTGCCGATCAGGAAGCGGTTCCGGTAGGCCGACAACGAGCCGTTGGCGCTGCCGACCACGACCTTGCGCGCGCCAATGGCCTTGCCGAACGTGAAGTTCGGGTGCCAGTCGTTGTCGACGGGGACGGCGGTCTGGAAGTAGGCGGCCCGGACGCCGTTTTCGACGGCTGCCGTGATATAGCGCCCGCCCCAGTCGCCGATCCGCGTGCTAGCGCCGGACTTTTTGCCGATGTCGACATTGCCCATCTTGGCGCGAAGGACGCCGCTGCCGCCCTGATAGAAGAGGTTGAAGTAGTCGTCGGCGGTGGAGGTGCCGACGAGCGCGGCCCAGGAAATGGCGGGCGACACGGTCGACGAGGCGAGCTTGAGGGCGTTGGTGTCGACGTCGCTCACGACCTGAACGGTGAACCGGCTTCCCGGGTCGAGCGTGCTGGACATGGTGGCATAGGAGCGCCCGCCGAACCAGTAGCCGTCGGCCGTCCATCCGCTCGTCGCGTCGCCGCCGTCGTGCGTGAAGGCGGCCGCGCCGATGTTGGCCAGATCGGCCCATGTTTCCGCCGCGCCGTCGTGTGGGACGTCGGCGCCCGCGTTGCGGATGCCGTCGAGGTGGAGGCGGAGCCCGTCGTGCGCGTAGGCGGCGACGTCGCGGTAGCCGGGACCGGCGGTGTGGGTCCAAAGCCATGTGATGCGCTTGCGGTCGCCGGAGGTGACGTTGGCGGCGAGGGTGCCGCCGTGCATGACGGCCTCGCCCCAGTCGCCCGCGGCGGCGTCCCATTCCTCTACGGTGCATCCGGCGCAGGCGTAGGTGTCCGGGCCGAGCGTCACGGTGGCCGGGGCCGTGAACGCATGGCCGTCCGCGTCGACGGCGTAGGCGCCGCTTGGCTCTACACCCTCGACTCCGGCGACGGAGGTGCGGACGACGGCGTTGGTGGCGGGCAAGGCCCCGAAGTAGCGCACTTCGTCGATGGCGCGGTTCGCGGCGATTTCCGTGTCGTTCAAGACGCGGTTGTACACGCGGACGGCCTTGATCTTGCCGGTGAGGTAGCGCAGCTGCATGCCGTTGCCGCTTTCCACGTCGGCGGATCCGACGAGCCATTCGTAGGTGCCGATGTCCGCCGTGGAGCCGGTGTCCTTCCACGTGTCACTGCCCGTGGCGGCGTCCTGGACGAGGACCTGCCTGTCGTTGTCGATGATGCCGACGGTGTATTTTCCCTCCCAATCCGGGAGATCGAACCGGTTCTTGTTTCGCGATTTGAGGCACAGCTTCCGGACGGAGGCGTCGGTGTGGTAGAACAAATTGAACCGGTCGCCGGTCGCCGCCGCGCCAATGAGGTGCGGCCAACGGCGGTGGGTGACGGTGCCGGCGGACGGACTCCTCGCCGCAACGAGGGCGTTGGTGTCGATGTCGCTCACGATCTCGATGGTCACGGTTTTCGCCAGCGCCATGGAGGCGATGCGGGCGCACGTCAGGCCATCAAAGAAAAAGCCGTCGGAGTCCCAGTGGCTTGCGTCGGAGCCGAATTCGAAGACGGCCGGACGGGCGGGGTTCGCGAGGTTGGCCCAGCTCGTCGCGGCATTGTCGTGCGCCTTGAAGGCGCCGACGTTGCGGATGCCGTCGAGGTGCAGCAGGAGGGCGTCCTGCGCCTTGTAGCTGCCCGGCTCGTAGAGCAGGCCGGCCGAAGCGGGCAACGGGACGAACGTGATGGCCAAGGCCAGGGCGAGAAGCGCGGCCGGAATGCCGGCGTAGCGTCGTTCAAGGATTGTCTCGGTGTGCATGCGTGACCTCTTTCATTGGTTGTGATGAAACGGACTAGTGAGCCTCGACCTGCCCGGTTTTCCGGACGATACGGATTCGGGGATCGTCGCATTCGTTGAAGACGTCCCGGACTTCGTGTTCTGGATCGTGGCTCCAGACGTCGATCGCGCGCAGGGCGCCTTCCGGGGCGTCGGCCGGGATTTCGACGTTCCGGAAGACGACGCCGCGTAGCTGCCCCGAAATCTTGTCCTCCCGCCACTGGCTCTTCGCGATGAAGGTCTGGACTTTGGCGAGGCGGTCCCAGGCGTTGGGGAAGTCGAAGCGGAGCCCGTCGATCTCGATGTCCTCGAAGACGGTGCCGTTCGAGGACTGGATGTTCACGGCGCGCTGCCAGCCGCGGTCGTTCTGGACGGCCTGGTGGATGACGTCGATGCCGCGGATGCGGATGCCGCGCAGGCGGTGCGGTGGGCCGTCCGTCTCGAAGCCGATGCGGAAGATGTTCGCCACATCGGCCCAGAGCGTGCAGCGCTCGACCGCCAGATTCTCGCACCAGTACTTGGCGCAGATGCAGTCGTCCTGCGTGCGGACGAAGCAGTCGCGGACCGTCACGTCGCGGGCGCGGCAGATGTCCATGCCATCGTCGTTGAGAACGCGGCCGCCGAGGATCGTCACGCCTTCGATGAGCGCGCCGTCCACCTTGTTGAGGACGAGCGTCCAGCCGAAACTGCCGAGCAGGGCGACGTCGCGGACCGTGACGTCCGCGCCTTCGAGGTGGACGAGGTCGTGCTGCGGGCCGGCGGCGTGCTGCCACGAGAAGCCGGTGAGGACGCCGTGGCCGCGCACGGAGACGTTCGTCCCGCTGCCCCACACGGCGGCATCGACGAACGCGCCGGGGGCGAGGTAGAGCGTCTCGTTTGAGAAAAGCCGGATTGGCTTGTCGAAGTGGTAGTGGCCGGGGCCGAAGTACTTCACAAGCGGGTCGTCCGGACTCGGCGGGTCTGGGTCCGGGGCCTTGGCCGAAAGGACAAGCGCGCCGAGGCGGGGACGCGGCTCCACGGAGACCGCGAAGGGCGGCGATGCCGTGAACTCGACGGCGTGGACGCCGTCGTGGCGCGGGACGATGCCGCGCGAGAGCGGAAGGATGCGCGTGGCGGAGAGGTCGGAGCGGGACTCGATGCGCACGGAGGCCTCGCCCTCGACGTCGAAGAGCGCGGCCCAGTAGGGGAGCGCGGCTTCGTCCGGCAGCTGCCAGTCGTGATGCGCCGGTTCGGGGATGTCGATGACGTCCACCTCGCGGCCGTTCACCCACACGCGGTATTCCGGCTCCTCTGCGGGGACGTCGCATAGCCTCTCCGCCGGGATGAACCCGTTCGCCCACGCGCGGTATTGCGCGATGCCGGGCGCGGGCACCCATCCGGCCGGGACGGCCGGCCCAGCACCGGCGGCTGGCATGGCCGCGGGGGCAATGAATAGCGCCACAGCGAAGAGGGTCGGCGGAAATCGTTGGTATGTTCCTGCTTTCATGCGAAAATGTCCATTGGTTGGATTGGCGTCAATTATAGCGCATCGCCAATGCCAGAATCTTCACTTTTGAGAAAAAATTTTTTAATCAGCGCTACGACCGGGCGTTGCGGCGGCGCCATTCGGACATGGAGATTCCCAGACGGGTGCGGAAGAGCCTGTCGAGAGTCCGGTAGCAGCCGAAGCCGCAGAAGTCCGCGACGAGGCCCACGGGGATGTCGGTGGAAGCGAGAAGTTCGAATGCCTTCTCCAGGCGGACGTGGAGGATTTCGTCTAGGACGCTGTGCCCGGTCGCCTCGCGGAAGCGCATGTCGAAAAGGCGGCGGGTGCCGGGGAAGCGCGCGGCGAGGTCGCGCGCCGTGAGGCCGTCGCAGGCTTCACGGCGTATGACGGCGACCGCTTCCTCCATGCAGGGCACGTGACGTCCTCGGCCGCTCGTCGATTTGCGCCGGACGACCATCGACGGCCCGACGACCGCGTTGTCCGTCGAACGTCCTGCCATGTCGCTTTCGAGCATCTTAGCCGCGATGAATCCGGCGTGGACGAAGTCGATCCGGACGCTGGAAAGCGGGTTTTCGTCGTGGTCGCGCGTGTCGGTGTCGTCGGCGCCGACAAGGGCGATGTCCTTGGGGATGTGAAGGCGCGCCTCGCGGCAGGCGCGGATTACGGAGGCGGCGGTTTCGTCGTTCACGGCGAAGGTGCCGCACGGGCGGTGACGGGCAAGAAGCCAGGCGCGAAGGCGTGAGAAATAGGCTTCGAAAGGCTCGCCCCGCCGCGCCGCGAAGACGGCGCATGGGAGACCGCGGCGTCTTGCGGCGGCGCGGAACGCGCGGGCCCGGAATCGCGACCACGGCGAATTCTCTGGGGCTTCGACCACGCCGAACGATTCAGGATGCCAGCCTTCGAGTTCCTTGAAGGCGGTCCGCACCACGGCATCGTCGTCGACGGATACGATCCTGCACGACGCGGCGCCGGACATTCTCGCCGGCAGGTCGAGATATACGACAGGCACTGCGCCAAAGAGCCGCTTCGGCGGGAAGTAGTTGCCGCCGTTGCAGCCGACAACGCAACCGTCCGGCCTTATGCGTTCCAGAACGGCCGGGATTTTCTCGTACGGCATGCCAACCGTCGATACGGAAACCACTTCCCAGCCGCGGATTGCCGCATAGCGCCGGACGCCGTCCAGTTTCGGCTTCAGGCCATCCACTGCTCCCAAATATAGCATGCGCGCCGTCATCGCAGATGCCCTGTCGCCGGTAGCGTATGGTGGTTGTCCGGATGGCACGGATTCGCCATGATGGAGGATTTTGCCATGTCGCGCCCCTTTGCGTTTGCGGCTTCAATTCTAGCAAAACGCGGGGCGAAATCCAAGTTGGAAAATGTTGCCAAAGTGAAAATGTTGCCAATTGCCAATGCCAGCTGCCAATTGCTTTTAGCCACAAAGGACACAGAGTTCACAAAGTCTTTGTGTTCCTTTGTGTTCTCTGTGGCTTCAAAACTGATACAACCATTGTCTACCACGGCATGGCAGATTCGGCTTGGACGACGCCCTTTGGAACCGACAGTGAGAAAGCGGGGTCGGATCCGGGCTGGCGCGCGGCGCGGACGCGAATCTCGCCAAGGGTCGAACGGTGTCGGATGTCGAAGGATTCGACGCCTTCCGGCAGATGGGGCCTGATTTCCACCTTGGCGAATCCCGGCTCGACGATTCTGATGCCGGCCAGGAATTCGAAGGCCCATGCGGAGAAGTCTCCGAACATGACGTGGTTGCGCGACCCGCGGCCGGGGCCGACGTCGTCGAACGCCTCGCGCAGCGTGTCGCCGTCGCGCATCCAGGAAGCGAATCCGGGCGCCTCCGGCTGCGTGAAGATGCGCCAGGCGTCGTCGATGAAACCATGCATGGACAGCGCCCGTGGAATCCACTTCGAGCCGAGGATGCCGAAACAGACATGGTGCCGCTCTTCCCGGACGCGCCGCGCCAGCGCTTCCGCGACGGCGTGTTCCGCGCCGTCGGCGCAAAGTCCACGGAAGAAGAGCGGCGCCGCGAGCGAGGTCGGCTCCCCGCCGGCGTAGAGGCCGCCGCCCTTGTGGAATTCCCGGTTGAAGGCGGCCCGGACCGTCGCGGCAAGCACCATGCAACGCGCCGCGATGGACTTGTCGCCGAAGCGGTCGGCCCAGAACGCGGTCTGGCGCAGATCGTTCCAGAGGTAGGCGCTGTCCGTGAGCAGGACCGGCGCGGTCGCGACGCCTTCCGGCGCGCTCCAGTCGCCGAGTCCGTGCTCGACGAGGCCGTCGTCGCGCGTACTTGACAGAATGAACGCCAAATACCGGAGCATGGCGGGGTATGCCTCGCGCGCCGGCGCGTCGTCGCCGTAGAAGCGGAATAACTGCCACGGAATCTCAAAGAGGGCGGCGTCCCACGCCGGCCCGGAACTCCAGCCATAGCCGAAGACCTCCGTGCACGGGACCATGCTTGGAAGTTGCCCGTTCGGGCGCTGCGCGTCGAGGATCATGCGCAGGAAGTGGACATAGCCGTCGCGGGCGTCGAAATTCCAGAGCCCGGTCTCAACGGCGAGCTGGGCGTCGCCCGTCCAGCCGTTTTTCTCGCGGGTCGGGCAGTCGGTGGGGATGCCGGTGAAGTTCGAGAGGTAGCTGCGCCGCGCCGCGTCCTGGAGGCGCGAAAAGACGGGATCGGAAATCTCGACGGAACCGGCGGAAGGCAAATCCGAATGGACGAAGACGCTGCGGATGGACGTAAGCGAAGCCTTCCCCTCGACCCGGACGAGGGCGTAGCGGAAGCCGTGGTAGGCGAAGCGCGGATGCCAGCGTTCGCCGCCGGGACGCCCCGCCAGCGTGTATTCGTCGTGCTGCGCCGGACGCGGATCTCCATTCGCCCGGACGAACGCCGTGGCGTAGCCGAGGAGGCGGCCGTCTGCGGAAAGCGCCTCGTCGTAGTCGAGCGTCACCTTCGCCCCGGCTTCGCCCGCGACCTCGATTTCGCACCATCCGGCGCGGTTCGTGCCGAAATCGTAGATCGTGCCGCCGTCGGGGTGCGGCAGCATGGCGACGGGGATGACGGGGTCGAATGCGCGGCAGGGCGGCGCGTCGTCGGGCGACACTTCCGCGAAGGGCGGGTACTTCACGACCTCGACGGGCCGCTCGTTCTCGCGCATCCCCTCCCTGCGGGCGTCGTACCATTCGCCGTTGCGGAAGGCGTTGAAGACGATGGGCGAGTCGTAGGCCGTCCAACGGCCGTCGGTGACGAAGACGGCTTCCCCGCCGGGGATTTCAAGCGCCCCGCAGATCGCGGGGGCGGCGGACCAGGGCGCATGGGCGAAGTCGGCCCCTTCACGCGTGATGTAGTTGAACCAGCCGTTCCCGAGCAGCACGGAAACGACGTTTTCGCCCGGCTTCAGGAGCGGGGCAATGTCGCGGGAAACCGAGGAAATCCGCCGCATGGGATGGCACGTCGCCGGGTGGAGGACCTCGTCTCCCGCGCGGACGCCGTTCACGAAGACCTCGTGCCACCCGGCGACGGCAAGCGTCAGCGTGACGCGCGCGGGAACGGATCCGAGCGTGAAGCGCCTTTCAAGGAACGGGGCGGGCTTCTCCGCCTCCTTCGTTCCGCCAGAAATCCACTTCGGCCTGCCGAGTTTTAGAAAAGACAAGTCCATTCTTATCGAGAAGCGTTCTCAAACGCCCGCTCGGCGAAAGCAAGCGCCCAGGCCCAATCGATGCCGGAGAGGCCATGTGCGCCGCCGCGTCGGACATAGCCGAGGTTCGGGCCGACGAGCGACAGGTCGTAGGGTTCTGGAAAATCCCCGTCGGGAAGCCCCGGAATGCCATGAAGTTCCCATGCTGGCGACGCGGCACGGCAGGCGAGGAATTCGCCCTTGGTGTCGAACCATGGCTGGCCGAATCCTTCCACGAGCAGGGCACGCGGCGCAACGGCGGCGAGCAGCCAGTGCTGGTCGAAAGACATCGTCGACTCCTTGCCGGCGTATTTCGCGTAGGCGCGGCAATACCAATGAGGGAACATCTTCACTTCGGTGGCCGGGTTCTCTCCGAAAAAGCGCTTGGCGAGCGGCGCCCCCCCGCCGCCGGTCTGGCACGGGACGCACACGGCGAAGCGTTCGTCCCGTGCGGCCGCGAGAAGCGCCGCCTTTCCGAGGCGAGAGCAGCCGGTCACGAGCGAACGCGAGGCGTCGATTTCCGGGATGCGTTCAGCCAAGTCCAGTCCGCGCGAAAGCGCCCACGCCCACGCGCCAAGCGAACAGGGTGCGCTTTCGTCCCCCGGGTCGCGAGGCCCCCACAAGTCAAACACGCCGGTCCATGCGAGGTCAAGCGGATCGCCTGCGCCGACTTCGATGTCGGGAGAAATCTGGCAGTAGCAGCACCCCATCACGGCAAAGCCGCGCGCGAGAAACATTTCGAGCGGACAGGAGTAGCTCCCCGTCGTTTTTCGGAGCGATCCGCGACGATCGGTCTGAAGAGCGAATGTCCCGTTTGCCCGCGATTCGGCCCAGCGACACCAGACGTTCGTCGGGACGATGACTTCGGCATCGGAAAGGAGCGTGTGGTTGCCGCTGTAGTTGAGGAAGAGCGCGACAGGGACTTTTTTTGGGTTCTCGCAGACGATGCGACCGTTTCGCGTCTCTGGCTTTTCGCCACAGATGCGGTTCGGAACGACCACGAGCCAATCCAGCCACGGGCCGGAGCGGTCCGTCCGAAACCACATCCGATATTGGCGACGGATGGCGAGTCCGGCGGCTGTCGGTCCTTCCTCGACGAGTTCGCATTCAAGAGACTCCGGCGCGGGCGGCTCCCGGCCATACATCTCTCTGGCGAAAACACCGAGAATTTCCTCCCGCCGTAAAGGCCAGTTAGTGGCGGATTGGACGTCTGCCCCGTCCGCAAAGCGCAGAAGTTCGGGAAGATCGTATGGCGGAATCGCCGTCTCGTCGTAATTTACCTCCTGACCCATGGCTGCGGGATTTCCAACGCAAAACACGCAAACTGCCACGAAAAAATACGCAACATTTTTCATCACAAATGCACTCCTATTTCAAGAGCCGGAACCAGCACGTCTCCCCGGCGGTGATTTCCACGGGAAGAACCATTCCTTCCGTCCCCTCCCTTTCGCCGCTTTTCAAGTTCACGACTATGCATTCGCGCGGGAGAAGGAAGTCGTAGCGCCCAGGAACGAGGCAGTGGAGCGAAACGAAATCGCCGTTCATGTCAACCTGGACAACACCTGGCGGGAGCGGCACGTAGGCTCCGGCGGCGCGGGCCTCAGCGTTGATCCGTCGTGCGTCCATGAATGGCGTGTTCCGGTCGTAGCACAGCAGATAGGCATAGCGGGCGGCGATTTCCGGATGGCGTTCCAGATCGCTCTTCAGGTAGGAGTCGAACGGCACGCCGGAGAGGGCGATTTGGAGAACCATTGAGTCGATGTCGGAGACCGGCTTTTCGTTTTCCCCGCTCGCCTTCTGGAGAGCCAAGAGATCCGCTTCGTCAATGACGAACGCCGCCGTCGGCCGCCACGGGTCGGGCGGTTCCAGGTAGATTGGACGCGCCGCCTCGACGATGGACGCCATGTCGGCGGCGATTTCTGGCAGGTCGAACGACCCCTTGTCGAAGTCGTACCACCAGAAGCCCGTCCGGCGCGCAATCATCTGCCCGGCCGTCTTGCGGTCAATGGATCGCCACTCGTCGATGTCCTCCGCCTGGCTGAGATCGGGTCGCCGCCACGGTTCCTCGCGTGGTGGCCATGTGGCGTAAGTTCGGAGGTCATGCTCATGGACGAGGAGTTTGCCGTTCAGATGGAAGGATGAAAACGGCGTCTTCACGCCGACGGCGCAACCGGGGGAACGGTTGTGGTAGCCGACCTGCGGCACGATGGCGTCGATTTCAGGAGAATCGGCGAATTCGCGGATGTCGTGCGTGGATTGCTTGCGGGGGCTGAAGGCGCACATGCACCAGCGGAAGACAGCGATGTCCTTGCCGAACGCCTCTCGCGCAAGCCGTGCGTAGTCCTCCTGCATTTTCATCGGCTGTCGTTTAAGGAAAGCGGCGTAGTCGCTTTCACCCGATTCCGCGAAGGCGCGCCGCGCGGGTTCTGACCAGTCGGGCATGACCGGGGTGAACTGCGCGTCGTGATAACCGCCGAAATGGACGCCGACGATTCGCTTCGAAAGCCCAGTACGCTTGAGTTCCGCAATGAGTTCGACAAGCATCGCCTTGGTCTCGTCGCGCAGTACGCGCGAGTGGTAGGACGGCCACCGCCAGCACGGCCATTCGGGCGACGGGACGGGACCGAAAGCGTGCGCGTCGTTGCCATAGACCGGCTCCCCCCTTTCCGTGCGCCAGATTTCGTTGGTGTGCGTATCGCACCAATAGGCCGGCGCGTTGAGGTGGATAGTGAGGACGTAGAGTGCGTCGGGCGCGGTGAGCATGGAGCGCTTCACGTCCGCTACGGCTGCAGCGGCGTCGAAACCGTTGGTTGTCCAGTAGCTTTCCCTGAAGCCTGCCTTGTTGCACCTGGAACCCGGCCACACCTGCGCGACAAGAAGTGGAATGCCCGCTTCGTGCATTCGTTTTCCGCCAAACTGAAGGTCTTTCGTGCGGGCATGGCCGCCCTTGAAAAAGATCGGCGGAGTCGGTTCTCCGTCAACAAGCAACTTCGCGTAGTCGCCGTCCTTCACGATTTGCGCCGTGTGCTCGAAGTCGGAGGCGAGAAAGGCGTCGAAAGCCGCCGGGTCGGTAAGGTCGCCTACAAAATCGCGCGCCTCGTGGCCTATGCGGGCCTTCGCCTCCGATTTTTCGACTTCCTCCATGGAATCTACCCGCAAATTTCGCCATGTGGTGGCGCTTGGCCCGCCCTCCACGCAAATCGCGGCCCTCCAGTTGCCGTCGTCTTCCTTTGGAAGCCGGAAGGAAATGGCCTTCAAGAGCGGCCGCCCCGGTGCCGTGCAAATCAACTTGTCCTGCTTGAGGGACTGGTCGAGGCCCGGTGCGGCCGGGGCGTCCGCACCCCACCAGCGGACGGCGCGGACGTTGGCGAAGGCGTCGCGAGGATAGCCCGAAAAGGCCTCCATCTCGGCCGAAAGCCGATAGCGGCTCGCCGGCGACACTTTTGCAAACGGCCTGTGCGCCACCACCCAGATGCCGCCCTTGTCGTTGGTCTTTTCAATGCGGATCGTGCCATTGGAAAACGACACGACCCCTTCCGCGCCGCGGGCCTTCACCACGTCGAAAGCGGCCGCCCCTTCGCCGATTGGCGCGAACCACGCCTTCGACGGGTCCGGCATGTTGGCGATCTCGCGCGGCGGCAGCGACCAACCCTCCGTTACAGACGTTTCGGACGCTCCGTGCGAGCCGAAAGAAACCTGGGCCGCTGCCATTGCCGCCGCGAACACGGCGGCGCATCCGATTGCAGGCATCGCCATTCCCCTACCTCATGATGATCGTCGTGGGCAGTTCGCTCGGGAAGAGCGTGTGCGCCGCACCGGCGAGAACCGTGCCGCCGGCGTTGAAGAGAAGCGGATTGCCTTCGACGTCGGCGGAACAGTAGTTCGGCCATGTTGTTGAAATTGGGTCGCCGGAGGCGTATCCCGCCGCGCTTGGCGCAACGCCCGCCGAAATCGCGGGCGAGTCATCCTTCACATGGATTTTGTCCGTACAGAGGCGCGGGTTGGCGAATGTCCCGGCCGCGCCGTCATCGACCGTCGCGAAGTTCCAGAAGATGTTTCCCTTTGAAACCATCGATGATCTGACGGCGCTGCCTCCGACGGCGATGCAGTTGTAAATGCGCATAGCGGTCTTCGCGAAGGCGCTACGGCCGTCCGGCACCACGAGCGTCGAGAACCACGCCTCGCAGTTCTGACCGACATACCCGAAATAGTCGCTGCTGCGGGTCGTGTTCGGCCCCACCCACGTGCAGACGATGCGGCCCCATTCGCCGGATGGCGCCTAATTTGGCCATGGTGAGCGGCTGGCCCTCCATGGAGGCGGAATTGTCGATCATCAGCAGCAGCGCCGAGGGCTCCGCGCTTTCATCCCCTTCGATCTGCACATTCACCGGCAGCATCTGCTCCATCACCGTATCCATGATTCCTCCGTATATGTAGCTGTTTCTGCCGCCCGTGGTCAAAACGCTGCGCCCGTATACGCCGACATAATCGCGCAGACGGGAAGCGGCAGAGTCCTGCCGTACCGGGGCCAATCTGCTCCGTACAAGTTATCAGAGCGGCAGCAATCAGCTCAGGAAACCGATGCACCTGGTCCACGAAGAAATGCACAAGACGCAGGCCGGACT
>JAFWPM010000048.1 GCA_017509565.1 Kiritimatiellia bacterium | reverse complement strand
TGATGGCGATTGCCGACGCAACAAGCTGGTTCGCCCTTGAATGGACGCGTCCCGCCGACCAGCCGTTCGCCGCGGTCTTCGACACTCCTGACCGCCAGTTTCATTCCGGCGGACACCTGTTCGCGCTCTGGGCGCCTGGCATCGGGCAGGCGCGCGAAGAAGGCGACCTGCGGATCTTCGGCTCGGTCCCGTTCACCTCCGGCAAGGCGGACGCCGTGCTTTCGACTGGCCCAGGGGGAGACGTAGTGGACACAATGACGGCGCGCCAGCCGCTCGGCAGGCTGCCGCCGACTCCCGAGCTTGATGCGGCGCGGAGCTGCGACGTCCTTTCGCGAGGATGGCTCGACTCCGGCATCCGCGATGGCAACAGGTGCCGCCACGCACTCGGCCCCAACTGGAGGCCGGACGTTGTATCCGACATGCCGGCGCTCATGCTCTGGCTCGCGTCCGCCACACCCGACGCATCCGCCGCGGCTCGGCTGACCGAAGCGGCGAACGCCGCTATCAGCGCGCTGCCAGAAGGTTCCGCGGAACGCAAAGGCTGGGGCCGCACCGTATCGCACGTGCGCCGTCCCGCAGCCCCCCTTCTGTTCGGCGACCCGCTCGCATACTCCGCCATGCAGACAGCCTCGGCGCGAAGCCTGGCGGCACAGCTCGCGGACGGGAAGCGCATCTGGCGCGCGCCCGGCGGCGGGAGGCCCGACTACGGCGAGACGCTGGGTGCAGACCACTGCAACGGCTTCACGGCAATTGCCGAGGAGGAGATGCTAGCCGGCGCCTTGTGGACCGGCGACGAAACGCTGATAGCCGCCGCCGTCAAGTCCCTCGACCGCTTCACGAAAGTGTACGGCGACGACGTGCCGCGCGGCGCGCAGCCGTGGGAGATGCCGCTCCACACGCCGGACATACTCGCCTCTGGCAGGCTCGTCGGATGCTATGTGAGGGGATATCTGCTCTCCGGGAAACAGCTCTACCTTGAGCGGGCGCGCTACTGGGCTCGCACCGGAATGGCCATGGTCTACTTCCTCGACCCCCCAGGCGGCTGCAAGGGCTCAGTAGGGCGCTACGCGACCACGGGAGTCATAGGCGCGACCAACTGGGCAGCGCCCAACTGGATCGGACTGCCCGTCCAGTGGTGCGGGCTCGTCTATTCCGCGGCGCTAGCGGACCTCGCAGACGTCGAGACAGACCCCGGCCTCGCCGCGCTCTGGCGCCACATGGCAAAGGGCATCACGGCGAGCGGAGTGGACCAGTGCTACCTCCAGGGCGACGGCGACAAGGTGGGGCTCCTGCCGGACTCCTTCAACCTGGTCAAGCAGGAGCGCCGAGATCCGCCGATCAACCCGGGGACGGTGCAGGAAAACGTCAGCAACTTCATAGGCCTTCCGTACTACCGCGTCGTCCGCGCCACACCTGAAGGCAACACGCTCCTGCACGTGCCTGGGCGCGCAGCCGCGCTTCCGCCGGATGTGGGCGAGATCGCGCGCGTCGAAATCGCGGCATGGCCGAAGTCGCCGTTCAAGGTGCTCTTCTCGCGAGTGCAGCGGCCCTCCGCCGTGAAGGCTGATGGCGTCGCGGTCCAGTTCGAGCACCGCGACGGAGTCATGGCCGTTTCGCTGCAGCCAAGCTGCAGGCCCGTGTCGCTTTCCATCGAGAAGTGACCTCAAGCCTCCGACGGGCCGCAGGACGCCATGTGGACGGAAGGCTCGCCGGCTACGCGGGCTTGCCGCACTTGCAGCTGTGCTTGTGGCCCATCTCGACAGGACGCACGAGGTTGTAGACGATCATCGCGGCGAGGAACGCGGCGGAAGCCCAGTGCACCGCGGTCAGCGAATGGCGTGACGCCATCGCGGCCTCGGCCGCAGGCAGCGCGTTCGGAATCATGTTGACCGCCATTCCGCAGAGGATCGCGCCTGCCATGATCACGGCGACGTACGCCGCAGCAGCCTTGCGCCCGACTAGCGCCGACACGGTAGTGAGCGACATCGCGTTCATCGCGGGCCCGACCATCAGGAAGACGAACGCCGCGCCCGGCGAAACGCCCTTCGCGACGAGCGAAGCGGCTATCGGAATCGAGGCCGTGGAGCACACGTACATCGGGAATCCGACAAGCGCCATGACCGGCATCGCTATCCAGTCGCTACCATGAAACGCATCGGCGAAGAAGTTGTCCGGGACCAGCACCGTGACTAGCGCGGAGACGAACAGCCCCACCGCGAGCGGCTTTGCGACCGATCCGAGCAGCCTCCTGTACCCCTGCCAGAATATCGCCTTGCCCCCGCGCGGCCCAGCGGGCGCGTCCTCCACTGCCGTACGCTCTGCATCCTCCCCTCCTACCGCCGCGACGACCACTCCGCCAACTATACCCGTCAGCGCCGCGGCGATCGGCCTCGCCACCGCGAACACGGGACCCATCAGCGCGTATGTCGCGAGGATCGAGTCGATGCCGGTCTGCGGCGTAGAGACGAGCAGCGCGGCCGTCGGGCCCTTGCCCGCGCCGTGCTTCCTCAGCCCGGCGGCTATCGGCAGCACGCCGCACGAGCATATAGGGAGAGGCACGCCGATC
>JAFWPM010000047.1 GCA_017509565.1 Kiritimatiellia bacterium | reverse complement strand
GGTTCCGCCTGGCGACGCCGAAAACCCCCGCCGCCTAATGCGCGCCATCGAGCGCGCCTCCGCCCCCCGCGCGCCCAGGCCTTCTGCGGCGCGAAGCGCGCCGGACGCCCTGCGGGCGCGCTTCGCCGGCGCCCGGGTCTTCTGCCTTGCAATGGACCGCGACGCCCTTGCGGCCAGAATCGCGCTGCGCGCCCGCCGCATGTTCGAGGAGGGGATTGTCGAAGAGGCCGCGCGCATTTTCGGCGCCGGTTCGCCATCGGAAACGGCCCTGGGCGCAATCGGCTACGCCGAGGCCCTCGCCTTCTCGCGCGGCGAAATGCCATTGGAGCAGGCAATAGAGCGGGTCGCCGCCCGGACGCGCCAGCTTGCCAAGCGCCAGCGCACCTGGTTCCGCCACCAACTCGACGCCGTTGAAATCAGCGTCGGACCTGACGATTCCCCAGCGTCCGTCGCCGACAGGTTGCTTGGCCTTCCCCAGCCCTAGTGCGCCGGTTCCGCCGACGCCATGCCGGCTTCCCTGGCGAACTTGGGGTTGTCGCCGGCAATCGCGATGGCGACTTCGCCCTTGACCTTGCGGTCCTTGAAAAATTCCGCCAGGCCGGAAAGCCAGTCCCGGTGGATGCGCTCGTACTGCTTCGTCATCTCGATGCAGACGGCCGCTCGCCTGTCCCCGAGGACCTCCAGCGCGGCGTTGAGCGTGTGCCACACCCTGAACGGCGACTCGTAGATGACAAGGGTGTGCGGCATGGCGCGCTCCTCCTCGAAGAACTTGCGGAGCGCGCCTTCCTTGCGTGGCGGAAAGCCCTTGAAGGTAAAGCTCGAGGTCGGGAGCCCGGAATAGAGCAGCGCCAAATTGACGGCGCTTGCGCCCGGCAGTATGTCGTAGTCGATTCCGTTCTCTATCGCAAGCTGGATCAGCCTGTAGCCGGGGTCGCTGATGCCGGGGTAGCCGCCATCGGAGCACAGCGCGACATCACGCCCCGACTGGAGCGCCTTGAGGACGCGGGCGCCGGCGGCGGCCTCGCGCCCCTCGCGGTATGAAATCATCTCCGGCCGCGCGATGTGGAACGCGCTAAGCAGCGCCCAGGTGCGGCGCGTGTCCTCGCAGGCGATCAGGTCCGCCGAGGTCAGGACGTCCTTCGCGCGCGGCGTGAGGTCGCCAAGGTTGCCTATGGGCGTAGCGACGATGTGCAGCATGGCGGCGCAGCCCCTACTTCGCCTCTGCGAGTTCGCGCACCATGCCAACCGTTATGCGTATGTCCCCGCCCTTGCGGTCCGGGGCGTCGAACATGATGTCCGTCATCAGGCGCTCGATTATCGCCCGCAGGCCGCGGGCCCCCGTCTTGCGCTTAAGCGCTATGCGGGCGATTTCGCGCAGGGCGTCGTCGTCGAACGAGAGCCTAACGCCCTCCATCGCCAGGAGCTTCCGGTACTGCTTAGTGATGCAGTTTTTCGGCTCGGTGAGGATGCGGACCAAGTCATCCTCGGTGAGGTCGGAGAGGCGCGAGATGACCGGTATGCGGCCGACGAATTCGGGGATTAGGCCGAATTTCACGAGGTCTTCGGGCTGGACGTCGTCAAGCGGCTCCGCGCCGGCCTTGCCGGGAGCCGGCTTCCCGCCGGTGAAGCCCACCACGCTCCTGCCCATCCTGCTGCGGATCGCGTCCTCAAGGCCGACGAACGCCCCGCCAAGGATGAAGAGTATGTTTTCGGTGTTGATCTTGATTGTCTCCGCCTGCGGGTGCTTGCGCCCGCCATGCGGCGGGACGTGCGACTCGGTGCCTTCGAGTATCTTGAGGAGCGCCTGCTGGACGCCCTCGCCGGAGACGTCGCGCGTGATGGAGACATTCTCGGTGCGGCGGCCGATCTTGTCGATCTCGTCAATGTAGATGATGCCGTGTTCGGCGCGCGCGATGTCCATGTCGGCCGCCTGGATGAGATTGAGCAGTATGTTCTCCACATCGTCGCCGACATAGCCGGCCTCGGTCAGCGTAGTGGCGTCGGCAATCGCGAACGGCACGTCGAGGAGGCGCGCCAGGGTCCGCGCGAAGAGCGTCTTGCCCGATCCGGTCGGCCCGATCAGCAGCACGTTCGACTTCTCAATCTCGACATCCGCGAACTCGTCCGGGGCCTTGTCCCCGGAAATCCTGCGGTAGTGGTTGTGGACGGCAACGGCGAGTTCGCGCTTGGTTTTCTCCTGGCCAACGATGTACTGGTCAAGGAATTCCTTGATTTTGCGCGGCGTCGGCGCCACCGGCGCCCTTGCCCCGCTTTTCCGCGCCTGGTCGGCGGCCTTTTCGGCGCGCCTGCGCGGCTCGGGGAGCGGAAGCCCGTGGGCCTGCATCATC
The DNA here is from genome assembly GCA_017509565.1 of Kiritimatiellia bacterium. Classification (GTDB taxonomy): domain Bacteria; phylum Verrucomicrobiota; class Kiritimatiellia; order RFP12; family JAAYLN01; genus RGIG5952. The sequence continues at coordinate 5,329 of JAFWPM010000047.1, read as the reverse complement.
TCTATGCAGTTGTTCAGGCACTCCTGGCAGATGTTGGCGTGGGTGCCGTGGATCATGAAGTCAACTTCAATCTCGTCGCGACCGCAGAAGCTGCAGGCGTCCGGGTCGTAGGGGTCCGTGTTGGGAATTGCGGCAGGCTTGCCTTTGCGCCCCCTGCCCTTCGCGCCCTTGGAGCCCTTAGCCCCCCCGTCGCCCCCGAGGAGTTCCGGCGGAAGGAGGTCCTCCGCCGAGAGTTCGTCCTCCCTGCCCTCGAGGATCTTCCGGAGTACCTCCTCCTTGTCCTTGATTGCATCGCTGGCGGGGCGCTTGTCCTCCCCGCCGTTCCTGCTGTCCTTGTCGCGGGCCATTTTACTTCGCTTCCGGTGCCTTGGTTAAAACTGCGTCTATGAGGCCATAGGCGCGGGCCTCTTCGGCACCCATGAAGTTGTCGCGCTCGGTGTCGCGCGAAATCTCCTCGATCGTCCGCCCGCTGTGCGAGGCGAGTATCCCGTTGAGCGTGGAGCGCAGGCGCAGTATCTCGCGGGCCTGGATGTCGATGTCGGTGGCCTGGCCTTCGGCGCCGCCGAGCGGCTGGTGGATCATGATGCGGGCGTTGGGGAGCGCGTAGCGCTTCCCCTTCGCGCCAGAAGCCAGAAGGACGGCCGCCATGCTCGCCGCCTGGCCGACGCAGTATGTCGCGACCGGGCAGGAGAGGAACTGCATCGTGTCGTAGATCGCCATGCCGGCGGTTACCACGCCTCCGGGCGAGTTGATGTACAGGGAGATGTCCTTTTCGGCGTCCTGCGACTGCAGGAAAAGCAGCTGCGCCACGACGACGCTGGCGACGGAGTCGTCTATCGACGACCCCAGGATGATGATGCGGTCCTGAAGCAGGCGTGAATATATGTCGTATGTGCGCTCGCCGCGCGCCGTCTGCTCGACTACGTAAGGTATGAGGTATGACATTTTTGTGCCGTTGCTTGCTGGTTGTCCCCTTTGCGTCAGCAAGGGGAATGCTTTGGTAATATGCTACCAAAGCCGTCCCCGTCCGTCAACTTTTAACTGCCATTCCCCGTGCATCTTAAAAAATCCCTTGACATCCATGTCGGCGTTTGGTATTTTAGTCCTGCGAAATGGGACCCGGACTCGTGTGGGAAAGGGTAGTTGGGCCTTGTCCGTCGCGGTCGCGGCGGGAGGCCCGGTAAAACCGAACAATCTCTAGCAAATGGAGAGAAAAATGAATTCGAAATTGTTTAAAGTGGCAATTGCGCTGGCTTTTGGAGTTTCCACTGGCGCGTTCGCGACTGACTCCGTCATCCATAGCGATGGCTTTGATTACTCCAACGGCGCCGACATAACCACCTGCAGCAACAGCTCTGGCTCATGGCAAGCTGGAGAAGAGGACGAGTCCACCGTCGTCGTTTCCGGCGGAGAGGCCTACCTCGACCTCAAAACGGGGGGATCCACCCTCACAAACCTGCTCGCCTCGGGAGCGGCTGCCAGCGTCAACGAAGCGCTCGCAGGCGGCGGCAGCATTTTCTTCGAGTCCTCGGTCAAGTTCGTCCCGAGCGATTCCCTGATGTCTCAGGACATCGGTGACTCCGACGCCAAGTTCGCCATCTACGCAATCGCGGAAGACGATTCTTCTCCGATGCATCCCGTTGTCTTCCACAGGTATTATGACGGTGAAGGCAATCCGGCCTTTACGAACGAGGTTTTTGATGCTGTTTCTCTCCCTCGCGACAATTATGCCGCCGTTCGTGTTGAATACAAGGACTATGAAAATCTCAACATCCCCGTGTTCAGCGTCGCGATTGACGGGACGGCGCTTCGTTCCACGAGTCCAGCTTCACTAAATACGGGGGAGGAAATCGATGACATTTGGATGCTTTCCTCGGTTGGTGATGGTCTTACCGAAATCAGTTCCGTGTGCTTCCAGGGCACCGGCGCCGTTGACAGCATCGCGGTCGGCAAGATTGAGCAGGCTGTCGAACCCACCACCTTCACGGTGACCTTCGACGCCAACGGCCACGGCACGGCGCCAGCGGCCCAGACGGTCAATGACGGCGAAACCGCCACCGAACCTGAAGCGCTCTCCGAGACCGGCTGGACATTCGGCGGCTGGACGCTCAATGGCGTAGCCTATGACTTCACCACCCCGGTCACGGCCAACATCACGCTCGTCGCCGTCTGGACCGAGGAAGTTCCCGAGGGTGTTGAGGCCGATGACGGCAATGGCAACCAGTTCACCGTCCTCGCCGCGACCGTCGAGGCCCTTGAGGCTCTCAACATCGAACCTCTCGCCACCGTCCCCGGCACCACGATCACCTATGCCCAGGCCGATGCCCTTGGCCTCCTCGACCTCACGACCGGCGATGTAGAAGATGTCCCCGACGCCACGATCGAGATCACCGAGAACGGTGTTGAGGTGACGATGGGCGAAGGCGCAAAGGCGGGCTACACGGTCACGGCCTACCTGCTTTCCAAGGCCTCGATTACGGCCCAGTGGCCCGAAATCGCCGACGCCGTCGCCTCCGGCCCCTACGGCACGAAGCTCGTTGACGATTCCGCCGACGCCGCTTCCAAGTTCTACAAGGTCGTTATCACGATTAAGTAGCACAAGCCGGTCAGGCATGCGAAAAAGGCCCGCGCGGAAGCGCGGGCCTTTTTTTGTCCTGCGCCTGCCGTTAGTTTCCGCCCATCCCGCCCATTTAGCCGTCCCTTGCGTCCACTGCCCCTTTTTGGTATTATTTTTCCACCATGAATGAAAATGTCTACTCAAGGATTTTTTCAAGGCGGATAGTCCCGCTTGTGTCCTTTGACGATGTGTCGCAGGCAATCCCCCTGGCCGACGCCCTTCTCGCTGGCGGCTTCGACTCCGTCGAGGTCACATTCCGCACGACCGCCGCAGCCGCCGCCATAGCGGCGATTGCGCGCGAGCGCCCGCAGATGCTCGTCGGCGCCGGGACGGTGCTCACAGTCGCCAATCTGGAGGCCGCAATCTCCGCCGGCGCAAAGTTCGCCGTCGCCCCCGGCTTCAACCCGAAGATTGTGGCCGCCGCGCAGGCGCGCGGGCTCCCCTTCCTCCCCGGCGTGGCAACACCCACCGAGGTCGAGGCCGCGCTCGACGCCGGCCTCACGAGCCTGAAATTCTTCCCGGCCGCGCCAATGGGCGGCGTCAAGTTCCTCTCCGCGATCTACGCCCCGTACAGGCACACGGGCGTGAAGTTCCTCGCGACCGGCGGCGTCTCCGCCTCCAACTTGGCCGAATGGCTCTCCTGCCCGGCCGTGGGCGCCGTCGGCGGCAGCTGGCTGGCCTCACATGACGACCTGGCCGCCGCCCGCTGGGACGCCATCGCCGCCAAATGCGCGGAGGCCGCGCGCATCGCCGCATCCATCTAGCCCAGATGGCCGGACCCTGTTCGGCCAACCCAGTCACAACACCCCACAACAAGGAACAAAACCAATGAAGCAAATCGCAATCATCGCCGCCGTGCTCGCCGCCGGCGCCGCCATCGCTGGACCGCAGCCGGCATCCGGCCGCACCTTCACCGTCGGCTTCGACGCCGAATTCCCCCCATACGGATACAAGGAAGGCGACACCTACAAGGGCTTCGACCTCGACCTGGCCCGCGAAGTCTGCGCACGCAAGGGATGGAACTTCGTCGCCAAGCCAATCGACTGGGACGCCAAGGACGCCGAACTCGACTCCGGCGCAATCGACTGCATCTGGAACGGATTCACCATGCAGGGCCGCGAAGGCAAGTACTCCTTCACGCCACCCTACGTCGACAACAGCCAGGTCGTGATCGTCGCGGCCGACGACAACATCGCGAAACTCGCCGACCTCAAGGGCAAAATCGTCGCCGTCCAGACCGACACCCCCGTCCAGAAGGCCCTCCAGGGCAAGGATGACGAAAATCCCGCCGCAGCCGCGCTCGGCAAGACCTTCCGCCAGATTCTCGTCACGGCCACCTACAACAACGCCGTAATGGAGCTTGAGTCCGGCGCAGTCGACGCCGTCGCCCTCGACGTCGGCGTCGCAAGGCAGAAGATGGCCGACAAGAAGGGCGCCTTCCGCATGCTCGACGAGATAATAATGAAGGAGACATACGGCATAGGCTTCAAGCTCGGCAACGATGCGCTCCGCGACGAGGTCTGGGCCACCTACCTTGAAATGCTCGCCGACGGCACCGTCGCCAAGCTTGCGGAGAAATACGCCATCGACGGCGTAATCAAGTAAGACCTCCCGAACCCCGATGGCCAGACACGGCCATCGGGGCCTTCCGCGTTTCACCCCTTCGCCATTTCAACCCATGAACTTCTGGCAGATGGTCGGTTCTCTCTGCGGGGGTCTCCTGACCTCCACGGAGATTTTCGCGCTGACGCTTCTCTTCTCCCTCCCGCTCGGACTCTGCATCGCATTCGGGAGGATGTCGAAGATCGGGGCCGTTCGCCAGCTCTTCCGCATCTACATCTCCATCATGCGCGGCACCCCGCTCATGCTCCAGCTGTTCTTCTTCTACTTCGGCCCATACTACATCTTCGACATCTCCCTGCGCAAGCTCTCGCTCTTCGGCATCGAATACCGGTTCATCGCCGTTGTGGTCGGCTTCTCGCTCAACTACGCCGCCTATTTCGCCGAAATATACCGCGCCGGCATCGAGTCCATCCCCGTCGGCCAGTACGAGGCCGCGCGCGTCCTTGGGCTGGACCCGCGCCAGACCTTCTTCCGCGTCATCTTCCCGCAGGTCGTCAAGCGCATCCTCCCGCCCGTCACGAACGAGGTCATCACACTCGTCAAGGACACCTCGCTGGCCTTCGCCCTCTCCGTCATGGAAATGTTCACCATCGCCAAGATGGAGGCCGCCGCCAACACGACCATGACCCCGTTCATGGTCGCCGGCGTCTTCTACTACATCTTCAACTTCGCCGTCGCCTGGGCCATGGAGCGCATTGAGAAGGCGCTCGACTACTACAGATAGGGGGAAGCGCAATGGCAGACACCACAGTCCTAACCATCTCCCACGCCGCAAAGTCCTTTGCCGGAAACCAGGTCCTCAGGGACATTTCCCTTTCCGTTTCCAAGGGCGACGTCCTCGCAGTCATCGGGCCTTCCGGATCGGGGAAGTCGACGCTGCTCCGCTGCGCGACGCTGCTCGACACCTTCGACGCCGGTTCGATGGCCTACGGCGACATGCGCGTCCTCGCCAATGGGCAGTACGCCCCGCGCCACGTCCTCCACGAGGCCCGCTCCCGCTTCGGCCTTGTGTTCCAGAACTTCAACCTCTTCCCGCACCTGTCGGCGCTGGAGAACATCACGCTCGCGCTGCGCCTGGTCCAGCACCGG
>JAFWPM010000046.1 GCA_017509565.1 Kiritimatiellia bacterium | reverse complement strand
TTCGTGGCGGCCTCGCTCCTGCGCTCCCTAATCGAGAAAGGCCCGGGCGACGCCTCGCGCAGGGCGGTGGTAAAGCCACTCCGTATCGTGAGAAGGGCCTCGACGGTGACAACCGTCAAGCGCGACCCCAAGGTCGCCGAGGCACTTGAATTCATAAGGCTCAACGCCTGCGGCGGCCTCCGTCCCGGCGGGGTCGCCGGCTTGTTCGGCGGCTCGAGGCGCTCGGCCGAAATCCGCTTCAAGAAGGCGACGGGCCACACTATCGGGGACGAAATTCTCGAACGCCGCTTCGCGGCCGCCTGCGACTACCTGCGTGAGGGGCGAGCCTCGGTCGCCGCCATAGCCGATTTCTGCGGCTGGAATGGCGACATCCCCTTCCGCAAGGCCTTCAAGGCGCGCTTCGGAACGTCTCCGCTAAGATGGGTCAAGTCCCAAAGGCGGCCGCCAGCCACCTAGCCGCGCCAGGAGCGCATGGACTCAAGCAGCTGCGCAAGCGCCGCGCGCACCGTCGCAGCCCTGACGGACTCGCGGCCGCCCCCGAACAGATTCCGCGTGACCTCCATGCCACCCGGCGACGCCGTGGCGATGTAGACCAGGCCGACGGGCTTACCGGGCGTTGCGCCGCCAGGCCCGGCAATGCCGGTCACGGCAACCGAGAAGTCCACTCCAAGGACCCGGCGCGCCCCTTGCGCCATCTGCCCCGCGCATTCGCGGCTAACGGCTCCGGCCGTCGCGAGCACCGCCCCGTCCACGCCAAGGATGCGCTCCTTTATTTCGTTCGAATACGAGACGATCCCGCCCTTGTAGAATTCCGAGACGCCCGGCGCCGCCGTGACTGCGCCGCCAATCATCCCGCCCGTGCACGACTCGGCGGTGCCGAAGGTTCAGCCGGACCTGCCGCACAGGGCCATGATTTCGGCGACGGCCGCCATGAACCCGCCACAACCGGCCGTTTCGACGCAATTGCCAATGCCTGTGGCCATTGCTGAAGCCATGAAGCGCTCCCCGGACTGATCACTTCGTCAATTCGGCGATGTCCGCTTTGGTGACGGACATCTCAAGCTGGACAGTCGCGCCCCTGCATGCCAGCCTTGACTCGATGAAGCGCCGCATGAGCGCGTGGACGGATTTGCCCCTGGCCTCCTGTATCGACGCGAGCATCTTTATGCCGTTTATCGTGGCGAACACCTGGGTGGCGGTCTTTTCGTCCGCGAATGCCATCGTTATCTCCAGCACGGCCGTGCCGGGGTTCGCCTCCGTGATTTTCGCGCAGAGCGTCTCAGCGTCCGCCGCAATCAGCCCGCCGGTAAAGAGCGAGAGGTTCCGCGCGCCGCGCGTCCCGTCAATGGCCGCCACGGCCGGGCAATCGATGGAAACCGACTTCTCAAGGAAGGTCGATGGCGCGGCGCCGCCGGCCCCGCGCGACAATGCGCCGATGGCCTTTGCCACGGCGGCCTGGCTGGAGGACACAAGCATCGTGCCGGACGCGGGGAATGCGATCCAGTGGCCTCGCGCGAAGTCTGCGGTCATTATTTCCCTGTCACCCGCCAGTGCCCGGCGGAACCCGCGGCTGGAGCGCACCGAAGACGCCATGCGCGCTTCGTCGAACTTGCCGCGGGCTAGCGTGGAGGCGTCGAGAAGCGCCAGGGACTCGCCATCGTATGTGAAGCCGTCAGCCCACGCCTCGATTGACGAGATGTCCCTTCTTGGGTCTATCCCGAAATTCTGGGCCAGGAGCCCGCCGCCGCGCCCGAGCTCCGGCACGGTGGCGAACAGGCAGTCGATCGCCGCCGACGAGGCGGGAAGGCTGCGCGCCTTGGCCAGGTCGATGCGCGCCGCGACCGCGGCCGACGTGGGGATTGCCGCATTCGACGGCTGCGCCGCAATTCCGATGAAGGCCGCGGCAAGGATTGCCGCAAGATGTCTGTCGTAGTTGTTCATGCTGTTTTCTCTCCGTATCAGGGCAGTCGCCCGCGCGGCGCGCCCGCGCCGCATTTTTATTTTTCGCGCAACCATTTTACTAAAATGGTATAATGTTTGCACATTATTTCGCCCCGGTAGCTCAGCTGGATAGAGCAACGGCCTTCTAAGCCGTGGGTCGTGGGTTCGAATCCCGCTCGGGGCACCATCTTCGCGCCGGCCTTGCGCTTGCGCGCCAAAGCCATGCAGACGATATTGACGGTGAGGACAACTAACCGCGGAACTTGGCGTGAGACATTCGGTGGAATATCGGAATTCGCCAAGACCTGCGCCTGGAACGTGCAACCTGTTGACGCCCGCCACAGGCCGCCGGACTGCCGCCAGCTGCTCGGCTTCTGGCACCCCGCCGGCATTGTTGTAGACGCCAGCGGCGGCGCGGCCAACCTGCGCGGCTGCGACTTTGGCGGCACCCCAGCCGTCGCCATCAACCCCGACGAACGAATCGGCGGCTCCATTCCGGAAATAGCTAACGACCCGGACGAAATCGCCAAGCTGGCCCTTGCCGAACTCCTTGGGCTCAATCCCGCGACCTTGGTCTT
>JAFWPM010000045.1 GCA_017509565.1 Kiritimatiellia bacterium | reverse complement strand
CCGGGACGGACCTCGTCTCGCTGTGCATCGAGGCCGCGGCCAAACACGGATCCGGCGTCGCCGCGTGCCGCGTCAGCGACACCGTCCTGGAAAGCGAAGACGGCGGAGCGACCGCATCCAGGCCGGCGGACCGCTCGCGGCTCTGGGCGACGCAGACCCCGCAGGTCTTCCGGCGGGACATCCTGGCCGAAGCCCTCGACCGCGCCATCCTGGACGGCGCCTTGGTCACGGACGAGGCCACGGCCGTCAGGCGCATTGGCGGGACAGTCCACCTGGTTGAGTGGCGCCGCCCGAATTTCAAAATCACATACAGGGAGGATGCGGCGGCGGCGGCGGCGCTGCTCGGCGCAATATCTTACGAAAGGCGACGCGATGGCGGAAACTGAGAAAAGAATCGCGATCCTGGGCGACATTCACGCGAACCTTGAGGCGCTCCAGGCGGTAATGGAGGACGCCAGGCAGCAGGGCGTAAACGAATACAACTGCGTGGGCGACATCGTCGGCTACAACGCAAACCCGCAGGAATGCGTGGACATCGTCCGGGCCCACTGCACGGCGGTCGTCCGCGGCAACCACGACCACTACTGCTCGGGCGAGAGGTCGCTTGCCGACTTCCAGCCGAACGCGGCCATAGCCATAGAATGGACGCACCGCCAGCTCGACGGCGACTCGGCCGCGTGGCTTTCCAGCCTGCCGCTCTCGAAGAACCTCTTCCAGTACTCCTTTTCGCTTGTGCACGGGACGCTGGACATGCCCGACCAGTGGGGGTATGTCTTCGACGCCGTGGACGCCGGCGCGCACTTCGCGTACCAGACGACGCCGGTCTGCTTCCACGGCCACACCCATGTCCCGGCGGTGTTCGAGAAGGTGGGCAGCCGCGTCGACCGCTACGCCGCCCCTGAGCCCGGCATGCGCGTAAGCCTCTCGTTCGGGCACAAGTACTTCATCAACGTCGGATCCGTGGGCCAGCCGCGCGACGGCATCCCCAAGGCGTCCTACGCGATCTACGAACCACGCTCCCGCATCATCGAATTCAGGCGCGTCGACTTCGACATCAAGGCGGCGGCCGACAAGATCCGCCGCGCCGGCCTGCCGCAGCGGCTCGCCGACAGGCTTGAAATAGGCCGCTAGGGCGCCGGACGGAGACATCGCCGATGCTTGAAGCGGAAAAACTTGTCAGGAACTTTGGCGACACAACCGACCTTGCCGGCATATCGTTCTCGCTCAACCCCGGCATATGCGTCGTGGCGGGTCCCAACGGGGCCGGGAAGACCACCCTCCTCAGGGCCGTATCGGCCGTCGATCCCGCCGACAGCGGCAGGGTGATGCTCGACGGCATGGACGTATACTCCAGAAACCCGCGCATCCGCCGGCACATCAGCTACCTCTCCGACTCCGTGCCGCTCTACCGCGACCTGACCGTGGAGGACCACCTCCAGTACCGCGGCCGCCTCAAGGGGCTTCCGGCGCGCCGCCTGCGCGCCCGCATCCGGCACGTCACGGACCTCCTGGACCTCCGCCCGGTATTCACCCGCAGGACATCCGCTCTCTCGGCGGGGCAGCGCAAGCGCGTCGGCATCGCGGACGCCATGCTGACGGACTCGCGCGTCCTCGCGATCGACGAGCCGTTCGACGGGTTCGACGCCGACCACCGCGCCCTGCTCGCAAAGGCCCTCCGCGGCGTGGCGCGCCATACGCTCGTCATGCTCGCGACGCATGTTTTCGACGCCCTCGACTCGGCCCAGGGCACCTGCATGGTCCTGTCGCACGGCGAAATCGCCTCCATGTTCGCCTTTGGCGGCGACTGCGCCGACAAACGCCCGCTCGCGGAGCGAATCGCCTCCGCCCTGGCCGCCGGAAGCCCCGAACCAAAGGACTTGGCGAAATGAACCAGATCGCCCGAACAGTATTCATCCGGGAGTTCTTCTCATCCCTCTTCTCCCGCTCCCGCTACGTCGCATTCGCCCTCTTCCACGCCCTTTCCGGCGCGATGTTCTGCACCACGCTCCAGCTTGCCGAGGGAAAGTTCTGGACAATCCAGACCATCTGGACCCTCTCCGTGGCCCTCCCGCTGCCCATCATCGTCTCGCTGGCGACGATGCCGCTCTTCGCCGGCGAACGCGCCTCCGGGACCTTCGAGTCTCTTGAGATGCTCCCGATTTCCCTTGGCGACGTCGCCATCGGCAAGTTCCTCGCATCATACCTCTCCGTGCTCCTCTGCCTCGCGGCCACGCTTGTGCCGTGGTTCGTCCTCTGCCATGTCCTGAAAAGCAGGGCGCCCGACACCGCGACTCTCGCCGGGCCGTGCACTCTTCTGATTCTCCACTCGTTCTCCTGGACCGCGCTCGGGACATTTTCGTCGGCCGTCGCCCGCCACCCGTGGGTCGCGGCCGCGGGGACGCTCGTCATGGGCGTGTCGCTGATGCTCCTGTGGTCGGCCGTGTCGCACTTCTGGCTTGGTGGGAACTGGCTCTCGACCTCATTCCCGATAATCGAGGAGATACTCGACGCCTCCGGCGGCCACCTGCGCCTCCACACGATCGTCTTCCACATTGGATTCGGGGCCGTCGCGCTCTATGCCGCGATGCGCTCGCTGGAGGCTAACAGGCCATGAACCGCAGGGCAAGCAAACTCCGCCGCCGCCTCCACTTCGCGCTCGACATCGCGCTGGCCACGTTCCTGCTCGCCGTCGCGACGATTCTCGCGCTCCGCCTCGACAGGACAATCCGCTTCTCCGACAGGACCGCTCCGCTCTCGCGCCGCGCCGTTTCGCTGCTCGCGAGCCTTGAGGGATCCGTCAGGTGCGTCGCCGTCATCCCGCACAACAACGTGTTCTACCCGGCGGTGCGCAAACTCCTGCTCGACATGCGCGACGCGGCGCCGAACGCCGAGTTCCTCCTCGAGTTCCCCGACCCGCACGTTGACATCTCGCGGGCATCGACAATCGTCGCGCACCATGGCGTTGACGGCTGGTGCGTGATCTTCGAGCGCGGCGAGCGCTCCGAGGTCGTGCCGCTCGACACGCTCGTCGAACGCCCGCGCGCCGATTCGGACTCCCTGCTTTCCGGCGAGGGGTCGCCGGCGTTGAGGTTCAACGGCGAGCAGCGCTGCGTGACCGCCATCGCCCGCCTCTCACGCCCGGCAAAGCCAGTCGTGTACGCCCTTGAGGGCCACGGCGAACGCGATTTCGCGAACTACGACCCGCTTTCCGGATACAGCGACCTGGCGCGCGAAATACGCCGCGAGGGCTACCGCCTTGAAAACCTCCTGCTTTCCGATTCGGCCGGCATCCCGGCGGACTGCGACCTCCTCGTCGTCGCAGGACCGACGCGCCCCCCGCTTCCAAGCGAGACGGAGGCCATCCAGTCCTGGCTATCCCGCGGCGGGAAGATGCTCTTCCTCGCGGACCGACCGGCCCGCACGCCTTCCGGCTGGGAGTCGCTTGAGCGCCGCATCGGCATTTCCTTCCCCGGCCTCACGACGATTTCCGAAGGCACCATGGGCGGCTACAATGTTTCAGTGGACTCCTTCCCGCCCCACCCGATAGGCAGGGATCTCGACAAGAGCGCCGTCACCCTTTCGAGCCCGCAGGTAATCGACCTCGACGAGGCCGCGCTCCTGAGCCACAGGCTCCGCGCGGACGTCGTCCTTGAGGCGCCGCGCCGGGCCTGGGGCGAAACCCAGCCGGACACCCTGCCCCGGCGCTACGACCCCGGAATCGACCGCAAGGGGTCGCTCCCGCTCGCCGTAGCCATCGCCGTCGATGCCGACTCGGACCTCGGGCTTCCCCTCATGCGCGCCTGCGTGATCGGCGACTCGAACATCGGGGCGAACGCCTTCCTCGGCGGCGGAAGCGCCGGAAACCGCGACTTTCTCCTCAACGCGATCGACTGGCTGACCGACAGCGACCTGCCGCTCGCGTCGTCGAAGACTTCGGGCGGCGCCGCACTCCAGCTCAACCTCTCGCGCAAGCGCCAGATCCGCTTCTGGGCCATCAGCTGCGCCCTCTGGCCGCTGTGCATTCTCCTGGCCGGGGCGATCGCGTCGGCCATCCGCAACAGACTTTCATAGGCAGGAGGCAAGGCAATGTCGAGCATGACCGCAACAGCAAAGCTGGCCGCCATCTGCGCCGCGGCCGCGGCGGCGCTCTTCCTTGTGGAGCGCGGCATCCGCGACCGCCGGGCCTCCGCCGGCGACGGCGGCACCGCCCGCGTCCTCGAAGGCGTCGACGGCTTCTCCGTCTCGCTCTCCAACGGCGTAAGGCGCGCATTCCAGCGCGCCGACGGCACCTGGCACATATCCGCGCCCGTTTCCGCCCCGGCGGAGGACGCCCGCATCATGGCCCTTCTCGACGCCTTCGGACGCACCGAGCGCATCGCGAGGATTTCCGCCCGCGAAATGGAGCTCCGGGAACTCGGCCCGGCCGACTTCGGGCTTTCAAAGCCTTCCGCGGAGGTCGAATTCCACTTCCCCGGCCAGCAGCCGCTTAAAATATCCTTCGGCGCCATGCCTCCGGCCTCCACCAACGAGGTGTTCGCGGCCATCGGCGGCGAGGACGGCGTATCCGTGCTAGGAACCCGCGTCCTGGACCTCCTCTGGCTCCCGGTCGAGGAGTTCTCCAACCGGCGCCTCTGCTCCACCCCCCTCCGCGACGTCTCCCGGATTTCCATCGAGCGCCAGGGCACGGAGTCCCTTCGCCTGAAGCGCACCCCAGAAAAGGACGGCTGGCGCATCACCTCCCCGGAGTCCTTCCCCGCCGACTTCGGACGCATGATGAAATTCCTTGAGACGCTTTCGCAGGCCCGCATCGACTCCTTCCTCTACGGCGACGGCGCGGACGCGACATCGACGCGCATCGCCACGATTAAGCTCTACACCGACACAAGCACTTTCCCCGACGTGGTCACAGTATGCGCCGAAATTCCCGGCACGGGGCTCAGCGCCGCCATTTCCGACGCCGGCTCGCCGGTGGCGATTTCAAACGACATCGCCACCGCGCTGGCCGTCACGCCCGGCTCCATCCGCGACCGCCGGGTCTTCCCCTCCGGCCTCGCCCTGAACCTCAGGCGCATCGCAATTTCGTCAGGCGCCGCCACCATCGTCCTCGACCGCCCCGGGGACGGCGACTGGCGCGTCGCGGAACCTATCCCGGCCGCCGCAGACCAGGGCGTCGTGGCCAGCATCGTAGAGGAAATCCTCTCGCTGGAGGCCACCGACTACATCGCCGCAGCCAGGCCGCCAATCCCCGATGCGGAGCCAGGACAGGCCGCGCAGGAACCCGCGGAAGGCCCATCCGGCGGCCAGCCGCCACCCCCGGCTGTCTCGGTACTCATCGCCTCCGACTCCGCGACAAACACCATCGAGTGCGCCTTCGACCAGCCTGGCGGGAACGTCACCGTCACCCTCGACGACTCCGCGTTCTCGGCCATCGCGCCGGCCTCGGCGCTCTCCGCCCTCAAGGCCATGGCCTCCGACACGTCGCAGGCTTTTTCCCGCCACATCGGGGAATACCCGATCCGCGAGGTGCTCTCCATCGACGTCACCCGCGACAACGGCACTTCGCAGCGCTTTGACGTCGCGCCGGACGGCAGCATGTCCATAGGCGGCGACGACGGCGCCACCGAACCCATCTCCGACCCCGAGGCGATCTCCTCCATGATTTCGGGAATGCTGGCGTTTCTGGCGCACATGGAGGCCAGCGCCGTCGAACTCCCGGAAGACGGTGCGCCCGCGCCATCGTCCATTTCCGTCACCATCGAGCCGCGCAACCCCCAGTTCGCCCCCGTCACCGTGCATTTCGCGGCGCCGGAAGGCAACGCCGTCCGCGCCACCATAGGCGACGCCTCCCCCGTTTTCGTCTTCCCAACAGCGGTCTACGAATGCTTCGCCCGCAATTTCCGTGAATCTTACCATGCCGCGGAGCAACCCCCGCAGCAAATACAGGAACTCCGCAGATGACTGCAAAGATTGGCTTCGACAACGAAAAATACATCCGCGAACAGGCCGAGGGCATCCTGGAGCGCCAGCGCCGCTTCGGCTCCAAGCTCTACCTCGAATTCGGCGGCAAGCTGATGTTCGACATGCACGCGGCGCGCGTCCTCCCGGGCTACGACCCCAATGTGAAGATGCGCCTGCTCCGCCACATCCGGGACCACGTGGACATCATCCTCTGCATCTACGCGGGCGACATCGAGCGCAAGAAGATGCGCGCCGACTTCGGCATCTCCTACGACGCCGACGCCATGAAGCTCATCGACGACCTCCGCGCATGGGACCTCAACGTCAGGGCCGTCGTCATCACGCGCTTCGATGGCCAGCCCGCCGCGATCCAGTTCCGCGACAGGCTCCAGCGCCGCGGAATAAAGGTCTGCTGCCACCGCCCGACACGCGGGTACCCCACGGATGTGGACACCATCGTCTCCGAAGAGGGATACGGCGCCGCCGAATACGTTGAAACCGAGCGACCCATCGTCGTGGTGACCGGCCCCGGCCCTGGTTCCGGCAAGCTCGCGACATGCCTGACAATGCTCTACCACGACTGCCGCGCCGGTCGCCAGGCCGGATACGCGAAATTCGAGACCTTCCCCATCTGGAACCTCCCGCTCAAGCACCCCGTCAACATCGCCTACGAGGCCGCCACGGCCGACCTCCAGGATGTGAACATGATCGACCCGTTCCACCTTGAGGCATACGGCGCCACGGCCACCAACTACAACCGCGACGTCGCGGCCTTCCCCCTGCTCCGCGCCATCTGGGAGCGCATCACGAACCAGCCCTGCCCCTACAAGTCCCCAACCGACATGGGGGTGAACCGCTGCGGGTTCGGGATCGTCGACGACGAGGTCGTCCGCGAGGCCTCGCGCCAGGAAATCATCCGTCGCAGCTTCCGCGCAAGGACAGAATACGCCCTCGGGTCGTCCGACATGGCCTCCGTGAGCCGCATCGAAATGCTCATGAAGGACCTCGACCTCCGCGAGGAGGACCGGCACGTCGTCCTCCCGGCGCGCCGCGCCGCCGAGGACGGCCAACTTGCCGGAAAGGGCGTGAACGGCGTATGCACCGGCGCCGCGATCGAGCTGGCCGACGGCTCCATCGTCACCGGCAGGAACTCGGCGACAATGAACGCCGCTTCGGCCGTCGTCCTCAACGCCATCAAAAAGCTCGCCGGCATCCCCGACAAGCTCCACCTCCTGCCGCCCGAAGTCATAAACGACATCGTGTCCCTCAAGCACGACACCCTCGGAGAAACCCGCACGAGCCTCAACCTCGACGAGCTCCTCGTGGCGCTCGCGATCTCCGCCGCGCTGAACCCGGTCGCCAAGGCCGCGATCGGCTTCCTGAAGGACCTGCGCGACCGCGAAATGCACATCACCCGCATTGTCGCGCCAGGCGACTCCTCCGGTCTCCGCCGCCTAGGGCTGCGCCCGACCTCCGATCCAGTGTTCCGCAACGCCTCCCTCTTCGGATAGTCGCATACACAAACCCACAACCCCAGCAAAGCCATGCCAGACATCCCCCCACGACAGCAAGTCAACGGCTCCGAGACCATACGCATGGGCCAGACGGACGGGCTCCCGCACTACGACAGCCCCGACGCCGCCCACTCGGCCTACCGCGAAATACCGCAGCAGGCGGCCCTTGCGCGCCGCCAGCCCGACGCCGAGGACGGCGCATACGCGATCCTTAAGGCCTTCCAGGACTACATGGAGCACGAACGCCAGCGCTCCCAGCGCAGGACGACCGCCCTGTTCGCCGTCCTGGCCGTGGTCTTCCTGGCGCTCGTCGCGGGTTTCGGCGCGATTTGGTTCACTACGATGAACGGTATGCAGGGCACGCAGGCCAACCTTATCCAGGCGGCGCTTGCCATGCGCGAGGGTGAGCCGCGCCAGCCCGCGCAAATCGACATCGCGGCGGCCATCGAGGCCGCCGCCGGGAAGGCCGCAGAAAACGAGCGCGCCGCCGCCGCGCGGATTCTCGACGAGCGGCTCGCCGCCGAACGCCGCAAGGACGACGAGGACGCCGTCGCCCGCGAAGCCGCCCTCGACGGCACCATCAGGCAGCTGAACTCCATGATTGAGGAAGTCCGCAAGGACAACGACGCAATCCGAAAGGAAAACGAGGCTATCCGCAGGGACAACGACGCCCTGCGCAGGGAGACCGAGGCCCTGCGCGCCTCCAGGGTGAAACCCGTTGCGCCAAGGGCCGCCCACGCGCCCCTCCCCGCAATTCCGGCCGCGCCCGCACCGGCCGCGCCCGATCCAGCGCCGGAACAGGCCGCGCCCGCACCGGCGCCTGG
>JAFWPM010000044.1 GCA_017509565.1 Kiritimatiellia bacterium | reverse complement strand
TATGCCTCGCCGTCAACCTTTACTCTCGCCCGCCTCATGTGTTATTGCCTCCATTTGAAGGGTGGCCCTTCGTGAGCCGCATGTGTTTACCATAATGAAGGGTGTCTCCCTTCAGTTGTCAATAGTCTACGCCGAAAAGGCGCGGTTGTCAATACCCTTAAATTGAAAATTGCGTCAAATTTTTATTTTGGCGCAAATGCGAATTTGGCCTTGACATGGCATAGAAGTTATGACATAATATTCTGGAAATGAAGCGTGACTTTAACCAAAACCCACGTTACCGCGTCCTGCGCTGGATAGAGCAGGCCATAGAAAATGGCGAATTGGAGCGGGGCGCAGCAGTACCGTCGTCCCGCGCCCTCGCGCAGGCGCTAGGCGTAGCCCGCAACACCGCGGCCGCCGCGCTGGACGCGGCGGAAAGGCGCGGCGTCGTGGTGCGGCGTGATCCAGCGGCGCGCAAGCGCTACGTGCCGGATGTCGCGACGAACGGCGCCGTGGCCGCATCGACGATCTACGCCCTCGGCGACCTGGGACTTTCGCCGGACGGCGCACCGGCGCCGCGCTGGACCGACCGCTACCTCTCGCTCGAAGCCGTGGCGCGTCTCTCCGCGACCGGGAGGCACGTGATGCTGCTGAATTCGGACGCGCTTTCGCCGGCGACAGTGGACGACCTCTTCCGCGCCTCCCCCGCCGCGATGCTTATTCTGAGCACCGTTGGCGGGAATCCGGCCGCGATGCGCGCCCTGGAGCGATGCCGCGTCGGGGGGATTCCGGTGGTGGTCCACGGCAACGCGCCGGAATTGCGCGCCTTTGACCGCGTCTACACAGACCACCGCGCCACGGGCCGCGCCCTCACCGAGTGGCTTCTCGCGCGCGGGCGAAAGCGCATCGTGCCATTCTTTCCATACATGCCCGACACCTTCTGGGCGCGGGAACGCCTCGAAGGCTACGCCGACGCGATGCGGGCGGCGGGGATGGAGCCGTTGCCGTGCGCAATCTTCGGCACCAATCTCCCGGATGGAACACCCCCCGAGGAGCGCTTCCGCGTACGCAAGGCTCTCGCCACCACCGCCATGCTGGAGCTATTCCACGGCAACCCCAAGAAACCTTTCAACTTTTCAACTTCTCAACCTTTCAACTTCCACGCCGCCCACGACATGGGCGGCGTGGACGCCCTCTTCTGCCTCTCCGACAACTGGGCACGCGTCGCCATCGCCGCCATGCGCGACCTCGGGCTCCGGCCGCACGAAGACATCCTTACGACCGGCCACGACAACATCGCGCCCGGCGCGGAATTCGGCGAATTCGAGGCCGACGGCCCCGATGCCACGATTGACAAGCACAACGAAACCAAGGCGGTCGCGATGGCCGCGCTCCTCGCCGCGCGCCTCGCCGGGGAACTCCCGCCAGGGCCGCAGTGCCGCGAACACGCCTTCGCGCTCGTCGAGCGCGAAGGGGGCGATTCCCCGAAGGCAATCAACGGCAATCGGCAGCCATCGACCGCAATCGACTGATTTCGGTTGCCATCGATTGCAATCTAACGCTATCGGAAAACTATCAACCACAAAACCAAGGACACCCCATGAAACTCGACCGCACCACCATCGCCGCACTTGCGACCATCGTCGCGTCGACCGCCACGCTCGCAGACGACCTCTACCTCAACGACTTCGCCACGCGCACGTCGAAGGAGCCAATCCCCGCCACGGGGGTCTGGCAGACCGCGCAGCCGTATCCGGCAAAGACCGCCGCGACGGGCATTACCGCCTACAACAATGGCAGCACCTTCGATCATTCCAATCTCGCGACGTATTTCTCAACGGAACCCTACAATGCGGGATACGGCCGCCCCACCGTTGACGGCTGGGTCACCCCTTGGATGGGAAACGGCACAAGAATTGCGCCATATTGGTGGCCGAAATTCAGCGGCAGCCTGGCCGAAGACCCTGTCCTGACCTGGTACTACCCTACCGCGACGGCGACCGGAGGGGAGGTTGTCCACGACATCCACAACGAGTTCACCAATGGCCTGCTACGGATTCAGGTTGACATGAAGGCGCCCGTCGTCTGGTTGCGCGCCAATGACCGCATGTCCGTATTTCCCGTCTATCGCAAGTACATGGACGTCCTTGCATGGGAAGCCAGGGGAGATGCGAGCATTGAAGATCTTACCCCGGGGAAGGTCGGCATCCGGGACATAAACACGGGAACCCCTCTGTCCACGACTTATGCGTATTGGTCGAATAACTCCGGCTGGCACCAGAACAACAATGCGGCAGGGCAGCTTGGCAACAACTTCTCCGGCAATTTCGGCGACGACGGCAGCGACGGCAAGACCAACTACTGGTTCCGGTACATCGTCACCTACGACCTCGACGCCAACACGTTCGGAGGGGAGCTCTACCGCTTCTCCAAGGCAAAGGGGCATCCGTTGTTTGACACGGAGCCTAGCGACACGGCGCCGTATCAATCCTTCTCCGGCCAGGCCGCCAGAACGCCGCTGTCCGCCGCCACGGGCGGAATAGCCGGACTCGGCGTCGGCATCAACGGGTCCTTCCAGGGGCGAGGCGCCGCCAACGCGCAGAACAAGCCGTTCATAGACAACATCCGCATTTCGTGGAAGGCCCCCGGAGCCTCGGATTTCGAGGCATGCTACGAAAACGACTTCGAGACACGACGCTACCGGACGCTCTGCGCCGGGACAACTTCGACGGCTGGCGCCTACGCGCAATCGACGGCGACCGTGACGGAAACGGATTCTTTCTCCGGATACACAGCCGGCATTGACAACCAGTTCATCACAAGTCGGCAAAACTCGACGGCGCCAAACCCCGTCGGATTTGACGGCTGGCGGCGTCTTCCCTACTATGCGGGCATGTATGGCCGCCCAGCGGCATTCGCCTACGGCGGCAACTCCGACAACGACAGCGAAGGCACCGGCGGCAACATGCTTTCCTTCAGCGACCAGAGCGGAGCCTGCCGCCTCGTGCAGACGCTCGGGACTTCGTTCTCGTCCGGGACGGTGCGCGTTGCTACGGACATCTGGCTCCCGCGCGGCGCCGGCCTGAAGGAGCAGACGTGGACCCGCCGCGTTGGCGTTGGCCTTGGCTCCGCCGCCCTCTACGAGGCATCCCGCCCCGAAGTTCCGGGCGAACTCGCCGCCGGCTTTGGCTACGAGCGCCTGGCCAATGCGGGCGAGAGTTCCCACAGGCCCTACACCATCGCGTCCGACGGCATCGACGACGAACCCGCGCGCGTTTTCCCGTCCTCCTATTCCGCCCCGGAGAGCAACTGCTGGTTCCGCGTCGAGGTTTCGGCCGACATCGAAACCCAGAAATACGGGGTCACGGTGACATCGATCGGCGCAACGAGCATCACGGCGTCCGACACCCCGGCGGGGCCGGTCGTTTTCTCCGAATCCGGAATTGACTTCGCGGCAAACGTCTCCGACATCGGATCGTTCTACCTTGTCGGATACGGCTATGGCACTTCAGACAGCGTGGCATACAAGCAAAACCGCGTCTGCTTCGACAACATCCGCGTCTGGCACGATGACGCCCTCGTCTACGAGAACGACTTCACGACGCGGACGCGCACCCTTTCCGGCGTGACGCGCGAGACGGGCGATCTTGCGGCGCTCCAATACAACCTCGACGGCGGCCAGGACCACTGGGTGCGCCGCGACTACACCGGCCCCGCCGGCTTCGACGCCCGCGCCTGGGTGCGCGACGACGGCGGCAACCAGTTCCTCGCCCTAGGCCGCTCCGCGGAAGCGGGCCGCACCATCACGCTCGTGAACGGCCTCGGTGTCTCGCAGAGGAAACCCTTCCGCTTCGAGGCCGACATCCGCCCGCCGCGCCAGTGGTCCGCCGCGAGCGGTTCCGCCACGATTTCCCTCGGCGACTCGCAGATGCTCCAGACCGAGGCACCGGAAAGCGTCTATGGTGCGCACCGGCTCGTCTCGTTCGGCTTTGCCGGCACGAACGCCGCGAACCAGGCCGTGTGCCCCTACTACTTCGCGGGCTGCACGGCCCAGGTCGGCGGCACGACGCTTGACGCCGACATCGACGAGACGCACTGGTACCGCTTCCGCCTGGAGGTGGATCCCGAAGGCGGCACCTGCGACGCCAAGCTCTACGACATGGGCACGGCGCACCCGACGGCGGAGACGAAGGGCGGCACGCTCGTCGCCACCGCGACCGACATCGCCTTCGAGAACGCGCTCGCCTCCGGCGATGGCGTTTCGACGATCCTCATCGAGGGCGACGGCCTTTCCGGCGCCGTCGGCTCGCTTGGCGTCGATCCGGCGCACGTCCTCATCGACAACCTGCGCCTCTCCGCGCCAAGCCCCTTCATGATGCTTGTGCGGTAGTGTGATAGAATATCGGGCATGAAACTTCGCCAGCTTGACGAAAAAGACCTGCCATCGCTCTCCGCCGAACAGATAAGCCACATCGTGTTCGACGTACCGCCCGCCGCAGTCGCCGCGGCCGGGTACGCCCCGGCCGCGGCCGCGCTGCTCCTCGGCGCGAATCCAAGGGAAGCCGAGGTCCGCGCCGGCGCTGCGGCGCGGCACTTCCACGAGGGGCGTTTCCCGATTGTCGTCCCGACGGGCGCCGTCCGCCACGAAACGCGGCTCGGCGAAATGACCGAAGCCGAATTCATGGCGCGCATCCTTCTGGAGGGCGGCGTCCCGGAGGATGCAATCGTCGTGGAGAACCAAGCCGCCACGACGCGCGAGAACATGCTTTTCGGCATGGCCGCGATCGAACGCGCATTGAAGCCGCGGGGGCCATCGTTCGACATCTGCGTCGTGACCTCCGCGCACCACCTGCGCCGGAGCCTGGCGCTGGCCCGGCTCTACCTGCCGCGGACGGCACGGATCCTGGGATGCACCGCGGAGGGCGCGGGCGGCGGGCGGGACGAATGGATGCGCGACGCCTTCTGGACCGGGAAAGTGATGGCCGAGCTCCGCTACATCAAGGGGATGGCGGACCACGGAGAAATCGAGGACATCTTTTTTTGAACACAACCATGAGACCAAGTTTCGCTTTTACCGCGGCCATCGCCGCAACAATGTTCTCCGCGGCGGCGGAAGTTGCCATGCCGCCCTACGGCGTCTGCGCGCACCTCATCCGCCACGAGCATGACTTCCGAGACGAGGAGAGCGCGTGGATCGCGGCATCCGGCGCGCGCGCCGTCCGCTTCGCAATCACATGGACGCGCATCCAGAATGCGCCGGGCGCGCCATTCGACTTCGCATTTGCCGACGCGACGGTCGCCGACGCCGAGGCGCACGGCCTCACCGTGCTGCCCATCCTCTACGGCGCGCCCAAGTGGGCGTGGCCCGTCTACGAGCACCTCGAAGAATTCGGCGAATACGTCGAAGCCGTAGTTTCGCACTACGCGGGCCGGATCCCGGCCGTCGAAATCTGGAACGAGGAGAACATAGTGTCGTTCTGGAAGGAAGACCCCGACCCCGCGAAATACGCCGCCGTCCTCCGCACGGCGTATGAAGCCGCGAAGCGCGCGAACCCCGACGTGCGCGTATACATCGGCGGCACGGCGGGCGTCCCGCTCGACTATCTTCGCAAGGTGTACGAGGCGGGCGGCGGCGCATGCTTCGACGCGATGAACGTCCACCCCTACAGCCACCCCTTCCAGCCGGAAGGCGGCCTTGACAGGCAACTCGAAGACCTCCGCGCCCTGATGGCGCAATACGGCGACGCCGGGAAGCCGATCGTCATCACGGAGCACGGCTGGCCGACGCACGACGCCAGGGTGACCGGCGCGGCGATCCTGCGGGCGGGGCTCAAGGTGGCGCGGCCCGAACAGGCGGCGTGGCGCGTTGTCTACGCGGCCACCCACGCCGGGCCCGACGGCTCCCCGCCAAGTGAAATCGCCTACGCTATTGAAGAGGCGCTTCCGCCAGGATCCTCGGCCGAAGCGTGTTTCGGCGCAAGGCTGCGCGAAAGGCTAGCCGCCGGCGACGTGGATGCCGTGATATACCCCTTCGACTCATCCTTCCCGGAAGACACCTTCGACGACGTCTGCGCATTTGTCAGGGACGGCGGGGTGCTCGTTGATTTAGGCGGCGCGCCGCTGTGGTGGCGCTGCCGCGAAACGGCCCCCGGGCGCTTCGAGCGCGTGGCGCAGGACAATGGCGCCAACCCGCTGCGCGAAAAGCTGCGCGTCGATGTGGACGCCTGGTGGCTCAACCCGGCGCTGCCGCAGGAAGGGCGCGCCTTCCCGACGGAAGCCGCGAAGGCGGCCGGCTATAAGGGCGACCCCGCAGGCGAGCGCGTCTGGCGCTTCCAGACGGCGCGGTTGCTGAAGGAAGGCGACGAGTTCATCCCGCTGCTGGAAATAGCCAATGCGCAAGGCCGCAAGGGCCTTGCGCCAAGTTGGGAGGACGCCGGGCCGGGCAAGGACGACTCCAATGCGCAAGGCCGCAAGGGCCTTGCGCCAAGTTGGGAGGACGCCGGGCAGGAAAAGGACGACGCCAATGCGCAAGGCCGCAAGGGCCTTGCGCCAAGTTGGGAGGACGCCGGGCAGGAAAAGGACGTCGCAAAGGAGCAAGGCCGCAAGGGCCTTGCGCCAAGTTGGGAGGACGCCGGGCAGGGCAAGGGCCTTGCGCCAAGTCGCGCGGACGCTGGGCCCAACTTGCCGCAACCCCCTAGCGGGGTTGCGGGTTCCGCCGTCGCAGCGTGCGTCATGCGCTTCAACAGCGACATGAAGGGCGCAGTTGTTCTCTCCGGCGACAAAACGCGCGGAACTGCGGCCACCAACGACGAGGCGAACCAGGCGCGCTATCTCGCCCGCGCCATGGCGATTGCCTTCGCCGAGGGGGTGGAGCGCTACTTCTGGTACGAATTCCGCGGGTTGGAGGAGGACCCCGGCTACAGCGAGCACCACTTCGGGCTGACACACTCCAACATGACCCCGAAGCCCGCCTTCGGGGCGTACCGCAACTTCACGCTGGCGCGCCCGGCAGGCTCCGTGCAGTCGCCGGGGCCGTGGCACGACGAGGCGCGCGCCTTCTTCTTCCCGCAATGGACCCGGCCCGACGGCACTCCCGCCGGGATTGTCTGGAAAACCGGGGCGACCGAAAGGCGCGAACTGCGCTTCGAGCCATCCCGGCCCGTTACATTCCGCGACCATACAGGCCGGCTGCTGGCCCCGGCGCCAACCGCGAATGGCGGCTACATCGTCCCCATTGGGGAAAATCCAATATACTTCGAAGGCGCCGTCCTTCAGACGCGGCAATTTTGACCGCGCCGGGCAAAGGCTGGCCGCGGGCCGCTAAATCCGCCTAATTTCGCGCTCCAGCGATACGCCGCAGGAGGACTCGACCCTGCGGCGCATGATTTCGAGCAAGGCCAGGATGTCGGAGGCGGTGGCGCCGTCGCCGGCGGCGACGATGTTGGCGTGACGGTCGGAGACGTATGCGCCGCCAACGCGGAGGCCCTTGCAGCCGGCCTTTTCAAGCAGGGCGCCGGCGAAGCCGCCGGGCGGGTTTTTGAAGGCGGAGCCGGCAGTGCGCATGCCGGCGAAGTCGAACCTCCGCGACTGGAACTCCCGCATCCGCGCCCGGACGGCATCGGGGCTGTCATGCCGGAAGCGCAGAGTGGCAGAAATCGCGGCCATGCCCCTGAGCGCGGCGCAGGCGCGGTAGGAGAAGCCGCATTCGGCGCGCGACAGCTCCAGGCGCAGGCCATTGCGGCCGAACGCGACGACAGACACGACCGCGTCGCCGACCTCGCCGCTGCGCGTCCCGGCATTCATGGCAAGCCAGCCGCCAAGCGTACCGGGAATCCCGGCCATGAACTCAAGTCCGGACAACCCGCGGCGCGCAAGTTCACCAAGGAGCCGTGCGCCGGGAGTCCCGCACCCGGCGACCACCTCGGCGGAGCCATCGGCAAGTTCGCGGAAAGACAAGGGGCCATCGACAAGCCGGAGGACCGTCGCGCGAACGCCAAGCGGGGAGGGCAGGAGATTCGTCCCCTGCCCCACAATCTCGACGCGGCCGCCCAGGCGGAGGGCGTCCGCAAGGGCCGCCTCGTCGGCGACATCGACCACGCGGTCTGCAAGCGCCTGGACGCCGAACGACACGTGGAAAGGCCGGGGACGGGCATCGGGGATGCTGCGAGCGGAGGCAAGGCGCCCGGCGAGCTCCACGACGTTCCCGGCGCCGATTACCACGATCCTGCGCCCCTCGGACACATCCCTGGAAGAAAGGACGTGGGCCGCGACCTCGTCCACGGAGTCGGCGAGTTCCGGCACGACAGACAGCAGACCGGCGGCGTTTGCCTCGCGCATGGCTGCATACAGGTCGAGGGAAGTTCCGCCATCGAGCGGCTCCTCAAAGGCGGGGTAGACAGGCAGGAGAACCAGCCGGTCGGGATGGGGGCCGCGCCCGTCGAGGGCGGCGAAGGCCCTGACGAAATCGCGGAGCAGGGCCCTTGTCCGCGTATAGCGGTGCGGCTGGAAGACTGCAAGCAGGGGTTTGCCGCCGGCGCGGGCGACATCGATCAGCGCGCGGATTTCTGTTGGGTGGTGCGAGTAGTCGGAGACGATGTCGAGGCCGGCGGCGGAGGGGATGGGCTCGAAACGCCTGTGCGGGAGTTCGTCCAGCGCCCCTAGGCAACGAAGCGCGTCGTCGAGCGAGTGGCCGAGGGCGATGGCGGCGCCGAGGGCGCCGAGGGCGTTCAGCAGGTTGTGGCGCCCGGGGAGCGGGAGTGAGAGCCCCTCGCGGCGCCCGCCCTGGAATTCAAGGGAAAACGACGTGGAAGAGGGACCGCACGAGACATCCACGGCGCGGAGATCGGCGGCCTGGGAGAAGCCGTACCCCATTGCGATGGGGCGGCCGCCGGCGACTTCGCGGCAGACGGGGTCGTCGGCGCAGAAGACAATGGCGCCGCGGGTCCGGTCAGAGACGGCGCGGAAGCAGTCAACCAGCGCCTCGAAGGATTCAAAATGCTCAAGGTGGTCCCGCTCGATGGAAGTGGCGACCGTGACGAGGGGGGAGTAGAGGGAGAGGGTGCCGTCACTCTCGTCGGCCTCGATCACGAAAGGGGCGCCTGCCGTGGGCGGCGAGGCGACGCAGCCAAGAGACTCGGTCCAGCCGCCAATGCACCAGCCGCAGCGCGGGCGGCCGGTTTTTGAAGCGAGTGCGTTCAGGAGCATGGCGGTGAGGCACGACGTAGTCGTCTTGCCATGCGAGCCGCAAACGGCGACGGTAGCGCGGCTGGCGGCGTAGCCGGCAAGGGCCTCGCCCCGCGACATGATCCTGACGCCGAGGCGCCTTGCTGCGGCGAGTTCGGGATTGTCGTCCCTCACTGCGGGGGTCCGCACGATCAAGTCGGGAGGCGAAGGCTCGACATGGGACGGGGAATGGCCGCAAAGGAGGTCCACCCCGGCGTCGGCAAGCCATTTCCGGACGGACGGGCCGAAGGCGACGTCGCAGCCGGAGACGCGGCGGCCCTCGCCGGCGAACAGGATGGCGAGGCCGGACATTCCGATGCCGCCGGCTCCGACCATGTGGACAAGCATGTTTTTCGCTTCAGACATTACGCCCGACTCCCTATTGCGGGTTCCATGAGTCCGCGCCGATTTCGTTCAGTTCCGTCTGGGCCGCGACAAGCCTCGCGTAGATGCCGCCCTTTGCGAGGAGTTCGCGGTGGGTGCCGAGTTCGGCGACCCGGCCGTTGTCAATGACGGCGAGCCTGGTCGCGTTGCGGAGGGTTGAAAGGCGGTGCGCGATCGCGATGACGGTGCGACCGCGGCAGAGCCTGGCGAGGGCGTCGCGGATATTCCGCTCCGTGTCGGTATCGACGGCGGAGGTGGCCTCGTCGAGAATGAGGATGGGGGGGTCGTGGAGGATGGCGCGGGCGATTGCGATGCGCTGCCGCTCGCCGCCGGAGAGGCGGGCCCCGCCCTCGCCGATCATCGCGTGGTACCCGCCCTCGCGCGCCATGATGAAGTCGTGGGCGCAGGCGGCCTTGGCGGCGGCGACGACCTCCTCCATTGTTGCGCCGGGCTTGGCGCAGGCTATGTTGTCGAACACGGAGGCGTTGAAGAGGAACGTTTCCTGGAGGACCATGCCGATTTTGCGCCTGTAGGCGGCGAGGTCGAGGTCGTTGACGTTGCAGCCGTCGATGAGGATTTCGCCGGAATCCACGCGGAAAAAGCGGCAGACGAGGTTGACGAGGGTGGACTTCCCGACGCCGGAGCGGCCGACCAGGCCGATCATCTCGCCGGGGGCGATGGAGAGGTCCAGCCCCTTGAGGACCTCCTCGCCCTTCACGTAGCCGAAGTGGACGCCGCGCAGTTCGACGCGGCCCCTGAAGGGGGATGGTGGCGGCAGGGTGCCGGTTGAGTCCTCGCGCGGGGCGTCGAGGATGAAGAAAATGCGTTCCGCGCCGACGAGTGCGTTCACGGCGTGGTTGGCGACATTCGTCAGCCAGCGGATGGGGCCGTAGAACATGGTGGCGTAGCCGGCGAAGGCGGTAAGGCCTCCGAGGGTGAGGGAGCCGCCGCCGGCGATCGACCAGGCGGCCGTGAACCAGACCATCGCGATTGCGGCGTCCATCAGGGCGCCGGTCTCGCCGAAGAATGCCATGAAGCGGCGGGTAATGCCGACGCGGATTGAAGCGACGTCTCCGGCGGCCCGGGAGAAGGCGGCGGAGCGCCGGTCCTGGCAGGAGAAAGCCTTGATAGTCCTGATGCCGCCGATAGTCTCGGAAATGCCGGTGTTCAGGCGGGCGATGCCGGCGCCCTGGTCGTGGAACAGGGAATGGATCCGGCGGTGGAAGCGGTTGGACATCCAGACGAGGAGGGGGGCCGGGGCGAAGACGATCAGGGCGAGGCGCCAGTTCATTGCGAGCAGGACGCCGGCTATGCCGAACATCGTAAGGCCCTGCACGGCCAGGTCGCGGCTGCCATCGACGAGGAATCGCTGGACGTCCTCGGTGTCGGACATGATCCTCCCGGTATATTCGCCGGAATTCCGCGCGCCGAAGAAGCCGAGTTCCACATGGAGGAGCGCATCGTGGAGGCGGCGGCGAAGCTCAAGGACGACCCCGGCGCCGATCTGGGCGGAAATGACGCCGCCGAGGTAGTTGGCCGCGCCCCTTGCCGCGGCGGAGGCGAGCATGGTGGCGGCGATGGCGGCAAGCAGCCGGCGGCGGCCGTCGCCGGCCGCCAGGATGACATCGTCTATGATGCGCTTCGTAAGGTAGGGCGGGACGAGCGACACCGCGACGCCGAAGGCGTTGAGCGCGACCACCGCCGCGACCTTGCGGCGGAACGGGCGCAGCAGGCCTAGGAGGCGGCGGCATACGGCCCAGCCCTGCCCGGAGCAGTAAAGGCACTTGGCGTCGGGCGCGGCGAGGCGCCTCCCGCACTTCGGGCACTGCGGCGAAGGCATCGCGTCAATTCCATGCGGCGGCGGCATAATTTCCCTACCCTCGCGCAGCCTCTACGAGCATCGCCACGCCGAATGCAATGAACAGCAGCCCGGAGGTCGCCTTCACGGCGCGCGCGGACCCCACGGCGCGCATGAGGCCATCGCCCGCGAGGACGGCGATGAGGGAAGTCAGCGCAAGGGCGAGCGCCGAGCCGGCGAATATCGCCCATTTCGCATGGGGGGACGACGCGGCCAGCGAAAGCGCCGCAAGCTGTGTCTTGTCCCCAAGTTCCGCCATGAACACGGTGGCGAACGAACGCGCGAATATTCCAAGCATAGCAAAATCCCCTTGCGAACGATTATATCAAGAAGTGCCCGCGTTTCGCAATTTTTTGGTATAATTGTGGGAACGCAAAGGACGGATTATCAGCAAAAATGTCTCTTATCAGGAAAAAGGGGAAACCGAAAATACTCATCGTGACACCGGAGATAACATATCTCCCGGCCGGGATGGGGAACCTCGCGCACAACACGAACGCGAAGGCCGGCGGGCTGGCCGACGTGTCGGCGTCGCTCGTCGCCGCGCTCTTCGAGGAGGGTGCGGACGTGCACGTGGCGCTGCCGCACTACCGCAGGATGTTCCACATGGACGTGGGGCAGCTGATTTCGGACGAACTGCGCGTCTACCAGTCGCGGCTGCCGGACTCGCGCGTCCACCTCGCCGAGGACAGGTGCTTCTACTACCGCGAACGCGTCTACAGCCGTTCCGACGAGGAGAACCCGCGGCTCGCGCTGGCCTTCCAGCGGGAAGTCATCAACAACATCATACCCACGGTAAACCCGGACCTGATCCACTGCAACGACTGGATGACGGGGCTTATACCGGCCGCGGCGCGCCGCCTGGGCATCCCGTCGCTCTTCACCGTCCACAACATCCACACGCACGACATGACGCTCGCGCAGATCGAGGACCGCGGCATCGACGCCGCCGAATTCTGGCCGCTGCTCTACTACAAGCGCCCGCCGCTGAACTACGAGGAGTCGCGCGACAACAATCCGGTGGACTCCCTGGCCTCCGGGATATTCGCTGCGCACTTCATCAACACCGTGTCGCCGACATTCCTTGACGAAATCGTGCGCGGCGAGCACGCCTTCGTGCCGCCGGCGATACGCTCGGAGATAACCGGGAAGCGGCTGGCCGGCTGCGCGTCGGGCATCCTCAACGCCCCGGACTCGTCCTACGACCCGGCAACCGACCCGGCGCTTGAGGCCAAGTTCACGGCCGACAACGCCAGCGAGGCCAAGGCCGTGAACAAGCGGGTGTTCCAGCGCCGCGTGGGGCTGGCCGAGACGGCCGACGCGCCGATGTTCTTCTGGCCTTCGCGCCTGGACCCGCTTCAGAAGGGGTGCGAACTTCTGACGAACATACTCGCGCGCATCATGGCGAAATACCCGAACATGCAGGTCGCGGTAGTCGCAAACGGCCCCCACGCCATCCACTTCCACGACATCCTCCACTGGCACAACCTCTACGGGCGCCTTGCGATATGCAGTTTCGACGAAGACCTGTCGCGCCTGGGATACGCGGCGTCGGACTTCACGCTCATGCCGTCGCGCTTCGAGCCATGCGGCCTTCCGCAGATGATCGGCCCGATCTACGGGTCGCTGCCCGTGGCGCACGACACTGGCGGCATCCACGACACCGTGGCGCACCTCGACGCCTCAAGGGATTTCGGCAACGGGTTCCTCTTCAAGTACTACGACGACGCCGGGCTTGAATGGGCGATGGGCGAGGCGATGGCCTTCTGGAACCTACCAAGGGAAGTCCGGGACGCGCAGATAGCGCGCATCATGCGAGACGGCAAGGCGCGCTTCAACCACAACGTCTGCGCCCAGGCCTACATCGACATCTACCGCCGCATGCTCAAGCGCGACCTGGTGACGAGCTACTGACCCTACACTGGAGATGGGAGATTGAACCGATGAACGACGGAATACCGTACAACCGCCCGCATCTGCTCGACGACCCATACCTGCTTCCATACGCCGACATCATCCGCCAGCGCGCGGCGCGCGCCGGGAAAATCGCCGCCGAACTCGCCGCCGGGCCGGGTTCGCTCGCGGAGTTCGCCTGCGCCCATGAATTCTACGGGCTCCATTTCCGCGACGGCGAATGGGTCTTCCGCGAATGCGCGCCCAACGCGACGGCGATTTCGCTCGTTGGCGACTTCAACGGCTGGCGCGACGGCGACCCGGCGTTCGCCCTCGCGCGGCTCCCGGACGGCAAGTCCTGGGAATGCCGGCTTCCGGCGGAGGCGGTCTCGCATGGCCAGAAGTTCCATCTCAGGATGGTGTGGAATGGCGGGAGCGGGGAGCGGATACCATCATACGTAAGGCGCGTTGTCCAGGACCCCGACACCGGCCTCTACGAGGCGCAGGTCTGGAACCCGCCTGAGCAGCATGTCTGGCGCGATGCGGGATGGAAGGTCCCGGGCGGCATGGCGCCGCGCATCTACGAGGCCCATGTCGGCATGGCGCAGGAAAGGGAGGGCATCGGCACATACGCCGAATTCACCGCCGGGATACTCCCGCGCATCGCGGCCGCCGGATACAACACAATCCAGCTCATGGCCGTCATGGAGCATCCCTACTACGCATCGTTCGGCTACCATGTCGGGAGCTTCTTCGCGGCATCGTCGCGCTTCGGCACCCCGGAGGAGCTCAAGGAGCTGGTTGACTCCGCCCACGCCCTCGGCATAGCAGTGGTGATGGACATAGTCCACTCCCACGCCGTAAGGAACGAGCGCGACGGGCTCTCGCGCTTCGACGGCACGACCGACCTCTACTTCCACCACGGGACGCGCGGATGGCACGAGGCATGGGATTCGCGGTGCTTCGACTACGGCAAGATGGAGACGCGCCATTTCCTGCTTTCCAACCTCCACTACTGGCTTGACGAGTTCCACTTCGACGGGTTCCGCTTCGATGGCGTGACCTCGATGCTGTACCTGCACCACGGGCTTGGCGTGGCGTTCACCGACTACTCGATGTATTTCGGGTACCAGGTCGACCAGGACGCATGGACATACCTCAACCTCGCCAACAGGCTGATAAGGGAGGTAAGGCCGGACGCGATAACAATCGCGGAGGACGTCAGCGGGATGCCCGGCATAGCGTCGCCGATCGACGACTGCGGGCTGGGGTTCGACTACCGCATGGCGATGGGCGTCCCGGAGTGCTGGTTCCGGCTGGCCTCGAAGGTCCGCGACGAGGACTGGAGCGTCGGCTGGCTATGGCACGAACTAACCAACCGGCGGGAGGAGGAGCGCACCGTCTCGTATGTCGAATGCCACGACCAGGCCCTCGTCGGGGGAAAGACATTCCTCTTCGAGCTGATGGACTCGGCGATTTACGACTCCATGCACCGCGGTGTGCGCAATCCGGCGACGGACAGGGCCGTGGCCCTCCACAAGATGGCGCGGCTCGCGACCCTCGCCACGGCAGGCGGCGGGTACCTGGCCTTCATGGGCAACGAGTTCGGCCATCCCGAATGGATAGACTTCCCGCGCGAGGGCAACGGGTTCTCGTTCGCCCACGCACGCCGGCTCTGGCACCTGCGCGACGACCCGGGCCTGCTGTTCAAGGCACTGGGCGACTTCGACGCCGCGATGCTCCGCGTGGCGGAGGATTCATCCCTCCTGCTGCGCCGGCCGCGGCTGCTCGCGACCGACGAGGCCGCGAAGTTTCTCGCCTTTGAGCGGGCCGGGCTGGTGTTCCTATTCAACTTCCACGTATCGGAACCCCTCGACGGATTCCCGGTCGTCGTCCCGCCCTGCGGCACATACCGCTGGCTTCTCGACACCGACGCCGTCGAATTCGGCGGATTCGGCCGAATCCAGCCGGGCATGGAATACCCCGTGTTCCTCGACAAGTGCGGCAACGAAATTGTACGCAGGGCGCGCGTATACCTTCCGCCGCGAACGGCGCTCGTCCTCGCACCCCTCGGCAAGCAGACAAGGAAGGACTGACATAAATGGCACGCTACACCTCCGGGATGACGACATTCTCGCCCAACGCCGGCGTCAAGCTGGTAATCCTGATCCCCGTCCTCGTCTTCGCCGCGATCTTCCTCGCGGGCTCGTTTCTCTCAATAGACGCGGGGCACGTCGGCATTGTCACGCAATTCGGGCGCGTCACGGGACGCGTCCTTGAGCCGGGGCTGCACTGGATAGCGCCGTGGCAGGACTGCCGGAGGTTCGACTGCCGCGTCCAGAAATTCGAGGGCGACACCGAATGCTTCTCAAAGGACCTCCAGCTCGTCGGCGTCAGGCTCTCGCTGCTGACGACACTGCGGCCGAACAACGCGGTTACGATTTACCAGACGATCGGGCGCGACTACATGTCCCAGGTCGTCCCGCGCGTCTGGGAGATACTCAAGCAGCAGATTGCCGCCTACAATGCCGAGGAGGTGATCGGGATGCGCGAGGCGATCCGCCTGAACATCATCCGGGCCTGCAAGGACAGGCTTTCGGATGTCGTGGACGTGAACGACGTCGTCCTTGTGAACATAACCTTTAGCGATGTCTACGAGAAGGCCATAGAGCAGAAGCAGGTCGCGCAGCAGGAGGCGCTCAGGGCGAAATACGAGCTTGACCGCGCCAAGACCGAGGCGCAGAAGGCAATCGAGGTCGCCAAGGGCGAGGCGGAGGCCATCCGCGTCCGCGGGGAGGCGCTCAAGGACAACCCGGGCGTCGCGCAGCTTGAGGCCATCAAGAAGTGGAACGGCGTCTCGCCGCAGACGGTCGTCATCGGCCCGGACTCCGGCGTCCCGGTCGTATTCCCAGTCAAGTAGCCAAAATGGCTGGCGGCCAGTCGGCACTTCCACGCCTTCCGGCTTTTTGCTAGAATAGTAGTACTTCTTTTCAGCATCAAGAGTCAGGAATCGGCAATGGACATAACGGGCGACATCAAATACGTCGGCGTAAACGATCACGAAATCGACCTCTTCGAAGGCCAG
Organism: Kiritimatiellia bacterium; assembly: GCA_017509565.1. GTDB lineage: Bacteria > Verrucomicrobiota > Kiritimatiellia > RFP12 > JAAYLN01 > RGIG5952. The sequence continues at coordinate 8,077 of JAFWPM010000044.1, read as the reverse complement.
TACAAGGTCCCGAACGGGATGGCATACAACTCCTACGCGATAATCGACGGCAAAATCGCGGTGATGGACGCCGTTGACGCGCGTTTCGGCCGGCAGTGGCTGGAGAACATCGAATCCGCACTGGGCGGGCACAAGCCAGACTATCTGGTTGTCCAGCACATGGAGCCGGACCACTCGGCAAACATCGGCACCTTCATGGACGCCTACCCCGAAGCCACGATCGTCTCCTCGCGCCAGGCATTCGCGATGATGAAGAACTTCTTCGGCAGGGAGTGGGAGGACCGCCGGATCGTGGTCAAGGAGGGCGACACGCTGGAGCTCGGCCGCCACACGCTATCATTCGTGGCCGCGCCGATGGTCCACTGGCCAGAGGTCATGGTCACCTACGACGCATTCGACAAGGTGCTTTTCTCCGCGGACGGATTCGGCAAATTCGGGGCGCTCGACGCCGACGAGGACTGGGCCTGCGAGGCGCGGCGCTACTACTTCGGGATCGTCGGCAAATACGGCCCGCAGGTCCAGGCGCTCCTCAGGAAGGCCGCCGGCCTCGACATCAGGAAGATTTGCCCGCTGCACGGCCCGGTCCTTTCGGAGAACCTCGGATACCACATCGGGCTCTACGACACCTGGAGCGCCTACAGACCGGAGGGCGAGGGCGTGCTCATCGCCTACACGTCCGTCTACGGCCACACGCGCGAAGCCGCCCTGAAGCTTGCGGACCTCCTCAAGGCGAAGGGGTGCCCGAAAGTCGCGGTCGCCGACCTTGCCCGCGACGACATGGCGGAGGCAGTCGAGGACGCCTTCCGCTACGACAGGCTTGTCCTGGCCACGACCACATACAACACGGGGATATTCCCCTACATGCACGAGTTCATCCACCATCTTGTCGAGCGCAACTACCAGAACCGCAAGGTGGCCCTGATCGAGAATGGCAGCTGGGCGCCGATGGCGGCCAAGGTGATGCGGTCGATGTTCGAAGGCTCCAAGGGGATAGAGTTCGCCCAGACGGTTGTCCACATCAAGTCCGCGCTTTCGGAAAGTTCGCGCGCCGAGCTGGAGGCCCTCGCGGGCGAACTCTGCGGGCACGCCTAACGGAATCCCCCGGCAATGGATCGCTACGGGATACTCATTGAGGTACTCGGGGGGCTGAGCCTGTTCCTTCTGGGCATGAAGTACATGTCCGAGGGGTTCCAGGCCGCAGCCGGCAAAAAACTCCGCGCCATGGTGTCGGCCGTCACCGACAACCGCCTCGCCGGCTGCGCCACCGGCATCGTCGTCACCGGCATCATCCAGTCGTCGGCGATAACCACTGTCCTGCTGATCGGCCTGGTCAACGCCGGGGTAATGACCCTCCAGCAGGCCTTCGGCGTGATTCTCGGTGCCAACATCGGGACGACCGTCACAGGCTGGCTCGTATCCCTGAACGTCCTGTCCTGGGGGCTGCCTGTCATGTCGGTGTCGGCCCTCTGCTACCTTTTCGGGAAGACGGAGAAGTTCAAGCTCTGGTCCATGATCGCCATGGGCGTCGGGATGATATTCTTCGGCCTCACCATGATGCAGGAGGGGATAGCACCGCTCAGGGAGTCGCCAAGCGTAGCCGCGTTCTTCTCTTCCTTCAGCCCGTCCTCATTGGCTGGACTCTTCAAATGCGTCCTCGTCGGCGCCTTCTTCACGGCTGTAATCCAGTCCTCGTCGGCCACGGTCGCAATCACGATAACCCTGGCCGCGACGGGGGTGATCGACTTCCAGACGGCCGTTGCGCTTGTCCTCGGGGAGAACATCGGCACAACGGTCACCGCCGGGATAGCCGCAATCGGCGGCTCGATAGGTGCCCGCCAGGTGGCCATGGCGCACATTGTCTCCAAAATCATAGGCGTGGTCGTCATGCTCTTCCTGTTTGCCCCGTTCATGGGTCTTCTGGAAACAGCCCTGGCGTTCCTGCACATCACCAGCGTCGCCAAGTCGATCGCGTTCGCCCACACGCTCTTCAACGTCCTGCTCGTGGCGGTATTCCTTGTTTTCACCAAACCCTTCACCCGGCTGATACTCAAGCTTTGCCCGTCCGACGCCGAAGGCGGCCACCACATCACATATCTCGACATCAGGATGCTTTCAACACCGGCGTTCGGCATCCAGCAGTCGCTCCAGGAAATCATCCGCATGGCAGACAGAACCCAGATGATGCTTGGCGACCTGCGCGCATGCATCGTCGATGAGGACAACGACGCCGCCCAGAAGTCGATCTTCGAGGGCGAATCCGCCTTGGATGACCAGCAGCGCGAAATCGTCCAGTTCCTGGCGCGGCTCATGCGTGGACGCATCACGTCCGAGATTTCGGCCGAGACGCGCAAGCAGATACGCCTGGCCGACGAATACGAGTCCATAAGCGACTACATCGCGACTCTTCTCAAGCACATCCTCCGCCGCCGCCAGACCGGGGCGAAGTTCTCGGAGAAGGCGACCTCGGAGATTCTGGCGATGCATGACCGCATCGCGGCATACGTGGCCGAGGTTTCGTCGGGACTGCGCGGGACGCCAAGAGGCGACTACCTGTCACACTGCCGCACCGAGGACAGTTCGATCGACCATTTCTACAAGGACATGCGCTCGGAGCACATGAACCGCATAGTGTCGGGCGAGTGCGACATATTGCCTGGCATGATCTACGCCGACATGATGCAGGCCTACCGCAAGGTCAAGAGCCATGCCCTCAACGCCGCGGAGGCGATTTGCGGCGAAAAGTGAATTTTGAACAAAGCAAGGAGCAACGGTCATGACCAGCAGGGAAGAAATCGCACAGAGAATCATCGGCGCGCGCGACGCGGCCGGAATGTCGCAGGAGGAAGTCGCGAAGGCGCTCGGCCTGGACATCGAGACCTACCAGGCCTACGAGGCCGGCACCAAGGACATCCCGCTTGGCGACATCCCGCAGCTTGCGACGCTCTTCGACGCCGACCCATTCGCGATCTTCACGGGGATCAATTCGCACACCAAGCTCTACGCGGTGACGCGCAAGGGCAAGGGGCCGGTGGTGGAGCGCAACTCGGCCTACCACTACGAGAGCCTGAACGCCGCGTTCACCGGCGCCAAGGTCATGCCGTACATCGTGACGATGGTGCCCGGCGCCAACCGCGGCGGCATCCTGCTGAACTCGCACCCGGGCGAGGAGTTCGACCGCTGCATCGAAGGTAGCATCGAGATGGTCATCGACGGCCACCACGTCACCCTTGAGGAGGGCGACAGCATCTACTTCGACGCCACCAAGTTGCACGGCATACGGCCCCTCAACGGCAAGCAGGCGAAATTCCTCGCCGTAATAACGTCCGAATAGCGTCAGACCGCTGCGGCCTGGCGCCCGCCTGGATGGCACGGTTGATTGCCGCTCGATTGGTGGCCGGCGCGACGTTCTCCCTCGCGCCGAATTCCCGGATGTCGAATGCCGCTTCTTTCATGGCTTTCCTTCCTGTCCGTTATGCGCGCGTATCCTGTCAGAACCTCCATCCTCAGTCCATTTGGCCATGCCGTCCGGACTCCAGCCATGCGTCCAGCCCTGGTTCCAGGTGATTGTCTTCGTGACGTCCAGGGCGTTGTAGAGAACGGCAAGCGAGGACGGCGGCGAGACGTAGTCCCCCAGCCCGGCGCGCCGGATTTCCACGGGGCAGCGGACGCGCCGCGCGGCGAAGACGGCGTCGAAGTAGGCCATGTCCGGGAACCAGCAGTTCGGGCGGCAGTTCGACTTCAGGCGCCCGTATTCCGCCTGCCCGGTCCAGTCGCAGCCCCAGGTCATGCCGGTCGTGACTTTTGTGGCGCGGGGGCAGTGCGCCGCCGCCATCAGCGCCTGCCATCCCCCTTGGCTTGTACCGTCGAGCAACAGCGCTTTTCCGTCCCACTCCGGCAAAGTAGCCGCCCATTGGACCGCCCAGATCGCGCGGATAGCCATGCGGAATCCCAGTCCACGGGCTTGGCGTCCGCAGTGGGGGCGTTCGTGGCGACACCGCCCTTGAAACCCTCAAGCAGGACCCGCTTGCGCGGGTTGTCGTCGGACGGGACGAGGTGCGCGGCGTCCGGGCCTTCGTGCTCCACGCTCCAGCCGTCCCACTCGCGGAAGGCGTGGTAGCACCAGTCCCAGCCTAGGTCGTTGAGGAGCGCCGTGACATCGGCGATCCAGCGGTCGCAACCTTCGGCATACGCAACGGCGGAGAACTCGCCCACGAAGATGCGCGCCCCGGTGCGCCGCTGGAACTCGCGCACCGGCTCGACGGCGCGGCGCAGCCACGCCGCGTCCCAGCCGCGCGCCGGATCGGGGTAGGCGCAAACGCTGTCCTTGAACTGCGGCAGGACCTTCTGGTGCGTGTACTCGAACGGCTCGTACATGTGGAACTGATAGAGGACGTTCACAATGTCGAGCGGTTCGAGGGAGGCGAAGGAGGAGGGTGCGCACCAGGCGCCGCCGGGGACGGCGTTGCAGGAGACGATCACAGGGGTGTGCGGGTCTATCGCGCGGATGGCCCTGGCGGCGCGGCGCTGGATCTCAAGGTAGTCGCAGACTTTGGGCGCGGAGAACTGCGTCGGCTCGTTGACGAGGTCGTAGGCCCAGATACCCGCAGTTTGCCCGACGGAAGCGCAGGCGCTGGCGATCTTGCGCCAGCACTCCACGAAGAAGTCGGCCCATTCGGTGTCGTCAAGCATCTTCATGCCGCTGCCGCCGCGCCCGCCCGGCGGGACGTGGAGATCGACGACAAGCGGGATGCCGTATTTCCGCGCCAGCGGCAGGACTTCGTTCCGCAGGACGCCAAGCTTCCAGTCGAGCCATTGCGCGAAGCCTTCCGGGGTGGATGTTTTTCCTTTCCACTCCTCGCCGACGGGATACATCTGGTAGCGCGCGACTGTCGCGCCCCACTCCTTGAGGGTGCGGAAGTCGTCCTCGCTGACGGTGTACTGCGAGAGCATTGCCCCGCGTGCCTGCGGGCGGGCCACAACATCCGGGGTGTAGCGGACCACGGACGACGGGGACTTTGCCCCCGAACCCCCTGCGCGGCAATACGGCTGGGTCCAGGCCATCTTCACCAAGGGGTGCAGGTGCCGTTCGGGGTGTGGATAGATCGTCGGCTCGTCGCTTTCCACGCGGGCACGGACGTAGAGGTCGTCCGGCGCAAGGGTGTAGGCGGCGCGGACGGGTTCGCCCTTGCCGAATGCGACTTCCTTCACCACGGCGCCGATTTGGGGCGAATAGACCGGTATGCGGCGCGAGACGGGCTGCGCGCTCGTCGGCGACGGCACATCGATGAACTTCACCGGCTCCAGCGGCGCTCCTTGCTTCGTCGTAATGAACTTCACCGTGTAGGCGACACCTGGCTTTGCGGGAACGGCAACGGAGAGAGTCCCCGTGGCCTCGTCGAAGCGAATGTCCTCGAAGTCGAAGCCCCCGGCAGCGTAGAAGTCGCCGCGCTCCATGGCCTCGAAGAGTGATGCGGGAGTGAGTGCGTCGGCGCGGACGCCAATCCAGCCAGCGCCGATGAATGACGAATGGCTTGTGCCGCTGCCGGGGTAGTAGTGGGTGTCCTCGGTGGCGAGGCCGAAGAGAAGTTGTTCGCCGCGATGGCAGCGCGTGGCGTTCACCACATCCCAGAGGCGATCGTTAGAGAGGCCGTCATGCGGGAGGGAATCGGGAGCGGGCCATTCGCCGCCGCCGTTGCAGACCTCGAAGAAGCGGATGCCGGGGTTGTCTATGATGTCCTGCGGCAGCACGTCGTAGTATTGCCAGTGCGGGTGGTTGACCCAGAAGAGGCTAGGCGGGTTGCCGCCAGTGGCGGCGAGGGCGTCAAACTCGTCCTTCGTTTCACGTATGGTTTTCGAGATCGTGGTATTCTTCACCCACTCGATGAGATAGGCCTTTTCGGCGCGCGGGACGAGCGCGTCGAGCCCGACGTAGTTCATGTGGATGTCGCGCCGGACGCCGGAGGCGTCGTGCGTCGCGACCGTGACCTCGCATCCGGGCATGACGAGGAACCTCCCCGGCACGTTGAAGCGCGCCGCCGTCTCGGCGAACGTCCGCATGCGGACTTCGGTTGAGCCATCGTCGGCGGTGCGCCATTCGGCGTCGGGGAAGGCGGCGCGGTATGCCTCGAAGACGGAAGGTTCGAGGGACTTTGGCGGCCAGACGCCGACCTTCGGCGGCGCGACCGTGATCCAGCGGTCAGGGGCGGAGCCGATGCGGTTGTGGTCCGTAATGGCGAAAAAGTCGTAACCGGCGTCACGGTAGGTCGCCACGGCCTGCTCCGGCATGGCGCGGCCGTCGGACCAGCACGTGTGCGCGTGGATCATGCCGCGGTAGAAGCGAGGAGCGGCCTTTGCGCTTGCGGCGGTTGCCGCAAGCGCATAGGAGATGAAAAATGGAAAATGAAAAATGGAAAACAGCAGGCGAGGTTTCATCAGCGGATAATGATCGTGAAGGCGTCGGGGGTTTCGGTTCGCATGTCAGGCTGGAGAAACTCGGTGGGCGCGAGGGCGCCGGCGCTCACGCGCAGGTCATCAATCCAACCAGTGAAGCCGTCGCCAATGGAGATGGCGCCGTCCAGCATTGTCGCGGCGGCGTCCCAGGCGCGTCCGGCCGGGGTTGTGCGCTCGTAGTCCACGTAGAAGCGCACGGCGTCCGCGCCGGGATTCGTGCGGTCGATGACGAGCGCGACATGGTGCCAGGTCTTTTTGCCGGCAAGCGGAGCAAGCGCGGCAGTTCCGCCATTGGATGCGGCAAGATGGTCGTACGGAATGAACGAGCCCGAAAGAGTGCCGGCCGTGGCGTCCGCCGCGACGGAGAACGAACCTGCGCCGGAACCCAGCGAGAATACAGCGCCTGAGGACGGCGTCTCGCCGAAGCAGACGAAGCACTCGATCGTCGCCTGCGTCAATGCGGAAAGCGTGAGGTTTGTCGTAGACGCCGAAGACGCTCCGTTGAAATTTAGCGCACCCCTGCGACGCGACACATCATCGGACGCAAGCCCCGCGCCGCTCTTGAAGTTCCAGTAGGCGAGGGTGGCCTTGGGCGTGTCAAGCACAAGGTTGTCTAGGACGTAGTCAGCAGTATCAAGGGCGATGTCGGACACTGCCACGCGCAGCAGTTTGCCTTTCATATAGCAAGGCTCGGAAGACGTCCCGCCGTAATATACAGGGCAGTGGCCGAAACTCAATCCCAACTTGCCAAGAGAGTCGAAGGTGTCAGATTGGGTTTCCGTGTATGCGGTACCATCAACGGTGAGGGTGAAATAGACTTTGTTGTTGCCAGCGGTGTTGTTGGCGTTGACGACATATCTGCCGCGCCTGTAGCCGCTTGCGGTCGCGGTGCCAAGTGCCCCTCCCTTTGCCGACAGCCAGCCGGACGCGCCCTTTCGGAACTGTCCGTTGAAAGTGTTCTGTGAGCGATACATGACAAAACCACCACGAGAAGTCGCATTAGTGCTTGCCGCAAAGACATAGACGGAGCTGTTGTCCTCGGTCTTCGGATTGGGGCAAACGTAGTCAACCTCGATCGTCATCGACTTTGTTCCGGAAAAATCGATGTCGTTCGCCGTGCGAGCCCATTCCTTGCCGCCATTCTTGCCGGTAAGCACAAGGCCGGTTCCGCTTGCTGGCGATCCGTTGTCTCCAAATGTTGGAGTTCCCTCGCCTGTTTCGATGCCATTTTTGAGAACAAGGTCGTTCCCATTGCCGGACTGATCAGCGATCGTCTCGCGGTCAAAGCGGTAGAGCGCAACGGCCGAAGCCGCTGAACGGCTTGACAGGAATTGATCGGGCGTCAAGGCACATCCAGTGATGCGAACGTCGTCAATGGAGCCGTAGAATGGCAAAGCCGTACGCTCATCGCCGATTTGAGAGTTTGCCCGTCGGAAAAAGTAAAGCGGAAGGTCTCCCAGCGCAAACGCTCCTTGGTTTGCGTTAGCGGCAGAACAAGTTCCGGGCACACCGTCTACATAAAGCGTCACAATGCCCGCCCCTGTTTTCGACGGATCGTAAACTATTGCAATATGGCGCCATTTGTTGTCGCCGAGATTGCCAAATGTCGCTTCTGAAGTTGCCGAAC
>JAFWPM010000043.1 GCA_017509565.1 Kiritimatiellia bacterium | reverse complement strand
TCTCGATTTCCGGCACCGTCTACACCGGCCGCGACCGCCTGCACAAATACCTCTTCGAGGACGGCGAGTCGCCCGTCGATCTCCGCGATTCCGCCATCTTCCACTGCGGGCCCATCGTTGTGAGGGACGGCGAGGGGAAGTGGAAGGTCGTCGCCGCGGGGCCGACGACTTCCAGCCGCGAAAACCCCTACATGCCGGAGATAATATCGGAGCGCGGCATCCGCGTGATTCTCGGCAAGGGCGGCATGAACGGCGAAACCCAGACCGCCTGCCGGGAAAACGGGTGCATATACATCCAGGTCGTCGGCGGCGCGGCCGCATTGCTTGCCAAATGCGTCAAGCGAGTGGACGGCGTCTGGTTCCTCGACGAATTCGGCGCGACCGAGGCCATGTGGAAGCTTGAGGTCGAGGATCTCACGGGAATCGTCGCCATAAACGCCAACGGCGAAAGCCTCTTCTCCGGCGTCGAACAGTTGTCGCGGCGCCGCCTAAAGGCCCTTGTCGGTTCCCCCTTCATACTCGATGTCAGGAAGGCAGGCAAGCCGGGCACCGAATACCACCAGGTCCATGATGGCGCTGGGGCGCTCCCGCCCCTCAAGGTGGTGTTCATGGGGTCGGCGGACGTCTCCTGCGCCGTGCTCAAGCAGCTCGTCGAGACTCCGGGCTACGACGTCCAGTGCGTCATCACCCGTCCGGACAAGCCGAGCGGCCGTGACCGCCGGGCCCCCACGCCATGCCCGGCAAAGGCATACGCCGAGAAGCTCGGCCTGAAGGTCATAGCGCCGGAGACGCTCAGGGAAAGCGCCGACAAGCTGGAGACTGTCCGCCAGATCCGCGAGATGAACCCGGATGTTATTGTCGTCGCGGCATACGGCCTCATCCTCGGCTACAACGTCCTCTCACTGCCGCGCCTCGGGTGCGTCATCGTGCATCTTTCCCTCCTGCCTAAGTACCGCGGCGCATCGCCGGTCCACCGCTGCATTGAAAATGGCGACACCGTCTCCGGCGTCACCATCATGAAAATGGATTCGGGCCTGGACAGCGGTGACATCCTCATGCAGGCGGAGGAGCAGATCAGGCCGGACGACACGGCCGGGACGCTGCACGACCGCCTGTCCCAGCTTGGCGCCGCGCTGCTGATGAAGTGCCTTCCAAAGCTCCAGTCCGGCCTAATTACCCCACGCAAGCAAAACGCGCGGGACGTCACGTTCGCCAACAAGCTCGGGAAGGGCGACGGCCTCATAGACTGGACCATGCCGGCCGACGCCATTGCGCTTCGCGTCCGCGCATTCAACCCATGGCCTTCATGCTGGACGTATTTCCTGCCGAAGGGCGGCGGCCCGGAGAGGGAGCGCCTGAAAGTCCTGTTCGCCCGGGCGGAGCCAATGCCCGCGGACTGCGCCGCAGAGCCGGGAACCATCGCCGACATCTCGCGCGACGGCATAGCAGTCGCTGCCGGCGCGGGGACGATGCTTCGTTTGACGGAGGTCCGCCGCGAGGGCGGGAAGTCCCTTTCTGGCGCCCAGTTCGCCCAGGGCATCCGCGCCGTCGCAGGGCAGCGCTTCGCCGCGCCGCCGGAACCTTGAGCGCCCGCGCCGACACTCATCCATCCCACCGGCATCGCCGGCCCGAAGCATGATTGAGAAGACGGAAGCGATTGTCCTGGCGGTGCGCCCGTTTTCGCGCACGTCGCTTATGGTGACATGGCTGACGCGCGACTTCGGGCGCATAGTGACCCCGGTCAGGGGCGCAAACCGCCCCAAAAGCCACTTCCTCGGCCAAATAGACATCGCCTACCGTTCGGAGCTGCTTTTCTACATTCGCAATTCCAACGGCGTCCACAACATCAGGGAGACCACCCCGCTGGACTACCGCGATGGGCTTCGCGGAAACTGGCGCAATGCAGTCGCGGCCGACTACATTTGCTCGCTCACGGCGCAATCGGTGGAAACTCTCCTCGACGCCCAGGGACTGTATGGGGACCTTGACTCCGCGCTGTCAACGCTCGCGGCCGGCGCGGACGCGGTGGACGCCGTGATTCGCTACGAGTTCGCCCTCGCCGGGAGGCTTGGCATAAGCCCGGACTTCTCCCATTGCCGGGAGTGCCCGTCGCGGACGCGCGACCGCTGCCGCTTTGCGATTCCGGATGGACACCTGACATGCCCCCTTCGCAATGGCTTCTCCTACTCGAGCGACACCGTCGCGCTTGAACCGGGGCTGCTTGAGGCGCTGCGCCAGGTGAAGGGCGGGGCGCCCGTCTCGGCTGTAGGCGGTGAATGCGCGCTCGGCGTCCGGCGCTTCATGGGGATGTTCCTGTCGCACCACCTGGATCTGCCTCTCCAGTCGCGGCGGGCCGCCTTCGCGTGGCTTTCACTCCCGGCAAATGCCACGGCCGGAGCCTAGCGCGGCGGCCTCGACGACCGGCGTCTTCCGCCCCGCGCCCGGGATGTCCGCCACAAAGCGCGGCAGCGCCAGTCCGCCAACCCTGCCAGCGACTTCGCGTTCCAGAGCCGCCGCCTCGGCGGATGTGACGCGGAAGTGGCCCGTCCCCGTGACCGGATCCCCGGCGAAGGCGTAGTAGGGGCGGACGCGGATTGCCTGGAGAGCCCTGAAAAGGGCTTCAAGCGTGTCGGCGTTGTCGTTCAGGCCCTTTACCAGGACAGTTTGGCATGAAACCGGAATTCCAGCGTCGATGAGCAGCGCGCAGGCCCGCGCCGCCTCCGGAGTCACTTCGGCCGGGTGGTTGAACTGGGTGTTGACCCAGACTTTGCGGCTTCTGCCAAGCCCCTTGGCGAGGGCAGGGGAGACGCGCGCCGGGTCGGAGCAGGGGATGCGCGTCCCGATGCGCACCGAGTATATCTGCCCCAAGTCCGCAAATATGTCCACGCGCCGTTCAAGGGCGTCCTGGCTGAGCGCCAGCGGGTCGCCGCCTGAGAGCAGGACTTCGCGGATCGCGGGGTTGGCGCGGATGTAGTCCGCTATTTTGGGGTAGTCGCGCCATGCCGGGATTGCATGGGTGCCGAGAATGTTCTTGCGGGTGCAGTGGCGGCAGCGCACGGCGCAGGCGTCCGTTACAACCACGAGAATTCGGTCCGCAAAGCGGCGGACGACCCCCGGCAGCGGCGAGGCGCCGGCGAGTTCGGCGAATGGGTCGCCGCTGTCACCCGGAAGTGGCGCGTCGAGTTCCCGGGCGTCGGGAAACGCCTGGAGGCGGAAAGGGGCGCCATCGGCGGACTTGCAGCGGGCAAGCCAGTATGGCGAGAGCGCGACCGGGTAGCGTTGCGCGACCTCCGCCGCGCCTTTGCCGAGGAATTCGCGGAATTCCGGCGGCGGGGCGCCGCCGCCGTTCCAGATTATGGGCAGGTTGCCCTTCATGCCTGCGCGCCCCTCCTAGAAGATGCAGGATGCTGTCGCGTATTGGAGGTATCCGGCATGGGAGCCGGTGACCTGCGCGTCGCCGATCGTGGCAAGTTCGGCGAATTCGGGGATGGTCTTTTCATCGCCGGCGAGGAAGGCTTCAAGCCGCATGACCAGCTCGCCTGCCCGGATGACTTGCCCGCCAAGGCGGATCTGAATCGATTCAAGGCCGAAGGGCTTGTTCTGCGAATGCCACATTTGGTGGAACTCGGAATAGAACTGGGATACCGCCTCCTCGTAGTCCACGGCGGTGTCAAGCAGCGCCGCGGCCGCCTTGCGGTGGTCCTTGCGGCCCGCCATCGCGAACACCTGCGACGCAAGCTTCATCTTCAGGCAAAGGGCCTCGGCATAGGCTCGCGCCAGCGCCATGGACCCGGCCTCGCCGTCCGGGGCCGAAGCTATGGCGCGGCGCGCCTTCTCGAAGGCCGCCCTGGCCCCTTCGAAAGTCGCTGTCCTGCTGCCACTGTCCTTGTCCACGCCGCCCATGTCGTTGAAGCGCCTCGTGGCCTTCATGCTATGGATGTAGAGGAGCATGAGAGGATCGTCGAGCAGAATGTGGTCGGCGTGAAGGTGCGACACTTCGCCAAGCGCCGTGACGGCCTTGTAGGACGAGCCGCCGCACAGGGCCTTCAGCCGCTTCTCAAGCGCCGCGGCCGGGGCCTCTCCCGTGAAGGCCAGCTCGGCCGAGTACGCCAGTCCCGCGAGCGCGCTGCCGTAGTCGCAGTAGCCGCCCTGGTCGCCCCACATCGTGAAGAACACTTCGCGGAGCTTCTTCGCGCGGCATGCCTTGAGGCAGGGCTCGACCGTCTTCCTGGTGTTGTGGTGGCTGTACCAGAACAGGTTCCACGTCCAGACGCCGGACCCCATCAGTGGGTCGCCGGAGAGCGCGCGGTGCTTGTCGATGAACTTTTCGTAGAATGACTGGTCATCGTGGTAGTAGTCCCAGTAGACGAGTTCAAGGCCCTTCGGGATGCCCTTGGCGACCTTTTCCGGCGGCTGGCTGCCAAGGTCGTAGTAGGCGTTTGTCTTGCTGCCTATCCTGAAATACATGTCCGACCATATCATCGGCTTCATCCCGTATTTCTCGCAGATGGCGCAGCAGCGTTTCAGGTGGCGGTTTATGATTTCAAATCCCGACTGCCTGCCGAAGCGCCTTTCGTGCTCGCCGGTCCCGAGGCCGTGCGCCTCGTCCATGCCGAGGTGTATCCTGCGGCTTCGGACGCACGAGGACCATGTCTCGACCATTTTCTCGACGAGCTCGTATGTCTTCTCCTCGCCTTCGAGCAGAATGCCGTCGAGGTCGCGGATGTCCTTGTATTTTCCCCACTTGAAAATCTGTTCCAGGTGCGCAAGGGCCTGGATGCAGGGGATAAGCTCTATGCCAAGCGATGCGGCGTAGTCGTCGAGTTCGCGGATTTCGGCGTGCGTGTAGGCGCCGCGCATGAAGCCGAAGAAAGGTTCCCCGTCTATTTTGTAGGTTTCCTCGGTGTAGAGCATTACCATGTTGTAGCCGAGGATCGCGAGGCGGTCGAAATAGCCTTTGAGGTAGTCAACCGTCTTGACGGAATTCCGGGAGCAGTCAAGCATTATGCCAATGGTGTCGAACGGGCAGTTCTCGGCCTTTTTCGGGACGGTTCCGGAAATGACGCTGCCGGCCATGCGGAGCGCCATGTTGGGCTTGTCGTATGAAATGACGACGGACTTTCCCTCCCGTCTTGCCGAGCACTGACCTGGCGGCGCGTCGCGCGTGAAGCGCAATTCTGTGCCTTTGCCCTTTTTGCCGGCCAGCTGGGGATAGCGGCGGGAGAGGACTTCAAGGGATGCTGCGAGCGCCATGTCGTCGGCTGTCGTGTGGTATGCGGTCATTGTTCCGTTTGTTTGGGGTGGTGCCGGCGAAGCTGCTTTGTGGCTGCGCGCCACCGTTCGCGGCAGATGCAAACTATCATAGCAAAGGCGGGGTCAAATGGCAAATTGCATGAAATTTTGCAGCAGTTGACTTCCTAGCAAGTATGTGATAGTCTCCTTCTTTTCATCCCACCAACACATTTTGGAAAGAACCGCAAATTTTGATAGAAAACTTATGAGAAAACTATCGATGCTTTTCTTTGTCATAGCCACAACTGGCATTGCATCCGCACGGGTAATAGACATACCGGCACAGTCCGTATCTCCATTCGCGGACTCGGAGGTTTCGACTAACGTAATTCTCAACGCCGTGCGCACGGACGTCCGGGAGGTGAAATTGCATCTTCAGCTTGAAGGAACGCCTGCCAACGACCTTGAAGTGGCTTTCGGCCGCGATGTGAATACGAACGGCGTTCTCGATGTTTCGGAAATGGAAACGGTTTATGGTTGGAGGGCAGGCAGGTACTTTGTCGAAAACCTGCTGTCATGGACGAGG
>JAFWPM010000042.1 GCA_017509565.1 Kiritimatiellia bacterium | reverse complement strand
TTCTTGAACGCCGCTACGGCGGGGAGGCGTCATTCGTGATCCCCGCTTCGTCGCCGACGATCCACGCGCGAATCGACGGCGTAATCGCGTCGGCCGCCGCCAGGCCCTCCAACCTTGCCGTTGTGGACGGACTGGCGCGCGAGGTGATGCGCCAGTCCGAAACCGCGGCCATAGCATCCGGCACCGCCACACTTGAGGCCTCGCTCATGCTATGCCCGACCGTGCTTGTCTACAAGGGCCCGTGGCTGACGTACCATCTGGCCAAGATAGTCCTCCGCCGGGTCGGGTGCATAGGCCTTGCGAATCTTATTTCCGGCAGAATCGTAATGCCGGAGCTGCTGCAATACGACTTTACGCCGGACAACCTCGCAGGCCACCTTGCGCGATACATTGAGGACGGGGCCGCGCGTGACGAGGCCGTCGCCGCGCTCAGGAAGGTAAACGCCACGCTCGGCGAAGGCGATTCCGCCCGGCGCGCCGCAAAGGCGGTCCTGGAAATCTACCGCGACAAATGCCAGGCTTCGCGCCGCAGGGTGTGAAGGACCACTTCGGCGGGACAGTTCAGCCGGCACGGCAGGCCCGATGCGCCGCAACCGGCGGAAGTGTAGCCATGGAGCGAGCCACGGCGCCACGCCCCTTTGAGGAAACAGCGCGGCATACCCTCGTTGCCGAAGAGCATCCTCCCGCCAGGCAGGCATATCTGCCCGCCGTGCGTATGGCCGCACAGGAGCAGCGAGGCCCCAGCCCTACCGGCTTCGGCGCAAAGGCGCGGCGAATGCGACAGCACAATCTTGGCCGCGCCCGGCGGCGCGGCTGAAAGCGCCTTTTCGAGGTCGTCGGTCCCGAAAACAACGGGGTCGTCCACGCCGGCGAAGCACAGAGCATCCGCGCCACGGCGCAAAACCCTTGCCTCGTTCAGGAGGATGCTGAAACCGGCCTCCTCCAGGCCTGGGACGAGGCCCAGGGGATCATGGTTCCCGAGGACGGCGAGTACTTCGCCGCGCAGGGCCGGACGCAACGCCCGCATCAGGGCAAGCGTCCCGTCAATCGGCCCGATTGTCATGCTGCGGTAGTCGCCGGTCATTACGCAGATGTCATAGTCGATCTTCGACACCGCGCGCGAAATCGATTGGACAAGGCGCGGGTCAATGTCGATGTGCAGGTCGGTGAGATGGAGAATGCGGAAGCCGTCGAAGGCCCTGGGGAGGGAATCGCCGAGAAGCACTGTGTTCTCACGCACGACGGTTCCAAGCAGTTCGCCGCGCCCCCTCCCCCACAGGCCGAGGCACCAGAGAATGGCGCGCTCAACGGGGCGGATGTAGTGTATTTTCAGGTAGGTGCCCTTGGTGGTCAGGATGCGGCGGAACTCGGCGTCGCGGAACTCCTCCGTCGCGATTCTGCGCCGGAAGTAGTCGTCGCCAAGCCGCGCCCTGACTCCCGCCAGGATGCCTGTGCCCTCCGGGTCTTCCTCAAACACAGGCGTCATCGCTACCTGCGCGGGAAATGGCGTTCAATTTCGGCCGCGATGTCGCGCATTCCGCGGAAATGCCAGCCATCGAGGACATGGCGCGCGCCGGAAACGGTCGTCAGGGCGACAATCCCCTTGGTGTCCCAGCGGGACCAGTCGATGTCCCTGACGTCGCCCCAAGGAATGGGCGCATTGCCGAAGCCGCTTCCGGAGAGCCCCGCGTCATCGGCGATGTATACAGTGCCGCGCTTGGAGAGGATGGCCCTGAAGGAGAGGCAGCACAGGATGAAAAGGACAGCGGCCTGAACATACTGCCCCTTGCACTTGCCGGCCGGATAGACGTCCCTGGCGAAGAGTTCGTCGGCGGCCTTCGCCCTTGCGCGGCGGTACTCGGGCTCGTTGCCCTCCGGGTGCGTGATCTCGGACAGTTCCTGGACCAGCTTGCGCGGCAGCGGGGCCTCAGCGAGGTCGAACGCCTGCTTCAGGGGGAATGAATCCGGGAGGTCCTCGGAGGAGGAGAGCCAGGCTTCGGGCGTCATGATGGACTTGTCGGAGAATGCCGCCAGGAATGGGCGGGCGGCCTCAAGCTGGCGGTTGGCGCGTGGCCAGGCGACTGCCCCGTCGTAGACAGACCAGGCGGAGAGGCCCAGGAGAAGCAGCCCCACGGCGCCAAGGCGCCAGGCGTATTCGTGGTTCAAAGTCGCCGTAGCCATATCTCAAGCCTCCTGCCCTGAAGGGCGTCAAATCATTTCAAAGTGCCGCGTGGCGACAACCGAGTCGCCCGCGAAGAAGTCCACGCCCACGCTGGTGTCGGAAATGGCGATGGCGAAATGCCCTGCCGCCATGCTCCAGTAATATTCGCGCAGCCCCGGCCGGAAGAAGCCGAGCTGGGACTTGAAGTCTTCAAGCCTCTCGCCTTCGAATTTAGGCATGGAGAAGGCGCCGTAGCCGTCCACCGTGGTGAACACATCGCCCTCCTCGCCGAGTTCCGGCCTTGACCAGACGCTTGTGGCCGTGAATTCGCAGAAACCGCCAAAGCTGTTCGAATGGCGGTAGTAGGAGGTGTAGTGGGTATGTCCCGAAATCACGATGGCATGGCGGCGCGACAGGGCCTCGTAGAGGCGCGGCCTGAGGCCGTCGGCCTCGCGGCGCCCCCCCAGGCGCCAGCGGAACGATCCGTCGTCGGGCGTGGTGAACGGGCCGTGGGTCACGAGGAACACATGGCGCGCGCCCCCCCCGGACTCGACGGCGTCGATCACGGGCTGGAGGTCGTTGTTCTCGAAGTCGCAGAAAATCCAGAGGTCGCCGTGGAACGAAAAGCTGAAGACCGGATATGCTACGCCGCCGCGCCGGGGCTTTGCGCCTGGAAGCGCCGCGATTTCGCGAGCGATGAATTCAGAGGCGAAGTCCAGGTAGACTTCCCGCGCGCCCTTGCCGCGGATGTCGTGGTTGCCAAGGACGGTAAGGAAAGGCAATCCGGCCGGATAGGGCTTGCGCAGAAGCCCTATGCAGTCGCCGAGCATCTTCCTGTGCGTCGGGGCGTCGTCGCAGTCACCCTGGATTACGTCGCCCGTCTGGAGAAGGAAGGCGGCCCCCAGGTCCCTGGCGAGAGTGGCGCTGGCGCCAAGCAGGCGCGGGCATCGTGTGCGCCACATCTCGCCATTGCGGCGGAACTCCTGGTGCTGGATTTCGGCCCAGCGGTTGGACTCGTCGTAATGTGAATGGTAGACGCTTTCGGGTTCGGCGTCGCAGTGGGTGTCGCCGAGGCCGACGACCACGTAGGAGTTCGAGTCTTTGTCCATTGCGCGATGCCCGGCCTAGAGCCCCTTGTCGGCGAGGACCTTCATCCAGAGACCGCCTTGGACGGAACGCGCCTGGAAGCCGGTCTGGTGGCAGGTGTCGGCCCAGTACCAGTCGGTCATAGGGGTCCGGTCGGGGGTGTGGGAATAGAAGCGGACGAGGAGGGCGACAAAGCGCCTGAACGTGGCGCGGTCGTCGGCGAGGGCCGCGGCCCAAACTGTCCAGTCGCTCTTCGTGTAGGTTTTGCGGGAATCGAGCGGGACACCATAGGGCAGCGCTTCCGCGCCGTAGCGGCCAAGTTCGGCCTTGAAGGTCCCCTTCGGGAAGATGCCGAGGCCGAATACCTTGTCCCAGATGGCGTTGTACTTGAGGGAGAAGGTCCCGGGGCGGTCGAAGGCCAGGCGGAATGAACCGTCGGGGTTCTTCGCCCGCTTGAGCCAGCCGGCGGCCATCTTCCTGGCCTGCGCGATGCGGGCGGACTTCTCCCTGGCGTTGCCGAGCATGCCGCAGAGTATGCCGAACGAGGCGATGCCCATTATGGCCTTGAGGGAGAGGTTGCAGTTGTGGGCAAGATGGCCGGCGAAGTCGTCGGTGCAGAGCTGTTCGCCCGGGTCGTCGCCGTTCTTTTCAAGATACTTGACCCACCCGCGGAGGACGTCCATGTGCCCGGCCGCGAAGGAGGCGTCGCCGGTGGCGAGCGCGGCCGCGGCCTCCATGACGAGCATGTTGCCGCATTCCTCGACTGGCATCTGCTTTTCGAGGCGCAGGACGCCGGTGTCGCGGTTGAGCCCGTAGGTCTGGCCGTTTACGAGCGGGTATGTGCCGCAGTCATGCGGCGCGAAGTCATACGGCCACTTGTCGGACGCGGCGAAGCGGTATATCGGCCGCATCATCGCCTTGACCAGTTCCGGCGCGTAGAGGAGGAAGAGCGGGATTGACGGGTAAGAGACATCGACAGTGGCGGCGGAGCCGTTCGAGAAGTTCTCCTTGCTTATCCACAGGAGCTCGCCATCGCCGTCGACAACAAGCTTGTGCGCGGAGACCGACTGGCGGTAGGCGAGGGCGAGGAGGTCGGCGTATTCGTCGCCGCCGGCCTTGCGGGCGTCGGCGGCCATGCGCTCGGCCCAGGCGTCGCACTGCGCCCGCTCGACGTCGTACCCGGCGGCCGCCTCGGCGATTGCCTTGCGGATTGTCTTTCCGTCCTTGTTCCAGAGCGAGGTCAGCCGTTTCCCGAAATACTCGACGGAGGCGCCGGCGTCGTCATACGCGAACAGGAAGAGCGCCGCGCAGGCCTTCTCCCCCTTCACGGCGGCGAGCGGGGCCTCTAGCGATATGAACGAGAGGTCCGCGACGCCGTCAAACTGCGTCCTCCCGAAGCCGGGGCGGTAGTTGGCGCGCTCGTGTTCCTCAATGCTTCGGATGAAGAAATTCACGCCCTTCTCCCTGAAGGAGCGCGTCTTCACGGCGCCGGAGACGGCCGCCATGTGGAACCGGCCCCATTCAATGCGGAGGTTGTCGCCATAGCGCTCAAGGACGCGCGGGGCCGCGGAGCCGATGGAGATTCCGGACAGCCCTTCGCCGTAGCTTTCCTTTTTCGTCGTGACCTTCGAGTCACCTTCCTTGTCCAGGCAGAACTGCTCGGAGGCGGAAAGCCTGATTGCGACGACATGGCGCTTGCGGTCGATCGATTCGGAACGGACTTCAAGGAACGATACCGGGCGCGAAAGAGTCGCGAGGTCGTCCGGGAGCAGCGGGGTAGTGAAGGTGGCGGCGATCCTGACGCCGGCGCCCTCGAATACGGCGCGCGTCGAGAAGAAGCCGATTTCCGTCGAAACCTGCTTCAGCGCCGGCCCCGCGCCGCGCCCGATGAAGCGGTATTCGGCGCCATCGACGACGGCTACGCCGCGAAGCAGGTTGGCGCGTCCGGTCCAATGTGTTGTATCGACATCCACCATGGAGTCGCCGGGGGACCAGAGGCTGAAATACGGGTCAACAGTTATTAGCGGTACGGACGGTGCACGCATTTTTTTGAAGGTTCCTGCGGGTTATTGTCATTGCCCATGGCGCAACTTGCCGCCAATTTGGGGCTAGGGAATATTATAGCAAAAAAGAAGGCGCGGTGCGCAATTGCGCGCCGCGCCCTGTCCTGCATTTGCCGCGAATCGGCTACTTGATGCGGATTTCGTGGCCGACCTTGGCGGAGTCGTAGAGGCCGCAGAGGATCTTCTGGACATTGAGCCCAATCTCGCCGGACGCGCAGAGGGGGGTCCCCTTGAGACATCCGTCGATCCAGTTCTGGAGCTTCTTCGTGAAGATGTAGTCCCAGTTGGATTCTGGCATGAACGCCGGCGTCATGTTGACCATCATGTTGTTCTGGTCGGTGTAGATCTCGCTGGTGCTCCACTGGCAGCCGGCCTTCGTGCCGTATGCCCACCAGTCCTCGCAGTCGTGCTCCTTCTGGTGGTCGGCGAAGGAGGCCTCGATCTGCATGATCGTGCCGTTGTCGAAGCGGATCTGGCCGCAGGCGAAGTCCTCGACGGTGTATGTCTTGTAATCCCAGCCTGGCCACATCGACATGACCTGCGACGGCTTGTCGCCGAGGAAGGTCCATGTGCCGGCGGAGGCGTAGACGGGCGTCGGGTTCCCGAGGAAGGCCATTGCGCTCTCGATGATGTGGACGCCGATGTCGATCAGCGGGCCGCCGCCCTGGAGCTTCTTCTGGCCGAACACGCCCCAGTTGGGTATGCCGCGGCGACGGCAGGCGCGCACCTTGACGAGCATAACGTCGCCGAAGTAGCCCTCGGCGCGGAGCTTCGCCAGATTCTCGGAGTTGTGCTGGTAGCGGCGCTGGAAGCCAACGGAGAGCTTGACGTTGTTCTTCTTGGCGGCGGCGATCATGTCGTTGCACTCCTTGACCGTCATGGCCATCGGCTTCTCGGTCATAGCGTGGAGGCCCGCGTTGCAGCTGTCGATGACGGCCGGCGCGTGGACGCCGTTCGGGGTGCAGACGTCAACCGCGTCGATCTTTCCCTTGAGGGCCTTGATCATGGCGCGCCAGGGCCTCTGGGTGCCGTCGATGAAGAGGTTTTCCTTCGGGATGCCCCACTTCTCGTGCATGATGTCGAGGCGATCCTGGTCGATGTCGCATCCTGCGACAATCTCGGCGTTGTCGATGTTCGCGTATGACTTCATGTGGGTCTGGGCGATTCCGCCGCATCCGATTATCGCGATGCGAAGTTTCTTGCCCTTGAATGCGGTCTTCTTCGCGGCGATGGCGGTGGATACGCTCATGTTGTTGTCTGCCATTTTCTAACTAGCTCCTTGGAGGTTATTGTGGAAACGCTTAAGGTGGCATTTGCCATCCCGCATATTATTATACAAAAAAAACGCGCTTCCTGCATTGCGCGCCGCCGGCAATGCGCAAGAGCGCCGGCTAGTGCGCCGATTCGCAGATAAACCAACCTACGCGCCGACCCGTTTTTCCAAGGCTGGGCGTCGGCGTGACGGCGCAACAATCACGGCAAACAACGACAACGACGCACGGGGGGCGAGACAGGCAAGGGCAATTCATCCAAGAATCGGCAAGCTAGAGCCCGAGCTTGACCTTCGTCGCGGCGGCGATGCCGCCGGCGGCCTCCGCGCCGCTGTGGGTAATGGAGTTCAGCTGCGGGACCTCCGTCGGGCCGATCCAGCCGGCCTTGACTCCGACATACCCGTAGAGCCACAGCCCGCCGAGAACAATCACCGCCAGCCCGACGGCTGCGGGAAGAACGCGCTTCAAGATAAGCCTTGCAATCATTTGTCTATCTCCTGTAAATGCGAATCGGAAACGGGGGAAGCAACCACGCCGCGAGTCCGCGAATCAGTTTATGAAGCCCCGCGTCGGGCGCTCCTTGAGTACGATCCACAGGATCGCGTACACAATCACCGGGATGCCTGTGAAAAACAGTGAAATGATGGCCGTGGCCCAGCGCAGGCCGGTGACATTCAAATCAAACTTGTGCGCGATGCCGGCGCACACGCCCGCGAAGACCTTTTCGTCGCTACTTCTGTAAAGAGTATCCATTTGAATTTCTCCGACATCAATTATACCATTTCGCCAGTCACCTGTAGTCCCTTATGCGGACATCGATTTCCTCGCCTGCAAGGAGTTCCGCGACGCGCGCGACCGGCGTTTCCGAGCAGTGGTAGGGGAACAGGACCTTCGGCCTGATCGCCAGCGCTGCCTTGGAGGCTTGCCCGGGCGTCATCGTGTAAGGCTGGTTGCATGGCAGGAACGCCACGTCGATATCGCGCAGCAGGGACATTTCCGGGATGTCCTCGGTGTCGCCCGCGATGTAGATGCTGAAACCGCCCAGAGTCAGCACATAGCCGTTGTCGCGCCCCTTCGGATGGAACTTTTCGCGGCCCGGGGTCGTGTTGTAGGCGGGCACTGCGGCGATGGAAACGCCATTGGCGACTGCGCGGCTCTCGCCGTTTGTCATGGCGATGCCGGAGGCGAGCATCCCCCGGACGGCTGGGTTGGCGATCACCTGAGTGCCATCCTTTGTGAGCGCGGCAATCGCGTCGCGGTCGAAATGGTCGAAATGCTCATGCGTGACGAGTATGATGTCGGCCTTGGGGAATAGCGAATAGTCGGTCTCCGGCGCCACACCCTTGCCGACGGGATCGACCTGGATTTCCAGCCCGTCATATTGGATGCGGAGGCTGGAGTGCTTGATGGCGGTTATCGTGATGGCCTTGCCCTCGTTCGTCGTGAAGGAGTCGGTCTGGAAGTTCGCGGCGGCAGCCGCGGCAGTCATGGTAGTAGTCATGGCGAGTGTGAAAAGAGTCTTCATTGTTGTAATTCCAGCGGAGTCTGTCAATTTTGACTGTCTAGGTTCCCGTTGCTTCCGCCCTTGCGCTTGGCTATTTTGGAGACGGTCTTGATGGATTGGAGATATGCCTCCTCGACGGGCGACAAAGCCTTGACCTGAAACTTCCGGTATTCTTCAAGAGCTTTTGCCATCGCCTCGTCATGGCTTACTCGCCCGGCATCCTTCAGCACGGTCTGACCGATCGAAGCGAGAATCCTGTCAAGATGCTCCACGTAGTCGCGCATGAACATCGGGCGGTGTTGCATGGCCTGAACTTCCGCAAAATCGAAATAGCCGGAGACAAGTCTGTTCAGAATAGCCAATTCCTCTTGCGTCAGGTAATTCTTTGCGATTCCTATGTCCTGCCGTGTCGGGAAGTCGCCGGAAAAGGACTGAAGCCCCATGAACGGCTTGTCGGCATCCACGCGCGTGAAGACGATTTCGGCTGCCGTATGTCCACGCCGCGTAATGGAGCTTGTTCTGGACCAGCTTGAAAAAGGCTGTGGATTCCGTGCTGTGGGGGTCGTAGTCGGCGCTGGTGGCGTAAAGATCGAGAACCTGGCGGTAGAAGACCTTCTCGGATGATCGGATGTCGCGGATGCGCTCGAGGAGTTCCTTCCAGT
>JAFWPM010000041.1 GCA_017509565.1 Kiritimatiellia bacterium | reverse complement strand
TGCGCTGCAGGGTGCGGCACTTCATAGCCGGGACGTGCATGGGTGACGCGGAGTTCGTGGAGGGCGTGTTCAGGGCGCACCGCGACCACTTCGGCAAGGACAGGAAGACCGGGGCGAGGGGCATGGGCGGCGCATTGAGGCTGTACACGGCGAGGCGGCTGAAGAAGGACCCGGTGACCGTCAGCCGCTAAAAAGCAAAACGGCAGCAATGTGGGGCGGAAAGTATGGAAAATGTGGATAAAATGTCTGTCCCTTTAAGCACTTGCGCAGTTATGGTAAAATATTAAGAATGACTAGGGAGGAGTTCAAAAGAAAATTCCGCAGGACGCCAGTGGCGAGGCCGGAGCTGACATTGCTTACGGTCTTTCTCGTGGCCATAGCGATCGGAGCGGGGCTGCTGGCGCTTCCGGTGTCGAGCAGGGCGGGGATGCCGCATCTTGCTCCGCTGGACGCGCTCTTCATGTCAACAAGCGCCACCTGCGTTACCGGGCTGGCCGTGGTTGATGTCGCCTCCCAGTTTTCGGCATTTGGGCAGGCCGTGATCCTTTTCCTCATCCAGCTGGGCGGCGTGGGGATCATGACATTCGCCGCTTTCTTCATGGTTGTCCTCGGGCGCGAACTTACGGCCAAAAGCGAGGCTTTGATTAGTTCGACAATAGGCGGGGAGGAGAACCGCAGTCTCAGGTACCTGCTGAAAAGCACGATAGGCATGGCATTCGGCTGCGAGCTGGCCGGTGCGGCGGTCCTGGCCTGGCATGCCCACGGGCTGGGCCACTCCTGGCCGTCGGCCCTGTGGCATGGCCTCTTCCAGGCCGTCTCCGCTTTCTGCAACGCGGGGATTTCAATAGAGCACGGCGGAATCGCCACGAGCAGGACCGACTGGGTCGTGATGGGCGTGACGGCCATTTTGGTCGTGGCGGGGAGCCTGGGCTTCGTGGTCCTGTCGGAACTTGCAAACAGGGCGGCCAATATCCGCGGGACCGGCGGGAGGCTGTCGCTCCACACGGTGATTGTCCTTGAGGCGATGGCCGTCCTTTGCGCGGTAGGCTTCGCCTCCTTCGCCATTGTCGAGTGGGGGCAGTCGCTTGCCGGCATGGGGGCGGTGGAAAAGACCGCGGTCGCGGCATTCCAGGCGGTGGCGTCGCGGACGAGCGGCTTCGCGCCCGTGGACATGGCGGCGACGTCCCCGGTCACGAAGTTCGCGACGACGGTGCTGATATTCATCGGCGGCGCGCCAGGTTCGGCTGCCGGGGGCATCAAGTCCACGACAGCGGCGATACTGGTGCTGACCATGGCCGCGGTCGTCCGCGGGGAGCGCTGCGTATCGGTGCGGATGCGCACAATACCGGCGGTCGTAACCGGCCAGGCCGTGGCGTCGTTCATGACAATGGTGTTTCTTGCCCTTGCCACTGCGATCGCCCTGCTGGTCACGGAAGGCGGACGGGGCGCCGACCCGGCATCCCTCATATTCGAGGCCGTCTCGGCGTGCAGCACCACAGGCCTTTCGCTTGGGGCGACAGGCACCCTTTCGTGGGCCGGGAGGATTGTGACAGTAGTTGCCATGTATGTCGGGAGGATCGGGCCGCTCACGGCGGCCTTCCTGGTCGGGCGTGCCGGCGGCCGCGACATGTCCCTGACAAGGTTTCCGGAGGAGGATGTGATAGTAGGATGAAAAAGATTGCCAACAAGCGCATCGGCGTCATAGGGCTGGGACGCTTTGGCCAGGCCCTTGTCGAGAGCCTTTCCGCTGAGAAACTGGAGCTGTTCGTGATAGACCGCGACGCGGCGAAGGTTGACGAGCTTGCGCGCTTCGCGACGAAGCCCGTGCTTGGGGACGCGACCAATCCGGCCGTCCTGCGGGAGGCCGGCTTCGACGAGTGCGACGTCGTGGTCGTATGCATAGCGGGCGACATGGAGGGTTCGATCCTCGCGACGGTCAACGCCAAGGAGCTTGGCGTGAAGACGGTCATATCGCGGGCCATATCGGAGGTTCACCGCAAGGTGCTCAAGCGCATTGGCGCCGACCTTGTGATATACCCCGACCGCGACCGTGCGCACTCCCTGGCGAAGGCGCTGACCGGCTCCGCGCTGGTTGACGTGTTTGAAATCGCGGACGGGCTCTCAATCGCCGAGATCAACATACCGGCGGCGCTTATCGGCAAGACGATCGCGGAGGGAGGGGTCAGGCAGAACTACGGGGTCACGGTGCTTGCGGTGAGGCGCCAGCCGGACGACCCGCGCCTGCCGCGGAAGACAGTGATGGCGACCGGGCAGGAGCGCCTGGAGGCTGGCGACCAGCTTCTCGTATTCGGGGACGACGTGAGCCTGGCCAAGCTTGCCGACAGGTAGCCGCGGCGCCTTCAGGCCGTGTGGCGGGCACAGGCGCGCCGGCGGCGGCATTCAGCGAACGGGAAAGCGATTTATGGACAAGCGTGAGAAAATGGCGGCGATGGGTGGCGGCCGCCTGCTGCCCCTCATCTTCAAATACGCGTGGCCCTCTGTCATCACGATGGTCGTCAACCAGCTCTACAACGTGGTTGACCGCGTCTACATAGGGCAGGGGTGCGGGCCGGACGCGATAGCCGGGCTGGCGCTGACATTCCCCTTCATGGGCGCCCTTGGCGCTGTCGGCGTCCTGATCGGCATGGGCTGCTCGACGGTGCTTTCGATAAGCCTGGGCGCTGGCAGGACGGACGACGCCGAGCGCGTCCTCGGCCAGTGCGTTGCGATGAAGGTCATCTTCGGGCTTGTCCTGCCCCCGCTGATGTTCTTCTTCGGCTTCAGGCCGCTTCTGGCGCTGATGGCGGGCGACGGCACGACCGCCGAGACCATGCGGATAGCGCACCAGTACCTGTCGATCACGATATTCTTCAACATCTTCGCGCACCTGGGCTTTGGTCTGTCCGCCGCCATGCGCGCCGAGGGGTCGCCGCGCCAGTCGATGCAGTGCATGCTAATAGGGTGCGCGACGAACATCCTGCTGGATCCCCTCTTCATCTTCAGCGAGATTCCGGTGCCAGTCTTCGGGCGGACGCTGACGATTCCGGGCCTGGGGCTCGGCGTCGCCGGGGCGGCATGGGCGACGAACATCGCGATGGTCGTGACCTGCGGCTGCGCGCTTGGCTTCTACGTCCTTGGGCGGTCCGTGGTGCGGCTTCGCCTGCGGAACGTGCGGGTGTGGCGCGACCTTGCCCCGCGCGCGCTTTCGATTGGCCTTTCGCCCTGCCTGATGCAGGTCATGGGCGCCCTGATAGGCTTCTCGATGAACCATGCGTTCGCGCGGTGGGCGTCGTCGCCGGAGGAGGGGACCGTGCAGATCAGCGCATTCGGAATAGTCGGCACCGTGTCTTTCCTTTTCTTCATTCCCTCGCAGGGCGTCCAGCAGGGCATCGCCCCGATTATCGGCTACAACTGGGGCGCGAAGAACTACGGCAGGGTCCGCAAGACCCTTGTCCTCGGGCTCAAGCTCACCGCGGCCGCGTGCCTGATCGCATTTACCGGGATGGTCGGCTTCGCGCGGACGTTCTCCCGGTGCTTCGCCTCGGCCGAGAACGCCGATGTCGTCGCGGCCGCGACATTCGCGCTTCGCACCGCCAACTGCATGATCTGGACGATTTTCGTGAATGTGGCGGCCACGACCTACTTCCAGGCCGTCGGGAAGCCGCGCATGGCCATCAGGCTTTCCCTGCTCAGGCAGTGCATCTGCCTCCTGCCCATAGTCTGGATCCTCCCGCATTTCATGGAGCACCACATCCTCGCGGTCTGGCTCGCCATGCCGATTTCCGATGTCGTGGCGCAGGTCGCGACGATTCCGCCCCTGGTGGGCGAATGGCGCGAGCTGGTGCGCCTCCAGGTGGGCGACCGGCGGAAGGGCGGGCGCGCCGGGGCGGGGGTGGCGTAGCCGCCGGCGGCGGGTCGCAAGACCCGGGTCCCGGGCCTAGAGAAAAAAACGCGCGAAAACGCGTGGAATTTGGTAGAATTTCTATCATCGAATATGGAGACGAAACAAATGGTAAAAAGGGGATTTGCGATTTTCGGTGTGGCGCTGTGCGCCGCGTTCGCGCTTTGCGGCTGCGCAAACTACAGGCTTGGAACCACGTTGCCGCCGCATCTGAAGACAATCTATGTCGAGACTTTCGAGAACCACACCGAGGAGCCAAACATAGAGCAGAAGATAACGATTGCGGTGCGTCGCCAGTTCCAGCATGACGGCCAGTTGAAGATCGTGGCCAACGAGGACATCTCCGACGTGACGCTCAAGGCGACGCTTGAGTCGTACGATGTCGAGTCGCTCCTCTACGAGCGCAACAGCCCCACCACGACGCGCCGCTACCGCGCCAGGGTGTTCTGCATGGTCGATGCCCGCGAGACGGCCACCGGCAAGGTGATAGTCCAGCAGCGGGTCACGGGCGACACGACCTTCCCGGCCGTGGGCGACACCGTCACCGCCCGCCGCAACGCGCTTGACGAAGTGGCGCGCGACCTGGCGCTTGAGGTCGTGGACTCGGTTATCGGCGCCTGGTAGACAACATAGCCGCGGAGACCGTCACTGATGGAGTATACCTTTCAGAGCGACGAAGACGCCGCACGGCGGAAGAACTGGATAGTCGCGTCGGCCATAGTCCTGTCCTTTGCAATTGGGGCGATACTGCTTTTGAGCGCCGG
>JAFWPM010000040.1 GCA_017509565.1 Kiritimatiellia bacterium | reverse complement strand
CGCTGCATCTCCGGCAAGACCCAGATGCCGTATTCCTCGCGACTCGCCCGCTCGACGTTTCGTCGGTATGGGAACCGCTGCCGCTATGCACCCCGCTCGCATTCCGCGACGGGGAAGCCGCCTTCTCCGCTCCTTCCCATGGCCATGAATACATCCCCAATCCCGATGACTTCAGACTATTCTTCACAGACTACGCCAACCTCTAGCGCCGCGCTCCGCCCAGCCCTGGAAAAACGCTTCCTTGGGAGCCTGCGCCGCCCGCCGACGAGCCGCGCCGGCATCGAGCTTGAGCTGCCCGTTTACAACCTTGAGCCCGGCGCCGCGACGGACTTCGCATCCGTCCACGACGCCGTCGGCGAATTCCTGTCCCGCTTTCCCTTCACGGAAACGACGCGCGACGACTCCGGCGCAATCTACCGCGCGGCCGACCCCGCAACGCGCGACGAACTCTCATTCGACTGCTCGTTCAACACGCTCGAGCTTTCCTTCGGGCCGGACGAGAGCATCCTTGAGACGAAGGCGCGCTTCGATCGCTACTACCCTGCGCTACAGTCCGCGCTTGGCGCGCGCGGGCACGCCCTCACCGGCATGGGCATCAACCCGCACTGGCGCGAAATCCGGCCCGAGCCAATCCTCAACGGCCGCTACAGGATGCTCCTCCACCATCTGAAGAGCTACACCAAATACGGCGGCGCGCCGCGCTTCCACGACCACCCCGACTTCGGGCTCTTCTCCTGCGCATCGCAGGTCCAGCTCGACGTCGACGAGTCCAACGTCGTCCCCGCGATCAACGCCTTCAACTCTTTGGAACCGTTCAAGGCCGTCCTTTTCTCGAACTCGCCCTTCGATTTCGGCGCGGCAGCGGGAGGGTGGTCGCTCTGCGGGCGCGACCGCCTCTGGAGCCGCAGCCTGCACGGCATCAACCCGCACAACTGCGGGATGTTCGGGATAGAATTGCGCTCAATCGACGACCTGATAGGCTACCTTGAAACCACCAGCCTGTATTGCGTCGAGCGAGACGGCAAATACCTGAACTTCACGCCGCTTCCGCTCTGCGAATACGTGCGGAGGCGGCGTATTGACGCCGAATACTGGGACTCCGCCGCCGGCGCATACCGCAACTTCACCTTTGCGCCGTCGCCGGACGACGTCGCCTGGCTGCGCCCCTTCAAGTTCGAGGATCTCACCGCGCGCGGGACGCTCGAATTCCGCTCCGTCTGCGAGCAGCCTGTGCGCGACGCCTTCGCCCCTGCGGCCTTCCACGCGGGGCTCATGGCTAGACTGCCCGAACTCGCCCGCCTGCTTGCGGAAGATACGTCGCTCTACGGCCACGGGTTCGGATCCGCCGAACTGCGCGACCTCATGGTGCGCAGGAAACGACCGTCCTTCATCGACGAATCCGCACTGCGCGAGCAGCTGCACCGCATCCTCGACATTGCTGAAGACGGCCTCGCGAAACGCGGATTCGGGGAGGAGGCGCTGCTCGCCCCGCTCCGCACCCGCGCCGAGCGCCTTTCAAACCCCGCGCTTGAAACCCTCTCGCGCCTCGACGCCGGCGAGCCAATCGACTCAATCGCCGCGGACTTCGGCAGACTATGGCCGTAGCGCCATGATTTGGTAGAATGGATGTGCCATGTCTTTCCAGAATACAGTCAATAGTCCGAGAGTTTTCGATGTTACCGGTATGAGCTGCGCCGCGTGTTCGGCGAGGGTCGAGAAGGCCGTTTCGGCCGTGGATGGCGTGTCGTCATGCGCGGTTAGCCTGCTGACGAACTCGATGCGCGTCGAGGGTGGCGCCGACGACGCGGCGATAGTCGCCGCAGTCGAAAAGGCCGGGTATGGCGCATCGCCGAAGGCTGCGTCTGCGGCGCGGGGGCAGGGCCGCGATCCCGAGGCCGAGGCCCGAGCCGAGGAACGCGGCCTCGCGGGCCGCCTCATATGCTCGCTTGCGCTGCTCGCCGCGCTGATGTACTGGTCCATGGGCCACATGATGCTTGGCTGGCCGCTGCCGCCGTGGTTTGTCCGCCCCCAGCCCAACCATGTGGCGATGGGGCTTGTCCAGCTGCTTCTCTCCGGCGCGGTCCTTGTCCTGAACCGGCGCTTCTTCACGAACGGCTTCCGCGGCCTAATGCGCGGCGCACCGAACATGGACACGCTTGTTGCGCTTGGCGCAGGTGCCGCCTTCGCCTGGAGCACAGTCGTGCTTTTCATGATGACGAAGGCCCAGGTCGTGGACGGGGTGGAAGGCGCCGAGGCCCTGATGGGGCAATACTATTTCGAGAGCGCCGCGATGATCGTAACACTCATCACGGTCGGCAAGATGCTTGAGGCCCGGGCCAAGGGCAGGACGACGGGCGCGCTTCAGGCGCTTCTTCGCCTGGCCCCGAAGACCGCGACAGTGGAGCGCGACGGGCGGGAGACAACGATTCCGGCATCCGAAGTCCGCGTGGGCGACATATTTCTGGTCCGTCCCGGCGAGAGCATCCCCGTCGATGGCGTGGTGGAGGAGGGCGAGGGCGCGGTCAACGAATCGGCCCTGACGGGCGAGAGCATGCCCGTAGACAAGGCGCCAGGCTCGGCAGTCTCCGCCGCGACATCGAACGTCTCGGGCTTCCTGCGCTGCCGTGCGACGCGCGTTGGCGACGACACCACGCTTGCCGAAATCGTGCGGCTGATGTCCGACGCTGCCGCGACCAAGGCGCCGATAGCCAAGCTTGCGGACCGCGTCTCCGCGATATTCGTGCCGACGATCATCGCTATCGCGCTCGTCACGCTCTGCGTTTGGCTCATTTGCGGGGCACCTGCCGGAACGGCGCTTGCGCGCGCGATTGCGGTGCTGGTCGTAAGCTGCCCCTGCGCGCTTGGCCTCGCCACGCCTGTGGCGATAATGGTCGGGAGCGGGGTGGGTGCGCGGAACGGGATACTCTTCAAGACAGCCGCCGCCTTGGAAACCGCCGGGCGCGCCGACACCGTCGTCCTTGACAAGACCGGAACGCTGACCACCGGCAACCCCGAAGTCGTCGCCGTGGCCCTTGCAAATGGCGACGACGCGGCTCAGGGATCTGGAGAAAGGTCGCGGCTGCTTGCATTCGCATCGGCGCTTGAGCGCGGAAGCGAGCACCCTCTCGCAAGGGCGGTTGTCCGCGCCGCAGAAGGGGACGGCGCATCCGGCGCGGTGGAGGTCTCCGCGTTCCGCGCACAGCCCGGGTCTGGGGTGGAAGCCGTTGTCGGCGGCGAACAGTGCTTTGCGGGAAGCTTCAAGGCCGCAAGCGGGCGCGGCATAGAAATCTCGCCGGCGCTGGCGGACTTCGCCGATCGCATGGCCCGTGGCGGCGCGACGCCCCTTGTCTTCGCCAAAGGCGCCAGGGCGTTGGGCGCAATAGCCGTCGCCGACGCCCTGAAGCCCGACGCTGCGGATGCGGTTGGCGAAATGCGCGCCATGGGCGTCCATGTCGTATTGCTAACGGGGGACAACGAGACGACAGCCCGCGCAGTAGCCGCGAAGGCCGGCATCGGCGAAGTCGTTGCCGGCGTCCTGCCCGATGGCAAGCATGCCGCCGTGGAGCGGCTCAAGGGGCAGGGCAGGGTGGCGATGGTCGGCGACGGTGTCAACGACGCCCCCGCGCTTGCCGCCGCGGACCTCGGTCTTGCCATCGGCGCGGGGGCAGATGTGGCCATCGACGCCGCCGACGCGGTTCTCGTACACAGCAGGGTGGGGGACGTCGTCTCGGCCTTGCGGCTCGGGCGCGCCACGCTTCGCAACATCCGCGAGAACCTGTTCTGGGCCTTCTTCTACAACATACTGCTGATACCGCTCGCCGCCGGCGCCTTCTACCCGCTCTTCGGTTGGAAGATGCACCCTGACCTGGGCGCGCTTGCGATGAGCCTGTCCAGTTTCTGCGTCGTGTCGAACGCGCTGCGCCTCAACTGGGTCAGGCTCGGGCGCGGAGCTCCGGCGCAGGGCAGGCCCGCCACCCGCGCGCTGTCGGTCGAGGGTATGATGTGCGCCCATTGCGAGATGCGCGTCCGCAAGGCGCTTGAAGCGGTCCCCGGCGTCGCCTCCGCAAAGGCGGACCACGCCTCCGGCACAGCCGTGGTCAAGTTGTCCGCGCCGATCGGCGACGATGCCCTCGTCGCCGCCGTCGAGGCGGCGGGGTATGCCGCAAGGGCCCGCGATCCCGCGTAGCGGGCTAAGGCCGCCGCCCTACTTTGCGCCGTTGAGTTTGAATCCGGTTGCCACGAACTGCGCGATTTCCCGGCCGGTGTCGTCGACAACGTCGACATTGACCACGCAGGAGCTCCGGCCGTCCTTCCTGTACCGCGCGGTCGCAATGAGCTTCCCGCCCTTTGCGCCCGAAAGGAAGTTCACGCTAACCTGCTGGGCGACGGCGGCGTGGTCGCTGTCGTTTGTTAGCGCCGCGAAGGCGAAGTCCGCGAGGGTGAAGATCGCGCCGCCCATGACGCCGCCTAGGGCGTTTCTGTGACGCGGGGCGATTGCCATTTCGGAGACGGCGTGGGAGGCGTCAACCTCCACGAGCGATATGCCGTTTTCCGTCGCGAAGCGGTCGTTCGCGAAGAAGTCGCGGACTTCATCGATGGATGCGAATCCGGCCATTATTGCTTCTCCTGCCGTTGGGTTGAATCGTAGAGGACGCGTCCGTCGCAGATTGTGGCG
>JAFWPM010000039.1 GCA_017509565.1 Kiritimatiellia bacterium | reverse complement strand
GGCCGCGCCGCAGAGGCCGGCCAGGCAGGTTCCGGCCAGCGCGTCTCCGGCCGTGCGCAAGCTTGTGGAAGCCGGGCAGGAGGCGGAGATGCGCGACGACCTCTCCGCGGCGCGCGCCGCCTACGCGGAGGCCCTCGCATCCACGGACGTGGGCGACGCCCGGGGCCTGGTAGAGAGCCGCCTTGGCGAAGTGATGGTCAAGCTCGTCTCCACGCAGCGAGAAATGCCGGAAAAGGTTGAGCACGCCATCGTCGCCGGCGACAGGATATCCATTTTGGCGAAGCGCCACGGGACGACCGTGGACCTCATCTCCATGGCGAACCGCATTTCAAACCCGAACAACATCAAGCTTGGCGACCGCCTCCGCATCCTGGACAAGGCCAAATTCGAAATCGAGGTCTCCAAGTCGGAGAACTGGCTTCTGCTGAAGATGAACGGCAAGTTCTTCAAGCGCTACACGGTGGGCACGGGGCTCTACAACAGGACGCCGGTGGGGACCTTCAAGGTCTCCGACAAAATCAAGGAGCCCGACTGGTGGAAGGACAATGTCAAAATTCCCTACGGCGACCCGCGGAACATCCTCGGGACGCGCTGGATGGCAATCTCCGCGACTGGCACCACGCCTCCCGCCAAGGGCTACGGCATCCACGGCACATGGGACAACTCGTCCCTTGGGCAGCAGTCCAGCGCCGGATGCGTCCGCATGGCGAACACCGATGTCGAGGAGCTCTTCACGATAATCCCCGAAGGCACCGCCGTTACAATCCACGAGTAGCGGCCCGCCGTTCGGACACCCCTGCAACCACAACCAACCGGGATTTTCCAGACACCATGGCAACCGAAGATTCAAACCTCTGCCCATGCGGCAGCAAACTGCAGTTCGAGGACTGCTGCGGCCCATACCTAATGGGCGACAAGGACCCGCCGACGGCCGAGGCCCTGATGCGCTCGCGCTACACCGCCTACGCGATGGGGAGCATCGACTACCTCTATAAGTCGTCGTGCGCCAAAATCCAGCGCGAGTTCGACGCCGACGGCTGCAAGAAATGGTCCGAGTCCGCCGAATGGACCGGCATGGAGGTTCTCCGCACCGAGGGCGGAGGCGAGTCCGACGACAAGGGCGTAGTGGAGTTCATAGCCCACTATTCGATCAACGGCAAGCCCGTCAATCACCACGAGACCTCGGAATTCGGGCGGATTGGCGGCAAGTGGAAGTTCATCGACGGCGAGATCGCCAAGATGGAGCCAATCCGGCGGGAGGCGCCGAAGGTCGGCCGCAACGACCCATGCCCGTGCGGCAGCGGCAAGAAGTACAAGAAGTGCTGCGGGGCGGGGCTCTAGCCCCCGGCGCCACGACATGGCGGAAATGAAATACGCGGCCGCACTCTTTGACCTTGACGGGACTCTCCAGGATTCCGAAATCCACTGGATACGTGCCACCCAGGCCTTCCTCAACGACAGCGGCATCCCCTACGACCTCGACACGACGACCCGGCTCGTCTACGGGCGCTCCTCCACGGAAATCTACAACGAGATCGCCGCAATGCCCCCGTTCGCGGGGCGGACGGTCGACGACCTGGCCGACTGCATCCGCGACTTCTACAAGCGGATGACCAAGGTCACGGACATCGGCTACCCGACGTCCATCGCGCTGCTGAGGCGCATGGCCGCCGACATGCCCGTCGCGATCGTCTCGGGGTCGCCGAAGTTAGACGTAGGCGAGGCCGCAGTCCGCCTTGGCGTGGCGGACGCGGTGTCGCTCGTCCTTGGCGCCGAGGACGCCACGCGCGGCAAGCCAGATCCGGAATGCTTCCTGAAGGCGGCGTCGCTGCTTGGCGTCGATCCCGCCCGGTGCATAGTTTTCGAGGACTCCGCCGCCGGCGTCATGGCCGCAAAGCGCGGGGGCATGACATGCGTGGCGATTTCACGGCCAGGCCGGCCCAGCCAGGACGTTTCAATGGCCGATTTCCAGGTTTCCGACCTCGGCGAGTTCGCCTATCCCTAGGGCAGTCGCGATGAAGGTCTCGGTAATAACGCCGGCGTTCAACAGTGCGCGCTTCATCGGCGAGACACTGCGGTCCATAGCGGCGCAGCGCGCGACGGCGGGCGTCGAGATTGAGCACATCGTCGTGGATGGCGCAAGCACCGACGGGACCCTCGAGGTAATCCGCCGCCACGCCCGCGGCATTGACGTTGTGATTTCCGAACCGGACAGGGGGCCTGCCGACGCCATCAACAAGGGGCTGCGGGCCGCCACTGGCGACTACGCCGGATGGCTGAACGCCGACGACCTCTACGAGCCCGGCGCCGTCGCCCGGCTGTGCGCCGCCGTGCGGCGCCGTCCCGGCCGCGCAATCTACTTCGGCCGCTGCCGCATCGTCGATGCCGGCGGAAAGGAAATCCGCAGGCCGATTACATCCTTCAAGAACTCATTCTTCCCATTTTCCTGCCGGCCGCTTATCCAGTCGATCAACTATCTTTCGCAGCCCTCCTCGTTCTTTTCAATGGAGGCCGCCCGCTCCGCCGGCGAGCTGCGGACCGACCTTCGCGCCGCGTTCGACTACGACTGGACCCTCCGGCTCTGGCGCCTTGGCGGGGCGTATGCCATTCCCGGCCCGCCGCTCGCCTCGTTCCGGTGGCATCCGGGATCGATAAGCGGCAGCGAGTTCCGCCGCCAGTTCCGCGAGGAGTTCGAAATAGCAGCCCGCGACGCTGGGCGCTTCGCGCCACAGACGCTGGCGCACGCGCTGGTGCGCTTCGGGATAGTCTCGATATACTTCCTCATGGCGCGGGCGGCGGCTTTGCGCCAGCCACGCAGATGAAGTCCGGCGCCCGCCGGAACGAATCGCAACGAAGTGAACGAATGCGTCCGCAAGTCCTCTACCTCTCCATGATCCCGGGCAATCCCAGCCATACCAGGAAACTGGCCGGGATAAGGCGGTACTGCGCCGCGCGCGGCTGGGAGGCCGAACCGGTCGCGCCTGAAGACGCCACTCCGGAAAAACTCCCGGAAATCCTGCGTCGCCACCGTCCAGTCGGATGCGTGGTGGACGGCGTCGGGCGGTCCGCGCCGCTCCCGCCGCGCCTGTTCCGGGGTATCCCTGTCTCCTACATCGGGTACCTGCCCGGAGAAACCGGGCAAAAGCCCAATTTCCGCTTCGATGCCGACGCCATCGCCAAGGCGGCGCTCCGCGAACTTTCCGCCGGGAGGCCGTCCTGCTACGCCGTTGTCGGATTCAAGAACCCGCTCGACTGGTCGCGGCGACGCATCCGCGCCTTCCGGGCCGCCGTCGCGGCCGCCAGCGCGAAGTGCCACGTTTTCCCTTCCAAGCCGGCTTCTGCCGGTGAAGCCTGGGGCGGGTTTGTCGCCCGGCTTGCCCTGTGGCTCGCGGCGCTCCCGGAACATTGTGCGGTTTTCGCCGTAAGCGATCAGGTCGCGGTCCGCGTTGCCGAGGCCGCGCACCTTGCCAGACGCCATATCCCCCGGAGCCTCACGCTCCTTTCCGTGGACAACTTCACGGAGTTGTGCGAGGGAGCATCCCCCCCCATCTCCTCGATCCAGCTCGATTTCGAGCGCGAGGGCTTCATCGCCGCCAATGCCATTGGCGACAGACTTTCGCGCGTGGGCACCAAGAACGCAATCCTCGGACCGCTGCTCACTGTCCGTCGCAAGTCCACCAGCGGCCACGGACGCCACGAGTCATGGATCCTTCAGGCTGTGGAGACCATCCGCCACGAAGCCTGCGACGGCCTTACGGCACGGGAGCTCATCTCCCGATTCCCGACATCGAAAACGAATTTCAACCGCCGTTTCCGAGAGGCGATAGGACACAGCGTCCTCGACGAAATCCTGCACGTCCGCCTCGAAAAGGCCTGCACGCTGCTCTCCCGGACCGACACCGCCATCGGCGCCATTCCCGGCCTGTGCGGTTTCGGATGCGACCGGACGCTCGACGCGCTTTTCCGCTCGCGCTTCAAGATATCCATGCGCGACTGGCGCAAGCGCAACTCCAGGAGGTTCTGAATCCGTCCGGAGATATTGCAAAAAGTTGGTTCAAAATTGAGACTTTTTGTTTGGCGGCGTAGTATAATCATCTTGCGTTTTGCTGGGCATGCCGCCTTTAGCCGACGCGCCACGAAAGGGGACATCATGAAAAAGACCAACTTAGCTGCTTTAGGTTGCCTGGCCGTTCTCGGCCAAGCCACGGCCTCCGCCGGAATCAAATACTGGGACAACCCCGACTTCAAGGCCTTCGACGTCGGCGACTACGTGCAGGACGGCCTGGTCGTCAACTACGATGGCATCCGCAACGCCGGCCCGAACGCGCCGCACGACCCGAACGCCCTGGTCTGGGTCAACTGCGCCAACCCAGGCACTTATGACATGGTGCGCTACAGCACCAACGGCACGGCGGGGGCTTCGAATGCGGCGACGGCGGCGGCATGGAACAACGATGCGGCGAAGGGTTTGTGGACAGATAACGGCTTCGTGTTCGACAAGGGCGCGGTGTTTAGGGAATCCCAGTCTTTCACTTACCCCACAAAGTTTTCGGTTCAAACGCTGGTGGACGCAAACTCAGTTGATCAGGATGGAATCGGCTACATTTTTTGCGGATACGGTGCCAGTGAGTGGCAGACTTGTTCGGTTGGTATCCGCAGCAACAACTGGAATGGGTGGACGAATTCCTACTATTTTGTCTGCGAAAATGGGACTGGATCCCGTCCGAGCATCCTTCCGACGCTGGCAACAGCGAATGGAGCGCAGGAGCGCCATTCATACGCCACGGCGATCCTCGACGTCACCAATGGCGTGATGTTCGCTGGAACGACGGCGCCCTGGAATAAGTCGGGCTGGAAGAATGGCCATGCAGTCTCCACAACCAAGACGCCGACGGCGAAAACGCTCAATAATGGTGTTTGCCTCGGCGGACACTATCCGCGTACCGATGAAATGTTTAAGGGCACAATCAAGAGTGTGCGCTTCTACGACCGCTGCCTTTCCGACACCGAGGTGGCCTACAACCGCATGATCGACGAGGCCCGCTATTTCGGGCGTTCCTGCCGTGCGCCGATTCCTGTCACGAACGTTGTCGTCGCTGTCACCATTCCGGGCGTCGCGGACGACCACTTCGCCCTTGACGCGGAGGGCTACACTTTCACCGCCCCGGCCTCGCGAACCGTGAATGGCGCGCGCTATGTCCTGAGCGGTTACACACTCGAAACATGGAATGGCTCTGCCTGGGGCGCGGCGGAGAACCGCTCCGGCAATTCCTACGATGCCTCTGCGTCCGGGCTAGTCCGGCTCACCTGGCAGTACGCCCGGCCGGAAGGCGAAGGGCAGTTCAAGGTCTATGACGTGGACGACTACGTTCAGGACGGGCTGTGCATCTTCCTTGACGGCATCCGCAACGCAGGCGCCACCGCCGACCACGATTCTACGGCGACGAAATGGGTGAACCTTGGCACGGGCTCTGACTCCACGCTCGTTTTGGGAACGGATTCCAGTTCCTGGATGGACGACGGATTCTTCTTCGCCGGCAGGTCGTCGTTCATGGTTCCGTTCGGGCGGGACAAGGCGGCAAACTCCACGATGCAGCTCCTCGCCACGACGATTCCATCGCAACAGAACATTCCGTCCGGCTCGCATCAATACATCCTGTCCGGAAGCTACAACAATTACGCGGTATCAACATACGGCAATACGATAGATTTCCGTTCTTTCCTAAAGGATCCAAATGTCTCGGTTCCCGCCAACGATCCCGTGGGCTATGCGACGATGATCGTCACGAACGGCGAGAAGAATGCTTCCATTGTCTTCCCCGGCACAACCATCCCGACATCTGGGAACGGGTATCAGTCCTTCGATTCGCTGTCGTCCGGGACTATCAACAATCTGACACTCGGCGGCTGGGG
>JAFWPM010000038.1 GCA_017509565.1 Kiritimatiellia bacterium | reverse complement strand
TATTTTGTTAACACCGTCCAAGGTTTGAAGGTCTAAGGTCGGCTGGCTGTCGGTCGTCGGCTGTCGAATGTCGCCAGTTATATCCATATAAGAAGGGTGTCTCCCTTATGTTGTTAACTGCGGCTTGTTTTCTGACGACACATGGGTTTATGAACCGCCACGGCGCAGGGTCTTTGCCCAAAGGGCGTCAAGGCGTTTCGCGCTGACGGGGACGGGCGTCTTCAATTCCTGCGCGAAGAGCGAAACGCGGAGTTCCTCGACCATCCAGCGGTATTCGACAAGCGACGCCATGTCGGCGAACCTGAGTTCCTGCGGATTTTCCACGAGAGAGCGGTAGCGCTCCCAGTATGCCTCCGCCTCGGCCTGGCGCCTGGCGTCGGCCGATGGGTTCAGCCTGGCGCGTTCCATGCGGACGGTGATTGCATCTAAGTAGCGAGGGTAGTGGCGAAGCCGCGTAAGCGGGATGGCCTTGATGAAATGCGGGAAAACGAGCCATGTGAGCTGCGCAGATATGCCTTCCCTTGCGGATGTGGGGAGGCGCGTGTCGCTTTCCAGTTCCAGCGCGATTGCGGCGGCGCGGGAAAGCGATTCTGTTGCTATCGGGATGATTTCGGCGAGAATCGGGGACAGCCCGCCGGCAAGGCCGCTGGCGCGGCTTTCGAAGGCGGCCCTGTCGAATACCGGCGGGCGGTTCAGGACGGCGGCCTCCTTGACAGCTGAGAAGAGTATGTCCTGTGGGATGTCCTTTTCGGAATACCCGATTTTCCCGAGGTGGAGGGCGGTCTGGAAGGGGAGCCTGGGAAGGCGCAGCTGGGATGCCGCGCGGGGGCCAAGCGAGAGCGCGAGGAGGCGCGCGAGGCCGTCGCGCGAAACGCGCTCGGCCTCGGCGGCGGTGTCGAGCGCGACGATTTCCACGCCGTCGCCGCAGTCCTTCAGGGCTGTGTGGCGGCAGATCTTCCAGCCGGATACTATGGATTGTGTCTCTGGCGCTAGGGTGCCAAAGTCCCATGAAGAATGCTTGGCGGGCGCCGTGGAATGTGTGCCCGTCTCTGGCGACATGGTTATTCCTGCCTGGGCGAGGACGGCGTCAAGGTCGCGTCCCTCCGCGACGATGCCGCGCCCGGGGCCGTCCACTATGACGAACCGGACGGAATATGCGGCGGGGGTGCGGATGCCATCCCAGGCCGACGGGCGGACGGGGATGCCCCAGTCTTCGGAGATTGCGGCGGCGACGGCCTCGGCAAGCGGGCGCTCGCCCGGGCGGATGTGGGAGACGATGCGCGCCACGGCCTCCTCGGATGGCCCGAGCAGGCGCCTTTGGGCGGATGGCAGGCACGAGATCATCCATGAAATCTTGTCGCGGAGCAGGCCGGGCACGAGCCAGTCGTGGCGCCACGCGCGCAGGAGGTGCGCCTTTGAACGGCGCGCGACGCACGTGATGCCGTCGTCGTCGCCGCCTCCGTCGCGGTATTCGAGCGGGAAGCGGACGCCGCCGGCCACGACTGCGTCGGGGAAGTCGGCGTCGTCCGGCAGGTTTTCAGGGAGCCACCGCGCCGGGTCGATCCTGAAGTCGGAGAGTTCTTTTGCGGATGCCGTGGAGATCCAGCGGCGCAGCGCCGGCATGGAGCGCACGGTTTTAGGCATCGAGGCGCCGATGTAGTCGGCCAGCGCGTCTTCGTCGAAGAGTTCGGGGCGGCGCGCCTTGCCGGCGGCGGATCGGATTCGGCCCACGGCCTCGATGTTGGCCGCGACGATTTTCGGCGGGGATGGAATGTCGCCGTCGATGAGGCCGCGCCGTATGAAGATGTCGCGCGCGGCGTCGGGATCCACGCGGCTGTAGTCGCACCGCCTGCCCGAGACGATCTGGAGCCCGAAAAGGGTGACGTCCTCAAGCGCGCGGACAAAGCCCGTCTCCGGATCCCATTCCGGCGCGCGGTAGGCGTGGCGGCAGAGGTGCGCCCCGATTTCCTCCAGCCATTCCCCGTCAATTGCGGAGACTGTCGCCGCGAAGGGGCGCTGGGTGTCAACGATCTCCGCCGCCATGATCCACGGGGGCGTGGCGCGTTTCAGCATTGAGGAGGAGGATATCGCGAAGGATGCGCCGCGCGCGCCGCGGTAGATTCTGTCGCCGTCGTGGTACTTGCCGATGCGCGAGAGAAGCCCGGCGAGCAGGGCGCGGTGGATGCCGGCGTCGCCGCCGGCGTCCCCGTCCGCGTCGATGCCCATCTGCGTGGCGGTGCGGGCGAGCTGGGCGCAGGTCTCCTGCCACTCGTTCATGCGGTTGAACGAGAGGTAGTTGGCCTTGCAGAGCTTGCGGCGGCGGTTCTGGGAAAGGCCCTCGGACTCCTTGCGCCACCACTGCCACATTTTTAGGATGACCGCGAAGTCGGAATTCGGGGCCTTGAACTTCGCGTAAGCCTGGCGGGCGGCGTCGCGGT
This sequence comes from Kiritimatiellia bacterium, assembly GCA_017509565.1. Classification (GTDB taxonomy): domain Bacteria; phylum Verrucomicrobiota; class Kiritimatiellia; order RFP12; family JAAYLN01; genus RGIG5952. The sequence continues at coordinate 6,978 of JAFWPM010000038.1, read as the reverse complement.
CCTCGATGGAATGGCGCCGCGGGTCCTCGCACGACAGGAAGGCCGCTATTGGAATAACCGACGCCGCGGAGCGCTCCTTGGCCGCGGCGATGATCATGCGCCCGATTCGCGGCTCCACGGGCATCTCGGAAAGACGCCGGCCAACGGGCGTCATGCGAATGCCGCCGCGCGGGTCGTCATCTATGGCGCCGAGTTCGCGCAGTTCGGCAACGGCGTTGCGGAGCATTGCCGGTTCGGGCCGGGTCACGAAGGGGAAGGAATCGATGTCGCGGATGCCGAGGCCGAGCATGGACAGCACCGCCCCGGCCAGCGACGACCTCAGGATTTCAGGCGTGGTGAATTCGGGGCGGCGGGAGAAGTCCTCCTCGGAATACAGCCGGATGCAGATGCCGGGGGCCGTGCGCCCGCAACGTCCGGCGCGCTGGTTGGCCGAAGCCCTTGAGATTGGCTCCACCTGTAGCCGCTGGATGCCGGAGCGGTGGATGTAGCGCGATACGCGCGCCAGGCCGGAGTCGATGACGTGGCGGATGCCGGGGATGGTGAGCGAGGTTTCGGCGACATTGGTGGAGAGGATTATCTTGCGCCTGGCGGATGGGCGGAAGACCCGTTGCTGCTCACTGGGCGGAAGGGTGGCCATCAGCGGCATGATGTCGTCGTGCTCGGTGCCGGCGCCGGGCTGCGAAAGGGCCTCGATCGCGTCGCGGATGTCGCGTTCGCCGGGAAGGAATGCGAGGATGTCGCCCTCGCGGGGCAGTGAGAGCGTGGCGCGGAGTATTTCGTCCGAAAGATCCGCGTCGCCGGGGTCGGCCGGTGTGGAATAGCGGATTTCGACGGGAAACATCTTGCCCGGAACGGAGATGACAGGGGCGCCGCCGAAGAATTCGGCGAAGAGGCCGACATCGAGCGTGGCCGACGAAACTATGACCTTCAAGTCGCGGCGCCGCGCCATGATGCGCCGTAGGAAGCCAAGGAGGATGTCGATGTTCAGGGAGCGTTCGTGGGCCTCGTCGACAATCACGGCCGAATATCTGGAAAGCAGGCGGTCGCGGCGCAGTTCGGAGAGCAGGACGCCGTCGGTCATGAACTTGACGCGCGTCTCCGGGGAGATGTTGCGCGCGAAGCGGTGCTGGAAGCCGACGAGTCCCCCCGGTTCCGTGCCGAGCTCGGCGGCCACGCGGCGAGCCATTGCCACGGCCGGGAGTCGGCGGGGCTGGGTGCAGGCGATCGTCCCGTGCTCGCCAAGCCCCATTTCGAGAAGCATTTTGGGAATCTGGGTAGTCTTCCCCGATCCTGTCTCGCCGCAGACTATGACGGCCTGGCTTTTGCGCACGGCGCCCTCGATGGCACCGCGCCAGGCGCAGATGGGCAACTCCGCTGGGAACTTTATCACCATTGTATCGGCGTCTGCCCGTGGGCGGCAAGGTAGTCGTTGCACAGGCGGAAGTGGTTGCAGCCGAAGAAGCCGCGGAATGCTGAAAGTGGCGACGGGTGCGGGGCCTGGAGAACCAGGTGGCGGCTTCGGTCGATGAACGCCCCCTTGCGCTGGGCGAACGACCCCCAAAGCAGGAACACGAGATTCCGGCGTTCCTCGGCGAGAAGACGTATCGCGGCGTCGGTGAACTGTTCCCAGCCCTTGCCCTGGTGGCTGCCGGCCTGGCCCGCCGCGACTGTCAGCGTCGCGTTGAGGAGCAGCACGCCCTGCCGCGCCCAGTGGCGCAGGTCGCCGTTCCTGTTGGCGAACGAGACCCCGTACTCCGTTTCCAGCTCATGGTAGATGTTGACCAGCGATGGCGGGGTTTGGATGCCCGGCTGGACGGAGAAGCAGAGCCCGTGCGCCTGGTTGGGACCGTGGTACGGGTCCTGGCCAATGATCACGACCTTTACGGCGTCGAAGGGGGTCAGGTTGAAAGCCTCGAAAATCTTCGATCCAGGCGGGTAGACGGTTCCGGCCTTGTAGGCGGAGCGGACGAATTCGGCCAGTTTGGCGAAGTAGGGGCTGTCGAACTCCGGCTGGAGGCGCGAGCGCCATGTTTCTTCGATTCTGACGTTCATGTTGGGTGAGGTGCCCTAGTCGCGTCGCCGGCTATGCGAGATGGCGCTTGACGAAGGCGACGCGGTCGGCCAGGAGTTCTGGGGTGCGGGCTTCGGCCATGAGGCGGAGGTAGGGTTCGGTGTTGGATTTGCGGAGCGACATCCACCAGTCCGGGTAGTCGAGGCGGACGCCGTCGAAGTCAAGGCGGCGCGACGGCGCCGCCTCGGCCTCGACGGCGGCGACGGCGCGGGCCATGGCGGCGTCCTTGTCGTCGATCCTGAAGTTGAGTTCTCCGGAGTTGGCGTAGCGGTCCACGGGCGCCATGAATTCCGAGAATGACTTCCCGGACTCCTTGGCTGCGGCTATTTCGCGCAGGGCGAAGAGCGCGGCGAGTTCGCCCGAGTCGCACCAGTGGAATTCGCGGAAGTAGTAGTGTCCGGCGAACTCCCCGCCGAAAGGCGCGTTAAGCTCGCGGAGCTTCATTTTCGCGAAAGCGTGGCCGACCTTCCAGATGAAGGGCCGGGCGCCGTTCTCCTGCAGGAATTCGGTTACGCCGCGCGAAGTGCGTATGTCATGCAGTATTGGCGCGCCCGGGGCCTGCCGCAGGAAGCGCATCGCTATTGGCGCAATCATCAGGTCGGGGCGGACGAACTCGCCGCGCTCGTCCACGAACATCACGCGGTCGGCGTCTCCGACGAACACAAGCCCGAGATCGGCGCCGGTGGCGCGAACGGCCGCCGCAAGCGGGGCGCGCCCCGCCTCTTCGAGCGGGTTCGGCGGGTGGTCGGGGAATGAGCCGTCGATTTCGGATGAAATGAAGGTGGCGTCGCACTTGGCGAAAATTGTGCGCGCGGAAAGTGCGCCCATGCCGTTTGAGCAGTCCACGACGATCCTGAGGTTGTGGAACCCGTCTGTGTGCGGGGCGAGGAAGTCGAGGAAGACCGGCAGCAGGTCGCGTTCGGCAATCCGCCCCCTTGCGGTGGCAGGCGCGGGGGCGGGCCCGGCGCAGAGGCGTTCCAGGTCGGCCAGCCCGGAATCGCCGCCAACAGGGATTGCGCCGCGCCGCGAGATCTTGAAGCCGTTGTATTCGGCCGGGTTGTGCGACGCCGTGACCTGGATGGAGAAGTCGTAGCCGAGTTCGGCCGTAAGGAAGTAGACCAGCGGCGTCGAGGCGAGGCCGATGGAGTCGGCGTCGCATCCGGAGTCGGCGAGGCCGCGAAGCAGGGCCTCCGCAAGGGAGGGCGATGACAGGCGCGCGTCGCGCCCTACTAGCGCGCGGCGGCCATTCAGGAGGGAGGGGAGGTGGCGGCCAATGCGGTACGCCAGATCTTCGTTCACTTCCTGGCCGTAGACGCCGCGGATGTCGTAGGCTTTGAATGGGGATGGCATGGGATGTGGCTAGTCAAGGATTAGGAGGTAGCCGGCGCCGCGTGACAGGCGCCGGACAGGGCGGAATATGCCGGCGCCGGCGGTGCCGACGTCGTTTGTGCCGCCGGCCTCTTCGACAAGCGACTGGGCCTCGATGGCGCGGGCGACCGATGCCGCGATGGTCGCGGAGTCGGGGCGCATTTGCGACGCCCCGATCCAGGCGCCGACGGTGCCGCCGAGCAGGAGCGCCACGAGTATTGTCAGCATGAACGAGGTCGCGGGTAGGACGACACGTCCGGCCGCGCCGTTGGTCAGCTCCACCGTCTGCTTGTGGCGGAGGCGCTCGGTCTCAAGCCTCTCGCGCTCAAGTAGGAGCCTTTCTCGCTCCAGCACGAGCTTCTCGCGCTCGAATGCCAGCGTGGACTCGTCGATGCCGGTCTCTCCCGGCGTTTGCCTTTCATGGTCGTTCTGCGCCATGGCCTACTTGCCCCTTGCGCGTTTGTCGAATTCCCTGGCGAATGCGCGGTATGCCTGGGCGGCCGAGGACTGTGGCGCGTAGTGTATGACCGGACGGCCAAAGCTCGGCGCCTCGCCGACGCGGATGCTGCGCGGTATCACGCTGCTGTATACGCTCTTGCCGAAGTGGCCCCTGACCTCGGTCACGACATCCTGCGCCAGGCGCGTCCGGCCGTCGAACATGGTCATGAGAATCCCCTCCAGCGAGAGATCGGGGTTTGCGCCGTTCGCCTTGAGCCTGTCGATCAGGCTTGTTATCACGGACAGGCCCTCCAGTGCGTAGTATTCGCACTGCATGGTCACAATAACCGAGTCGGCGGCGGCGAGCGATGCCGTCATGAGGATGCCGAGCGAGGGTGGGCAGTCCATGATGACGTAGTCGAAGACGCCCGAGTCCATCACGGGCTTGAGGGCGATCCTGACGCTTTCGAGGTGGTTCTCGCGGCGGGCGATTTCGATTTCCGCACCCGCGAGGTCAACCTCGGACGGGATGATGTTCAGGTTTTCGAAGGGGGTGGGCTGGATTATGTCGGCCACCTCCGCGGCGGCCGTGAGGACAGGGTAGAGGCTTACCCCGGCCGTGGGCGTCAGCCCAAGGCCGGATGTGGCGTTAGCCTGCGGGTCCAGGTCTATGACCAGGACGGTGCGCTTCATTTCGGCCAGTGCGGCCGCAAGGTTCACCACCGTCGTAGTCTTGCCGACGCCGCCCTTCTGGTTGGCCACCGCGACTATCTTTGTCTTGCCCATTTGCCCCTCCTACGCCCTTCCGAGGAAATCGCCTGTCCGGGTGTCAATCTTGACCATTTCGCCTGGGGTGATGTATTCGGGGACCTGGACGGAGAGGCCCGTCGACAACTTGGCCGACTTTGTGCGGGCGGTGACCGTCTGCCCCTTCATCGTTGGTTCGCAGTCTGCGATTTTCAGAACGACATTCGGCGGCAGCTCTATCGCCACCGGGGTGCCGTTGACGATGAGGGCCTTGATGTCCTCCATGTCCTCGACGAGGAAATAGACCTGGTCGCCGAGCTCGTCGGCGTTGAGGGAGAACTGCGAATAGTCCTCGGTGTCCATGAAGGTGTATACGCCGGACTGCTCGCGGTAGAGGAACTGGACGGGGCGCTTTTCAAAGTCGAGTTCGTCGAACTTGTCGTCGCCGTGGCAGGCCTGGTCGAGCTTGGTCTTTGTGATGAGGTTGCGGAAACGGAAGCGGAAAATCGCAGCCGCGCCGCGGGCGCTGGGTGTTGAAACCTTCAGCTCTTCAACGATGTATGGGGCTCCGCCAATCGACACGATGCCGTTGCGGGCGAGGTCGCATGCCTTAATCATGATTTATTCTCCAAATAGGAGTATATTTTAGCATAAATGCACCTTCGGTGCAGGATGCATGAATGCCACGCAGGGGCGGCGGCGCCGCCGCTAACGTCGGAATCCGTCAAGCAGCGCCCGCTTTCGCGGGGTGCCGGGGTCTGGCGCCATCTCGGGAAAGCGCGGTCCGGCCTTTTCGACGTCCCAGACGGGCGACTCGCGGAAGGCGTGGTAGGTCCAGTCCCAGCCGTATTCGTTGAAGAGCGCGATGCAGTCGCGAAGATACTGGTCCGCGCCGGGGGCCCACGCGGCGGCGCTGAACTCCCCGACGTAGATTTTGGCGCCGTGCTTCTCCTGAAACGCGCGCACCGGGCCGAGGACGCGCCGCAGGTATTCGCGGTTCCAACCTCGGGCGGGATCGGGATAGGCGGCGCCCATCGGGTGCGCCATGATGCCCTGGTGCGTGAATTGGATGGGGTTGTACACGTGGACTTCGTAGATCACGTTCACGAGCGCCAGCGGCGATAGCATCCCGAATGCCGACGGCACGTCCCAGTTGTTTGTTTCGACGATGACGGGCGTCTCCGGATCGACTTCGCGGATTGCCTCGGCGGCGCGGCGCTGGAGGCTCCAGAAGTCGCAACCGGGGAGGGCCTCGTCATTCTGCACCGGCTCGTTGCAGAGGTCGTAGCCGTAGATCACGTCGGCGTTGCCGGCGAAGCGCGCGGCCGTCCGCCGCCAGAAATCGACGAACCAGTCGGCGTATTCGCGCTCGAAGAACATCGCGAACTCGTTGCGCCCGTTGCGCCCGCCGGGGGTGACGTGCAGGTCCAGGACAACCTTCAGCCCGTATTTGCGGCACATCGGAAGGACGAACGACTCGAAGTGCGCGAGTCGGCCCTCCAGCCACGCCTCATATTCGGCGAGGTCGCGGTTGGCGCCGGTCTTTCCCCAGTCGCGGACCATCTGGTAGCGCAGGAGCGTCGCGCCCCAGCCGTGGAGGGTGCGGAAGTCATCCTCGGTCATGTCTCGCCCCGGAGACATGCAGCCCCTGAGGGGCTGGTGTGTGGGAATGACATCTGGGACTGATGGGACGGGAACTGTTGCTGTCGCAGCCGAATATTCGCACCGGTGGGTCTGGTTGGTGACGGGCCAGTAGGGGGCGCATTCGCGGATGCGGAGGGTGGCGAGGTCGAAGACGACCCTGCCGCTCGTGTCCTGGAGGCCGAGGACAATGCGGGCGTCGCGCTTTTGGGTGCAGAGCGAATCGCGGACGCGGAGCGTCTGGCGGGGGAAGTCGCCAAGCCGCGAAGGAGTGTTGGGGTAGAAGGTTTCGCCGGAGTCGGGGTCCTTGTACTCGAACTGGAACTTCAGGCCGTTCCAGGCGGCGTGGGGCTTGGCGATGCGCTCGCCGGACGCCTCAATTTGCGCCTCGAAGGCCATGCCGTCGAAGGCGGAGAGGTCGATTTCGGCTTCGACGCGGCACCCCTGGCGGGCGGCCTCCGGCGGCACATCGACGGTGAGGATGTCGCCGTCCAGCGTGGCATAGGGCGGGAGGTGCCAGTCGAGGGCGGCGGACGGGGCCGCCGCCACAAAACTCGTATGCGCCGCGATGGCGGCGATGGCGGCGGCGAGAAGGATGGCGGGCGTTTTCATAAGGCGGTCGGGAAGCATGTCGTGCGCAGCGTGGTCGCGCCGAAGGGGACGAGCGAGACCGGTGCCGGCGCGGCGCCGGGATCGGCGGCGACGACGGCGGC